>NZ_CP047029.1:1215000-1572500 GCF_009796805.1 Algibacter sp. L1A34 | reverse complement strand
ACAGGAACTTCTGAAACTTATAATTTAGAAACTCACTTAACCGAAACAAAAAATACTACATTTTTAAAGTTAGGCATCCATTATGATGATTTATATAAAAGTGCAGTCCTTGTAAATATCACAAAAAAACAATTGCTTTTTAAAAATGACATCGCATCTTTCGATTTTATTTTAGGAGATAATGTCCGTTATAATTTCGATTATTTAATAGATAAAGGTTTTTACTGGAGTGTTGGATTCCGTTCTAGATTTAACACATTTACTAAAAACATAAGTGCACAATTATTACTAGAAGACAGCGAAATAGACGCCACAGGATTAAATAAAGTAAACACAGAACTAGATGACCAAACTAATCAGCTTTACCTACAAACACTGTTTAGAAAAGATTTCGCCTTTAGTATAGGCGCAGAGCACAAACGTTTAGAACTTAGCTCGGAAACCTTTTTAACCGGCAGTAGTGATGAAGAGTTTGTATTCGAAAAAACAGATTACCTAAGCGTATTTGGAAACTTAAAACTTGACACGTACGATAATAAATACTTTCCTAAAAAAGGAGTTTATTTTAATGGGGATTTACACATGTATTTATTTGCATCGAATTTCAATAAAAGCTTTGAAAAGTTCTCTATAGCAAAGGCCGATATAGGTTACGCCTTTAGCACTTCAGATAAAATGTCGTTTAACCTCCAAACAAGTGGCGGATTTAAAACCGGAGATAAATCGACAAAAACACTCGATTTTGCTCTTGGTGGTTACGGTAATAATTTTATTAATAATTTTATTCCTTTCCTTGGTCACGATTATGTTTCCCTTACGGGTAATAGTTACGTAAAGGCATTTGCAAGTGCCGATTATGAAATTGTAAAAAAACATCACATTACACTCGAAGCCAATTGGGCTAACGTAGACGATGATATTTTCGAATCTGGCGAATGGTTCTCTCTACCCGATAACCGTGGTTACGCATTAGCTTACGCCATGGAAACCTTAGTTGGCCCAATTCAAGTAAAATACAGCTATTCGCCCGATCTTAAACAAAGCATTTGGTTTTTCAATTTAGGTTTTTGGTTCTAGCCCGAGCACTACGATTTACTCAAAATAAATTCCATTTACCTATATATAATTTAAAAATTCACGATATTTGTAGTAATATGACACTTTTTTGGGCAAATTTACTTCAGCACCTTAATTTCCTTATCAAGAGAAATCCTGAATAGGCAGGCAATATTATATCTTTAAACCACTTTTTTTTAAGTTTAAAGCCACACGCTTCAAAGCTTTTAATTATTAACTTATAATTCTAAAAAGTATGCCTTTTTATCATAAATTAGGAAGCATTCCTCCTAAACGACACACACAATTTAGAAAACCCGACGGCAGTTTATACGCCGAGCAACTCTTTGGTACCATTGGGTTCGATGGTATGGCAACTAATAGCTACCACGAGCAGCGACCAACGCAAGTAAAAGCAATAAAAAACCAATACAGCGTAGCTCCAAAAATTGCTTTAAAAAACAACATAAAATCGTATCGTCTAAGAGGTTTTCAAGTAAAACCAGAAAACGACTATTTAGAAAGCCGAAAAACGGTTTTAGTAAATAGCGATTGTGCTATTATTTTAGCCGCACCAAAACAATCCACACAAGATTATTTCTATAAAAACACCGATGCCGACGAGCTTATTTTTATCCATAAAGGCACCGGAAAATTACGCACGCACTTAGGAAACATAGATTTTAAATATGGAGATTACCTTATAATTCCGCGTGGTGTAATTTATAAAATGGATTTCGATACCGAAGATAATAGACTTTTTATAGTAGAATCGCGTCGTCCAATTTACACACCAAAACGCTATCGCAATTGGTTTGGGCAACTTTTGGAACACGCTCCATTTTGCGAGCGAGATATTCGCCGTCCACAAGAACTAGAAACCCATAACAAAAACGGCGACTTTTTAATAAAAGTAAAAAAACAAGATGATATTATAGAAATGGTTTACGCCTCGCATCCCTTTGATGTTGTAGGTTACGACGGCTACAACTATCCTTACGCCCTTTCCATTCACGATTTCGAACCCATAACCGGCCGCATACACCAACCACCTCCAGTGCACCAAACTTTCGAAACCGATGCCTTTGTGGTTTGTAGTTTCGTACCGCGTCTTTACGATTACCATCCGCAATCAATTCCGGCCCCATACAACCACAGTAACATCGATTCCGATGAAGTTCTATACTACGTTGATGGCGATTTTATGAGCCGTAATGATATCGATCAAGGTCATATTTCCTTGCATCCCGCAGGCATTCCTCACGGTCCACACCCGGGAGCAACCGAGCGCAGTATTGGCAAAACCAAAACTAACGAACTCGCTGTAATGGTCGATACTTTTAAACCACTTATGCTAACCGAGGAAGCCATGAAAATTGCCGACGAAAATTATTATAAGTCCTGGTTAGAATAATAAAAGGACTAAGAAGCTAATCCTGCTTTCCGCTATATCTTTTTACAAAGCCAATCCCTACCAAATTTCAGGGTTTCGAGTTTTAATAAAGGTTTAGCTAAAATTAAAATAAAGTCTATATTAAGGCTTTTTAAAAAGGATGCCGCTGCAATCAGGGCTAACCAACCTGCCAACAAAACGCTTAACCTAAAAACACTCAAATCCCCAGTTTGAGCACCTTCCAAACCAGAAGTTTAATTATGGGTTTATTATATGAATTACAGTAAATTACCAGCCGATCCAGCTACACTAATTTTAGGAATTGTAGCACTCGTATTTGGCTTTGCTGGCTGTTGTTGCTATGGTATTTTCGCTATTATACCATTAATAATTGCAATTATTGGGTTAGTTAGCGCTAATAAAAGTTTAAAAGAATTCGCCAATAACCCGGAAGCCTACACACCACAAACACGAAGCAATGTATCTACAGGGAAAGTAATAAACATTATTGCTATTGTTTTTAACGGCATTATTGTCCTAATATTTATAGGTGCGTTAATATTTTACGGAACCATGATATCCTCAGGGTTTCTTGATGAATTTAAAAACTTCGAAGATTTTGAAGACTTTGAAACTGAAGAAATTTATGAATATGAAAACGATAGCATTTTCAGTGACACAGAATACGATGATACCGAAGTTATTATAGACACCATTGATGTTGAACGGCTTAAAGATACTTTTGAGGAAGACCAATAAAAAGCAGAACTAACAAATAAGATATCATGAGTAAAGATATAAAACCAGTGAATTACGGATTAGAAAAAATATTTGAAGGCGCACAAGATTTCCTACCGCTTTTAGGAACCGATTATGTAGAATTCTACGTTGGAAATGCAAAACAATCGGCCCATTTTTATAAAACCGCTTTTGGTTTTCAGTCTTACGCCTATAAAGGCTTAGAGACTGGCTCTAAAAATTCTGTGAGTTATGTACTTACACAAGATAAAATTAAACTTGTTTTAACCACGCCTTTAAATAGTAAGTCGAAAATAAACGACCATATTGTAAAACATGGCGATGGCGTAAAAGTAGTTGCCCTTTGGGTGGAAGATGCTCGAAAAGCTTACGCTGAAACTACAAGCCGTGGTGCAAAATCGTATATGGAACCTACCGTAGAAACCGACGAACATGGAGAAGTGGTTCGTGCTGGTATTTACACCTACGGAGAAACTGTGCACATGTTTGTAGAACGCAAAAACTATAAGGGTGCATTTTTACCTGGATTCGTGGAGTGGAAATCGGATTATAATCCAGAACCTGCAGGTTTAAAATACATAGACCATATGGTTGGCAATGTGGGTTGGAATCAAATGAATGTTTGGGTTAAGTTTTACGAAGATGTTATGGGCTTTGTCAATTTTTTATCTTTTGATGATAAGCAAATCCATACCGAATATTCGGCCTTAATGAGTAAAGTGATGAGTAATGGTAACGGACGCATAAAATTCCCGATAAATGAACCTGCGGAAGGAAAAAAACGTTCGCAAATTGAGGAATATTTAGATTTTTACGAAGGTGCTGGTGTGCAACACATTGCAGTTGCAACAGATGATATTATAAAAACGGTGAGCCAATTAAAATCTAAAGGTGTTGAGTTTTTATCTACACCACCCGAGGAGTATTACAGAGCCGTACCTGGAAGATTAGAAGAGTACAGCCACGAACTGCGCGAAGATATTGAAGCGCTTAAAAAATTAGGCATTATGATTGATGCTGATGAGGAAGGTTATTTACTTCAGATTTTCACGAAACCTGTAGAAGATAGACCTACTTTATTTTTCGAAATTATACAGCGTATGGGTGCTAAAGGTTTTGGTGCGGGTAATTTTAAAGCGCTTTTTGAATCTATTGAGCGTGAACAAGCTAAACGAGGAACGCTTTAAGTTTTACTACATTTTTTTTAATATTATTGATAATTATAATTTATAAAACCCCGCCGAGTTGTAAAAAACAAGGCGGATTTTCTTTTGCGTTAGCGATTGAACGACCTGTTTGAGCTCCCGACCTAAGGAGGAGCGAGTAGTGAAAGCGCGACCCTTTTGGGTAAAGCCCAAATTAGTGTTTTTAAATCGGTCGCGTTTTGTTAACTTTGACACCGAATACAAAATTAGCTTTAACCTTGAACTTACAGGATATTCCGCGCGTAAAACACATTACGAAAGCGGATTTTTTAGAACAGTATTTTATTCCACAAAAACCTGTGGTTATCGAACATTTTATCGATGACTGGCCTGCTTATTCTAAGTGGAATTTAGAGTACATGAAGCAAGTTGGCGGCGATATTACCGTACCACTTTACGATGATAGGCCTGTGGATTTCAAGGATGGTTTTAACGAGCCACATGCTAAAATGAAACTTGCCGAGTATATTGATTTACTTAAGCGTGAGCCTACTAAATTTAGAATATTTTTATGGAATGCGTTAAAAGAGATCCCAGCTTTACAGAAGGATTTCACGTTTCCCGATTTTGGTTTACGCCTTTTAAAAGGTGTCCCTATGTTGTTTTTTGGTGGTGAAAACTCGCATACCTTTATGCATTATGATATTGATTTGGCTAATATTTTCCATTTTCATTTCGAGGGTAAAAAGCAATGTATTTTATTCGACCAAAAACAGAATGATTTTTTGTATAAAGTCCCACATTCATTAATTTCTCGCGAGGATATCGACTTTAATAATCCCGATTTCGCCAAATGGCCCGCATTAAAAAAAGCAAAGGGTTATAAAACAGAACTTAACCATGGTGAAGTACTCTATATGCCCGAAGGTTATTGGCACTATATGCGCTACATTACACCTGGTTTCTCTATGAGTTTACGCGCTATTGCTAGAAACCCAAAAAACCTCGGACAAGCCTTATACAACCTCTTTATTATGAGAAATTACGATAACTTAATGCGTAGAATTAAGGGACAAAATTGGATTGATTGGAAAAACGAACAAGCCATACTGCGTACAAATAAGCATTTATGAATTAAACCTTTGATTTTAAAAAAGTTGGTAATACCTTTGCCGACTTAAAATAAAACTCAAATCATGAATAAAAATTTAATAGTATTAGCATTAGTTATACTTAGCGTATCGTTTGCGCATTCGCAAGCATTTACAGGTAAGGGAGATAATAAATTTCAAGTTGGTGCTAACTTGCAAGATAATGGAACAGGACTTAACTTAAGTTACGATTATGGTATTGGCGAAAATATTTCTATAGGCCTATCGGGAACTTACGTATTAGGTGTTAATAATGATATTGATGCCGATTTTGGTGATCGTGCAGATCTTAAAGCACGTTTTAATGCAAATCTTGGAAACGTAATTAATGTTGACGATAATTTTGATATTTACCCTGGTTTAAGTCTTGGATTACACAATTTTGGTGGACACTTGGGAGCACGTTACTTTTTTTCTGATGGGTTTGGTGTTTACACAGAATTTAATACGCCTTTAGCAAAATATGATACTGGAAAATTAACAGCTGCGGAATCTTTAAACAACCAATTTACGGTTAATTTAGGTATGGTATTTAACATATAATTTTTAGTTTATCCTTATTTTTTTAAGGATGAAACTCACAAAAAAAGCTGATAGAAATAATTTTCTATCAGCTTTTTTTTATGCCTTATTTTATTAATTCGTGCGCTTTTTCGTAAACCAAGTAAGACTCCCAACCGCGATATAGAAAATAGTCTACAAATTTTTTACGTTTCTTATAAACGTTGCTCTCTTTTATGGTTTCAACCTTTTTTTCGGCTAACTCATTGAAAATCTCGATGTAATCCTCATTTTCGATTTCGGCAAGTGCCTGATTTACATTAAATTTACTAATGTCCTTTTTCTTGAGTTCAAAAGATAATCGACCTTTGCCCCAATGCTTAATTCTGAACTTGCCGCGAACATAAGCCTTCGCAAATCGTTCTTCATTAAGATAATTATTTTCGATAAGATGAACGGTAACGACATCTACAATTTCGGGAATCATGTGCATAGAGATTAGCTTTTGCCTAACCTCTTGATGGCAACGTTCTTGATATGCGCAATAATGCTCCAGTTTTTTGGTGGCTTCTTGTAAAGTATAAGATTTTATGGAACGCTGCATAAGTAACAAAAATAACAATTAGATTAAATAAAATTGAAATTTACATAGTTTAAAACTAAAGTTTATCGATAAATAAAAGGTATTCAACGTATTAATTAGGCATTGCGTCTATACAAATACCCTTTAGTATAAAAAATATGTAATTTTGCCCTTGTAATTACAGTACCGTTAGAAATTTTGAAAGTCTCTAACGGTGTTGTTACTACTAAAAATGAAAAGATAATTATAAAACCCCAAATGTTTTGAAAAAATTCTCTCTTATAATATTAATGCTTTTAGCTTATAATATTGGACAATCACAAATAATGATTAGCCAATATATAGAAGCTGCTTCGGGAACTACTCCAAAAGGTATTGAAATATACAATGTATCAGGCTCAGATATTGTTTTTTCACCTACAAATAACCTACGGGTTTATCTAGGAAGGAATGGAGGAGCTTGTTCAATTTTATCTGGTATAAATATTACTTCGGGAACTTTACGAGCTAATGAAGTATGGGTAATAGGAACAACAAATTTAATTACCTATGCAAATTCGAATGGAACAAATCTATCAGGAACAACAGATTACGGATTTGACTTTAATGGAGACGACTCTTTACAATTATATTTAGGCGGAGCTTTACAAGATGTTTTTGGAACTTGTGGTTCTGACCCTGGTAGTGCTTGGACTGGAGGAGGAGTCTCTACGGCAAATAATAATTTACAAATTAAAGATGGTTTATGCTCGGGTAACCTTACCGGTTGGTCAGATCCAAGCACCCGGTTTGATGAAATAACCGACGGTGAAGATATGACAGGTTTTGGAAATGCTCCTACTTCTTGTTGCTTATCAACTTCAATCTGGAACGGATCAACATGGAGTACAGGCACACCAGATTTAACAACAGAAGCGATTCTTGATGCCAACTACGATACTAGTAGTAATGGAAACATTCAAGCTTGTAGTTTAACCGTTAGCTCAAACTTCGATTTAACCATTGCAAACAACACCTTTGTTGAAGTAAAAAACGACCTAACTGTAGAAGCAAATGCAAACATTTATGTGGCATCTCAAGGCGCATTTGTACAAAATGACGACTCAAGCACCATTACTAACAATGGTTATATTGAAGTTACAAAAATTACCGCCCCAACAAACTATTGGTACGAATACACCGCCTGGAGTTCTCCTGTAGCAGGAGCAGATATTGATAATGGTTTATCTGAATCTAAATCGAACAGACGCTATAAATTTCTTAGCGAAAATTTTCTAGATGCTACGGCAGAAACTAACAACAACAACGCAACTATTGCCGGACAAGATGATATTGATGATAATGGTGACGATTGGCTTAATGTAAACGGCTCGACAGTTATGGAAACAGGTGTTGGTTACGCATCTATGCACGACCCTGTAGGCTTTGCTGGCCCTGGTAGTGCTCCATATGAATTTAGCTACACTTTTGAAGGCGCCTTTAATAACGGTGTTATATCTGTACCTGTTCATAGAAATGATTCTGAACTTAACGACACAAACTGGAATTTTATTGGAAACCCTTATCCTTCTGCTATTGATGCCGATTTGTTTTTATTGGCCAACGATGGCACTACTAGCACAGCTGATTTAGGTGGAGCCATATTTTTATGGTCTCACAACACACCGCCTGCCTCTACTGCTAACGGTAACGAACAACTCAATTTTTCAAATAATGATTATGCTATTATAAATGGCTCTGGCGAAACTGCTGGAGGCGATGGAACTTTACCAATTGTAATAACATCAACAGGACATAGAGCAATTCCGTCGGGTCAAGCCTTTTTTGTAGGCTATTCAAACTCATCTCCAACAACATCTGTTTCTGGAGCTATTGCAACGGGCGAAGTTATTTTTAACAATGCAATGCGATTAACTGATATAACGGCAAATAGCGAATTTTTTAAAGGCACTAATTCTAAAAACACATCTAGCAGTACAACTATTGCAGATAAATTATGGCTTGATTTAACATCTGATAATGGTGTTTACAATCAAATTTTAATAGCTTATGTAAATGGCGCAACTAATGACGATGATGGTTTAGTCTTTGATGCTGATAAATACCCAACTAGCGGTGCTGCACTTTACTCTACCATAGAAGGCTCTATTAAAAAATTCGCCATTCAAGGGAAGTCTTCAGAAAGTATAAATGAAGATGAGATTATCAATTTAGGTTTCAACTCATTTATCAATGCAGAAACAGAATACACAATATCTATAGACAAACTACAGGGTGATTTTCTTGACAATAACACGGTCTATTTAAAAGATGATTTGCTTGACATCTCACATAACTTATCGGATAGCGATTATAGTTTCACATCGGAAACAGGAGAGTTTAAAGAACGTTTTCAAATTGTTTTTAAAGAGGACACTACGCTTTCGGTAAGCGATATAGCTACTAACGAAAATACGTTACAAATTATTCAATTAGATAACGACCAAGTAAACTTTAAAACAGGAACTAGCGAAACTATTAAATCGATTATTATTTACGATTTATACGGTAGAAAACTATACCAATTTGAAGGACAAAACAGCTCTGAAACGTTTAGGCTTTCAAACATAAATACTGCAGTTTACATTGCTCAAGTTCAACTTTCTAACAATGCTGTAATCACAAAGAAAGCAATAAAAAGATAATTAGGTTTACACCGAAATTACAAAGTATACTTTAATGCTAAAATAACATTTATTCCAGCCGCTGCAATTCCAGAAGAATAGGTTTTGTAGCGTTTGTTGGTTATATTCTCTACACTTGCCGAAACCGATGTAGATTTATGTATTTGGTATTGGCCTCTTAAATTAAATGTGTGCCAAGCCGGAGAATAAGGGTTTCCGTTAGCATCCAGAGCATATATATAATCTTTTTCAATTTCTGAAGGCGCTAATTGATTATACGATAATTCGTTATTATAATTAGCAAAAGCATCTAGTTTCAACTTGTTTCTAGCCCACGTAATGTGCGTATTTCCAAAATATGGAGCAACATGCCTAATTGGAACTTCAATACCTTCATCTTCTTCTGTGCCACCAATAACGTTATATTGCGAAGTTAGTTTTAACTGTTTTGATATATGGTATTTCAATCCAACTTCAAAACCATAAATCCATGCTTTTGATGCATTCTGAATGGCTTGTACGTTACTTAATTCGCCATCGTACATAATTTCGGTTTCACCATTTAAACTATAATCTCGGCGCACCAAAGCATTATCTAAATACGTATAATAGGTGTTTAAATCTAAAATAACTGTGTCGTCGAAATTCAATTTTAAACCGAGTTCACCACCATAAGCGTATTCGGGTCTTAAATTATTGTTTGGAACTACCACCGAACCAGGTTCGGAATCGAAAACCTTACCAATATCGTCAATATTTGGTGCTCTAAAGGCCGAAGACGCATTAAGCTTCCATTGTATGATATTATTTGGCGACCAGCTTATTCCTGCTGTGCCTGTAAGCGCACCAGCTTCATTTTTAGAAGTTGTAAAAGGTAAATTTAAATACACATTGTTTTCGGTGAAATCTGCTTTAGAAATAACATGATTAAAACGCAACCCAGATTGAAATACAAACTTGGTATTTGGTTTATATTTTATACTAGAATAAACCGCAGCAGATTGCCAAGTAGCACCATTGGGATAGCGAGAAACTGTTGATGTTAATATGTTTGTATCTATGTTTTCTTCGGAACCAATTGATGATACTTTATTATAAACATACTCGAAACCGTAAAAGAATTGCATTTTAGAGTTTATAGTTTTTTCTAAATCTAAATTGAATGAGTAAGCGTCTACAGCTTCTTCCCGAATGCTCCTGATGGATGATTGAAAATCGCGATCCATTCTACTTTCTTCAAAATTTTGATACGCCATTGTCGCATTTATTTTATCGTAAAGATTAGAGTTACTACTCAATTTAGTAATCTGCAAATTAGACATAAACCAATTTTGCGGTCCATAATTCCATTCTGCAGAGCGTAAAGTGCCACTTCTATATCGAATTAAACGATCGTATCTTGGAATATTAGACGATGTGGTGTAAAACAAACCTAAATCGAAACTTAAATTCTCCAAAGGTTCATACCTAACTTTTTGCATTAAATTTAATTGATTGTAACCCGAATACTTTTGCTGTAATGGATTCGAGTTTTCTTCAATAACATCGCCATCACTCCTTGTTACAACATATTCTGGCCTTAAATAATCGTCTGGGCCGTTTTTACCCATTTTTAAATCTCCAAAATTGGTATAACTGGCACTGGTAACAAATGCTAGTTTTTTATAACCCAAATTAATATCGAAATGCCCTGTATTTTCATTACTTGCGGAGGCGTATCGTGCAACAATATTCGATTTAATTAAAAGGGAATCGGTGTAAGATAATTGAGGTTTTCGGGTATAAAAACTCATAACACCACCAACAGCATCACTTCCATAAATTACCGATCCTGCGCCTAGAGTTACTTCTGTGTTTTGTACTGAAAAAGGATCTATTGCAATTACATTTTGAAGATTTCCGCCTCTAAAAATAGCGTTGTTCATACGTACACCATCAACGGTAATTAATAATCTATTGGTTGAAAATCCTCGAATCATTGGGCTACCTCCTCCCATTTGGCTTTTTTGCACATAAACTTGCCCCGTGGTTTCTAATAAATCTGCACTAGTTTGTGGGTTGGTAAATTGTATATTTTCCGCGTTTAGACTTACTATTTTTTGCGGAATATCTCTTTTGCTTTGTTCGAATTTTGAAGCTGAAATAACAATTTCCTGAAGTCCTTCGGTATTCGATTCAAGAAATATTTTTTTTAACGATCCAATCTCTACTTTGGTAGTTTGCTTTAAAACGTGGGATAAGTGTTTAAAATAAATAACTTCGGTATCTTGAAACTCACTCAACGAGGCTTCGCCTCTAAAATTAGTAACTTCCGATTTCGATTTATCGACATTATAAATAGCAACTCCAAAAATAGGCTCTTGGGTTCTTTTATTAAGCACCTTTACATTTTGAGCACAGGATGCCCAAATTAAAAAAAAGAAAAATATGCTATAAAAAAATTTCATGCTTAATTAAAAACTTGATTAAAAATCTTTAATGATTTTGGTGTTTTAAAACTTCCCAATTGTAGTTCGAAATATAGCAAAATCATATTTAAAAACGATTGCCTTTGCCTCGCATTAATTTTCACATCTTGTAAGGTATCAAATGTTGTTTCCAATAGTTTTTTAAGCAGGTTTAAATCTTCACCTGTTATAGTATTTCTGAAGTCTTGCTTAATTTGAAATTTACCTTCAACTAAATTAAAATGATTTAATTCTCTATCGATGACATCAGGATAAAAGCCTAAATACTTCGTTAAATTTAGTAAAAATAATAAGTGAAAATTAGCGTAATCACTTTGTTCGTCTAGCCATAATAAAGTAGTCTCTAAATAGCTAAATAGGATTTCATTCGATTCTTCTTCGCGTAAAGCACTGCTTAAAACCTCGGACAGAAACATGACAATAGCACTTTTTAAAACATGCGTATGTAAACTACCATATAGATGATTTAACCTCACCTCGCTTAAACTTTGCAGCGAGCGACTTGATTTATAATTAACAGTAATTTGCAACTGAGATAACAATTGAAAGTATGCAACTTTGGTGCTACCCTTTTTACTTTTTAAAACACCACGAAGTAAAAAACTAACAACACCTAATTCTTTGGTATAGCATTTTACTATTAAATCGCTGTCTCTATATTTTAGTTTAGACAACACTATGGCGTTGGTTTTAACTAACATTACCTAACTACCATTAGTTTAACAACCTTAGTTTCGAAAGTATCTAAATCGGAAATCATAACTAAATACACTCCAGAAGACACAATATTATTTGCCATATTTTTTCCATTCCAAAATACGGTTCCACCATCTATTTCAAGGTTGTAGTTATTATATCTTAGATTAATTCGAGATTGCGCTTCGGCTACCAAATTACCTTCTATATCCGTAATTTTGATATTTACGTTATCGGAAATATTTTTAATAGTTACCTTTTTTTCAACGATATTAAAGTTTGGACGCACTGGGTTTGGATAAGCGTAAACTGATTCTAAATCTTCCGTTGTGCTTGAGCCTCCCGACTTAAATGAAACTAAACCTTTACTTGTAGCAAAATAAATGAGGCTATTAGTCTCATCGATAGAAATATCATTGACATCGTTTGAAGGCAATGGTGAATTATCGGTTGTAAAATGATATATAGTTTCCTGCCCATCTGAAGATAGATAAAACACACCGGCTCCAATAGTGGAAATCCATTTATTGTTTCCTCCATCCACTTTTATATCTGAAATATATTGATCTGCTAGGAGTTCTTTTGCAATACCATCTTCAATAATTATAATCTCATCTGTAGTAACATTTTCATCTGTAAAAAATCCAGATGTATTATATAAAACTCTTAAACCAAGATCAGTACCAACCCATAGTTGATTTCTATTATCTAAAGCTAATGCTCTTACTGTTTTAATAGGTAAATTACCATCGAGTTCACTAATATTTTTAATTAACGGACTTCCGTTATTTTCATTAAAACCAATAATACCTTTAGAAAAACTTGCTATCCATTTTGTACCATTATCATCTACAATTAAATCGCTAAACCCTAAATTATCATTTATTACATCTTCAATTATATCTTCAAAACTATAAGAAACCCATTGATTACCAACGGGGTTATATGATTTCAAAGGTTCTTCGACTAAACTCGTTATAGTCCACAACAAACCATTATTATCAAATACAGACCCACCAACTCTTATACTTCTATAGTTTGAATTCCCTGGTAATTGAAGCGATTCTAACGCACTATTTGTTTCATCATACAAAACAGTAGGCTCGTCGTTATTAAACTCCAATAAACCTTGAAAAAAAGAACTCACAAACACTTGATTGTTGTTTGAAGGATTAACAGAAACATAATTTAAATGAGTAGCTCCTAACAAATCACTATAAGCTGTATTTATCCAAGTTCCATCGTTTAAATGACTCATGCCCCTATTGCCAGAAAGCGGCTCGTAATACAAAGAATACTCTCCATAAGTAACCCATATACCATTAGGTTCGGATTGAATTAAAAAAGGAGCATTTAATAAAGGTCCGTCTGGATAAATTTCTTCATAATTAGCAAGATTTGATAAAGATGTAGATAAAACACCAAAATTATCGGTACCTACATAAATATTATCGTTATTAACTATGGCCGCATTAAAATCGGTATCGTAATCTGTACTTTTTGAAGCTTGAACTAGCAAATTAAAATCGATATCGTAAACAAAAATATTGTTTTTAGTGGTTACAATTAAATTTTGTTCTGCAGCAACCATTTTTAAAGGCGTATCTGAAAACACAAACAAACTAGTTAACACATCATTATTAACCTCGTATATTCTTTTACTTGTATTTATAGCATACAATTTATTTTGGTTTGCTTCTACAGACAAAAAATCACCACCAGTTACTAGCTGCCAATTTTTATAATCGATTAAATTTGGGCTAGCAATAGCAGCTTTTTTCAAACCACCACCATCGCGGCAAGCTGCATAAATATAATCACCAAAAACAGTGGTTTGACTCACTTCTATCTGACTTCCTAGGTCTCCAATAAAATAAGTATCTCCAAACTCTAAACGCTCTAGATCGAATACAGAAATACCATAACCTGTAGACAAATAAATAAAATTTTCATAAGCATTAATATGATTAATTTTTTTATCGCCATCGCCGATAGTAGATTTATTTACAATATCGACTACAGTTAATACATTATCGTCGTCGTCGAAAACAATTTCAATTAAACCATTTTCGTAAGCAACCACTAACAACGCATAGACATCACTGTAATATATGGTTGAAATGGTTTCACCCGATAAGCCATTAATTGTGGTAATTTCTTCTAATTCTTTAGTTTGTGGGTCGAAACTAAAAACAGCATTTTCTGAAGCTGCATATATTTTATTATTTCCAACTACAACATCATTGACTTGATTGTATGAAAAATAACCATCCCAAATATTCGAAAAATCTTGAGCATACTGCACCAATGGCAAAATATAAATTAGAAAAATTATTAATTTTTTAAGCATCATTTTTAAGTATAAACAAGGTTTTCCGTTTTCCAAAATATTTATCGGATTATTCCATAATTTATGAAATTTCAAAAAAATTATTAATTTTAGATAGAATCCTTTGATAAAACCACTAGTAGTTTAATTTGATCCAAATATATTTATAACTAACGAGTTTTGCTTCAAAAAAATATATTATAGCCCTTAAAGTTAAGATTAACAGCTAAATTTTTTATTCTAAAACAAAAAAAGCCTTCTGCAAAAACAGAAAGCTTTTTTTTAAAACCTATTTTTTAGACTTTATACCACTCCTTGTGCTAACATGGCATCGGCCACTTTTACAAAACCAGCAATATTTGCTCCACGAACATAGTCTACATATCCATCTTCATCTTCTCCAAACTCTAAACATGATTTATGAATATCGGACATAATATCCTTTAATTTACTATCTACTTCTTCTCTTGTCCATTTAAAACGTAATGAATTTTGAGTCATCTCTAAACCAGAAGTTGCTACACCACCAGCGTTTGAGGCTTTACCTGGCGCGAATAATATTTTTGCTTCATGAAATACCGTAATAGCATCCTTTGTAGATGGCATATTAGCACCTTCGCTAACACAAATACAACCATTTGAAACTAAAGTTTTAGCATCGTCTTCATTTAATTCATTTTGCGTAGCGCATGGTAATGCAATATCACATTTAACTCCCCAAGGCGTTTTTCCTTTTACAAAGGTTGCGTTCGGGTAGCTCTCTAAATATTCACTAATTCTGCCACGTTTAACGTTTTTAAGGTTCATAACAAAGGCTAATTTATCAGCATCGATACCATCTTCATCATAAATATATCCAGAAGAATCAGAAAGTGTAAGCACCTTTCCTCCTAATTGTAGCACTTTTTCTGCAGCATACTGCGCCACATTACCAGAACCAGAAACTACAACTGTTTTTCCTTCAAAACTATCTTTTTTAGTTTCAAGCATTTTTTGTGCAAAATAAACATTGCCATAGCCTGTTGCTTCAGGTCTAATTAACGATCCACCCCAAGACATTCCTTTTCCTGTTAACACGCCCGTAAACTCATTTGAGAGCTTTTTATACATACCAAACAGAAATCCAATTTCGCGAGCTCCAACACCTATATCACCAGCAGGAACATCTGTATTTGCGCCAATATGTCTAAACAATTCACCCATAAAGGCATGGCAAAAACGCATAATTTCGTTATCACTTTTCCCTTTTGGATCAAAATCACTTCCACCTTTTCCGCCACCCATTGGTAACGTGGTTAAACTATTTTTAAAGACTTGCTCGAAAGCTAAAAACTTTAAAATACTCATATTTACAGTTGGATGGAAACGCAATCCGCCTTTATAAGGACCAATGGCAGAATTCATTTGAATTCTATATCCACGATTTACTTGAATTTCGCCAGCGTCATCTACCCAGCAAACCCTGAATGTAATGACACGCTCCGGCTCTACCATCCTTAACAAAATATTTTTGCCGTAATATATATCGTGTTTAACAATGTACGGAATTACAGTTTCCGCAACCTCTTCTACAGCTTGTAAAAACTCAGGCTCATTGCCATTTCGTTCTTTTACTAGATCTAAAAATGCTTTAATGTTATTTTTCATTTAATATAAAATGTATTAAAAATTATATAATATACAATTATCGGATGCAAATATACGTTATCTTTAAAAATATAGTGTTATTTTTTAAAAATTCGCAATACAAGTTTACACTTTATTAGCTCTAAGGTTATAAACATTTGTTAGTTCGATGAGATTTTCTATATTTGCTTTTATTAATGCCTCAAAAACAGTATATTAATTATGCTTAACTTAAAGCGTTTAGCTTGTTTTATTTGCGTGTTTGCTACCTACCAAACAGCATTTGCCCAACTGGGATTTTCTCACGAAATTGGTGTTATAGCAGGCCCAGTTCAATTTAGATCGGATTTTGGACAACGCGATAACTCAAGTACAAATTTTGGTAATTCAGGCTTTGGAATTGGAATTGTTCATTATTTAAACTTTTCTTACGAAGCCGATTGTAATTGCTACACGACAGACACCTATTTTAATGATCATTTCAAATTACGAAACGAAATATCTTACAACAAAAGTAATTTAGAACATGTTGGCCATTGGGTCGATGCGAGTAAAAACTCAGCAGAAGCCAACCAATTAAGAGGCCATAAAGGCGTTGCAGAAAATTTTGATATTGGTACCCAACTTGAATTTTATCCTTTAAGCATACGCTCATTTCAATCTTTTGATCCTAGAATAGCTCCTTTTGTTAGTTTAGGAATTCACTATACGGCCTTTTCACCAAGTGTAAGCACTACTTACGCAAACCCAGATCCTACAGCTATAGGTGATGTCACAGATGCTAGTAATTTTTATTCTCAATGGGATCCTGGTTCTGTAGATGCTACAGCAGGTGGCACTTGGTCTACAGTATCTAGTATTGGAATACGATATAAGCTAGATCGCGTATCAGATTTAATGATAGATTTAAGAGGACAATTTTATTTTAGTGACTGGGTTGATGGACTTAACCATCAATTAGACTATAATAAAAACAACGATTGGCTTATTTGGCTTAACGTTGGTTATATTTATTACTTAGATTAATAAAACTCAATTTATATAAAAGGGAAAAGGCAGGTATTTAAATAAAATATCTGCCTTTTCCCTTTTAGAATCAACATAAGGTTCCATACCTGTTTTTGAAATATTCCCCACTAATGTTTCTCTTAATATTATTACCTTTTAATTCGGTGTATTCAAATGCAATAATTATCTTTAATGTTGCTAAATAACACCATCCATGCTTAAAACGAATTCACTCTTTTTTATTTGCTCTCTCATGCTATTATTCAGCTGTAAAGACGATATAGACACTACTTTTGAAGATATAAATATTACAACAGAAGAAAATACCATTGTTGAAGTTAACATACCGAAAGCTCTAGGAAATACATCAATTTCTAATGCTATTAACTCTGCAATTAATAAAGAGGTTATAGCAGATTTACATATTGGAGAACCAAAAAGTATTCGCACAACTACTATTAAAGAAAGTATTACAACTTTTAATAAAGAGTTTGATAACTTTCAAACCGATTTTCCTGAAACTACTCAAGTATGGGAAGCACAAATTGATGGTGAAATCATGTTTACTTCACCAAATATTATAAGTATTGCCTTAACATCATATACGAATACAGGTGGTGCGCATGGTATGCTAAAAATTTCATTCCTAAATTTTGAAGCTTCAACTGGAAAAATAATTTCTAATGAAAATTTAATAAACGATATCGAAGCTTTTAAACAAATAGCCTCACCCTATTTTAAAGAAGCCACAAAAGATAAAGATATATTTGAATCGGAATTAGACATTTTTAATTTACCAGAAAACATGGGTTATAACGACGAAGGCATTGTTTTACTTTATAATGCATACGAAATCGCCCCATATTCAACAGGTATTATAGAATTCGAAATTCCTTTTAATGAAATTGAGAGCTACTTAACCTTTAACGGCGCGAGATAGTGCAAGAATATAACCAAAATGCATCCCTTCGTGAACCAAATCAAACTGTAATGCATCATCAATACTTCTTAATGTATTTCCTGTGGTAGATACGGTATACTCCGTATAATTTTTAAAAACGCCTGTTTTATAATCGGCTTCTAATTTCGTAATGGTAGAAATTAATAGACCATTAATTTCATCAACCTCAGCTTGAGTAACATCACCTTCTGGTTTGCTATCTTTTTTGTATTTACCAATCATCTCATCACTAACAACCATTGGTAAGCCAGAAAGCTTATAAACTAAGACTTGCGTAGTAACTACCATATGAGCTATATTCCAAATAATATTATTATTGAATCCTTCTGGAATTTTATTTAAATCCTCTAAAGTATTATTTTCAATATGTTTTTGTGCCATAGCACGAATATTAGCTAAGATGCCGAATGTAAATTGCATATTTTTAATTTTTGCATAAATATACTTCTAAAACAAAATACAGGCTAAAATAAATTCATTTTATTCAATAACATTTTCTAAATCAATTGGCATAAAACTGAAAATTAGCTTTATTTTGCTTTAAATAAAAGTTATGAAAAAAGTATATTACTTAAAAACGTGTAGCACTTGTATTAGAATTTTAAAAGAATTGGATCTTCCTTCCAATTATATTCTTCAAGATATTAAAACAGAACCTATAACCGTAACTCAATTAGAGGAAATGGAAGCTCTTTCTGGAAGTTACGAAGCCTTATTTAGCAAACGCGCTAAGCTTTACAAAGAAATGGATTTAAAAAACCAAGACTTAACTGAACGTGATTACAAACAATACATTTTGGAGCATTACACTTTTTTAAGCCGTCCAGTAATTATAAATGAAGCCGCTATTTTTATAGGAAACTCTAAGAAAACTGTTGAGGCTGCAAAACAAAGCCTTTAATATTTTATTTGAAATGCCTTATTTTCTAATCACAGTTTTAATCATACTATGATCGGAATTTCTTGTATTTATCTTTTCAGAATTTATGATCTTCAAATCTTTAGACACCCAAATATGGTCAATAGATAACAACGGCATATTCCAAGGCCAAGTTTCTCTAAAACCATTACCTTTTTTGGAAAAAAAGTGATTGTAATGATCTTTTAAATCATTTAAAAACCTAGATTCGTAAGGCACATTAAAATCACCTAAAACAATAGTGTTTTCGGTGTTTTTTACAATTTTGTTTTCAAATTTAAACTCCCAAGTTTTAGGCACATCTAGACTTGCTACCATGTCCACAACATAGAAATTAATACCCGCAGAACTAAACTTAATTACTGCCGAATTAAATTTCGATACCTGCTCTATTTCTATATCAATAGGTGTTTTTGAAAAAATATCAATCTGAAAATCAGATTTATAAAAATAATATTCAGGGTATTTTTTCTTTACTCTATCTAAGCTAATTGCTTTAGCTTCATTTAAAACCATAATATCCGGAATCCCTTCGTTCTCTAAAAAAGCTGTTTTAAAACTATTAGCTCTAGCGCAATTCCAAAACACAACTTCAACATCATTCTCTATCACATCTTCAGGAAAACTGATGCTAAAGCTTCTAAAAAACCATAAACATAATAGTAACCCTGCTAGGATTAAATTGTACTTTCTACGCTTTCCAAGAAAAACAGAAAACATTAAAACAACTACAATTATGATAGGTAAAGGAAATCGGTAAAACCAGTATTCTAACTTTTGTATACTATCTTTTAAAATAAAATGAAGTATTAATAATGCGGAAACAGTTATAATATTTCCAATAAATAGAATTTTACTTAAAACCCTAAGTATTATCTTAAACGGTACCCTTTTGCTGCCCACCATGGATGTATTTCAATTTCTAATCGTTCCGCTTCTACCATTGGATCGGATTTCGCTAAACTATCTGCCATTTTTAAAGTTGGCACATTATAGATGGTTATACCTCTAATATCACCATCATCACCAAAAGGTCCAGAAATATCTGCATAACCCAACTCGTACATTTTAGATAAATGTTCTAGATGGAGCTTTTGCAAACGTTCACTCTCCTCTTCGTTTTGCATATGGATCTCACTTTTTTTCAAAAATGCCATAAAATACTGTTGCATAAGTATGGTATCCTTTGTTTTTTCATCAACGTAATCAAAAGTTTTAAAACCTTTGGCTGTTAATTCTTCTTTTATTTGTTTAATTGATTTTTTAACAGGTACTGCAGGAACTTCAACAATAATGGTGTCAGTTTCTTTTAAACCCATTTCATCAACAGATTGATTTCCTTGTTTTGTCTCATTCTTACAAGACCCTAACAATAAAACACATAACAATGGTAGTATTATTTTTTTCATCATAAATAATATTAAAGTTCTTTATTCCAAGATTTAAAAGGTTGTTTACTTAATAGCGAATTATAATATCTAACATCTCCGGTAACTTCTACTCCCAACCAATCTGGTTTTATATACGTTTCGTTTTCACTATTCAGTTCTATTTCTGCAACAATTAAACCAGAATTTTCGCCATAAAATTCATCTACCTCAAAGATATGGTTTCCTTTTTTTATTTCATATCTGGTTTTATCAATAATTGAAGGTTCACATAACTCTAATAGCGCTTCCGCTTCAACTTTTGGAATTTCTTTTTCCCATTCAAAACGAGATACTCCATTTTTAGAAGATATACCTTTTACCGTTATAAAACCATGTTCTCCTTTTAACCTTACACGAACCGTGCGCTCTTTATTGGTATTTAAAAAACCCTGACTTATTCGTGTTTGTTTGAAAGCCTCCTCTTTAAACGCTTCCGATTTTACTAAAAATTTACGTTCTATTTCTACCATAGGAAATTCCGCGAAAGCGAAAATATTTTAAAAATATTAAGTTTAAGAACTGCCCTTAAATATGAATTGATAAATTTACACTATGTTAACCGATTTACCAATAAGAAAAATTATTCATGTGGATATGGACGCCTTTTATGCGTCTGTTGCGCAATTGGATAATCCGGAATTAATTGGTAAAGCCATTGCTGTTGGCGGAAGCGGCAGGCGTGGCGTAATTAGTGCAGCCAGTTACGAAGCCCGGAAGTTTGGTGTAAAAAGTGCTATGTCTGGAAACTTGGCCATTAAGCTTTGTCCGGAATTAATTTTCGTAAAAACCGATTTTGAACGCTATACCTCTATCTCCAAAAAGATTAGAAAAATATTTCTCGATTATACCGATTTGGTAGAACCGCTTTCCTTAGATGAAGCTTACCTCGATGTTACGCAAAATAAAAAAGGTAATCCAAGCGCCTCTATGATTGCTGAAGAAATTAGAGCGCGTATTTTTAATGAAGTAGGCTTAACAGCTTCCGCAGGAATCTCAATTAATAAATTTATTGCCAAAATTGCCAGCGATTACAATAAACCTAACGGACAAAAAACAGTAAATCCAGAAGAGGTTATTCCATTTTTAGAAACGCTAGATATTAGAAAATTTTATGGCGTTGGTAAGGTTACTGCCGAAAAAATGTATCAAAAAGGCATTTTTACAGGCATGGATTTGAAACAAAAATCTATAGAATTTCTAGAGGAGCACTTTGGAAAATCGGGTAGCTATTATTACAACGTGGTTCGCGGTATACATACTAGTGAAGTGAAGCCAAACCGGATTAGAAAAAGCTTAGCCGCCGAACGTACTTTTAGTGAAAATTTATCTTCGGAAGTTTTTATGATGGAGAAATTAGAACAGATTTCTGAAGAAGTTACCAAACGCTTATTGAAAAGTAAAGTTGCAGGCAAAACAGTAACTTTAAAAATAAAGTACAGCGATTTTAGTTTACAAACACGAAGCAAAACACTTCCCTATTTTATAAGTGATAAAAACATTATTCTAGAAACGGCAAAAGATTTACTTTATCAAGAAAAAATGAGTAATTCGGTGAGATTACTAGGCATTTCTCTTTCCAATTTAAATACAGATACTAAAAAAGCACCAGAACCAAAAAGTGTTAGCGCACAGCTAAAATTTGGATTTTAAAAGTTTAAGATATTTATTAAAAATCACCCAAACTTAACTTTATTTAACAACTTCTAGCCATTTTTTTGCTTATTTACTCATCTAATTGTATAAATCTAGGACATATCACTATTTAGAATAATTAAAAATAGACACAAAAAACTTAAATATTCTTAATGAGAGTATAGAATTTCTTGTAAATAAAAAGTAAATCTACCATTGCATTAAATTATCATCAAATCCATTATTTTTATTTGGACTAAATATAAATAAGAGTAGTTTTGTAAAAAAATTACTCATGCCATCAGTAAAAATATTTTCAACTTTCTTATTGTTCTTCTTCAGTATTCTTGCTTTTAGCCAAGACGGAGATCTATATGGTAAAGTTAAATTTGACAGCAACGAGCCAGTTATAGGAGCCTATATTATTTTAAAAGGTTCTAATTTTCAAAAGGAAGCAAACTCAGATATTAATGGTGATTTTTACTTCGAAAGTATCCCTTACGGAAATTACACGCTTCAATTTCATTCTTTAGATGCTAAAGTTAAAACTGTAGATGTTACCATAAATACTTCAGAAAAAAAAGTAGATATTTTATTAACATTTGCCTCTTATCAAGATTTAAAAGAAATAAAAATTGCAGGTAAAACCGTAAAAAGACAAATTGAAGATAAAGGCTTTGCTGTAAATGTTATTCAAACAAAGGAAGCTAGTATTAGAAACATTCAAACAAACGATTTACTGAACACCACAGCTGGTGTAAAAATTCGCCAGAATGGTGGTTTAGGTTCCAATGTAGAATATAGTTTAAACGGCTTATCTGGTAGTTCCGTTAGAATTTTTATTGATGGTGTTCCAATCACCATGTATGGTTCTTCTTTTAGTCTAAACAGTATTCCAGCCTCAATGATTAAAAATATAGAGGTTTACAAAGGTGTTGTTCCTGGACATTTAGCAGACGATGCTTTAGGTGGCGCCATTAATATTATACTTCATAATTCTACTCAAAACTACTTGAATGCTTCAGCTTCTTATGGATCATTTAATACATTTCAAACTAACGTAAACGGTTTATATAGATTCGAAAAATCTGGTTTTACGGTTAAGGCCTCTGTGTTTCATAATTATTCTGACAATGATTATAAAGTTTCCGGACGCAGTGTTGTGGTTACTGGTTTAGGTGGTGTGCAAACCCCAATTACTGCAAGACGATTTAATGATGCATATAGATCTACAGGTGGCGTGGCACAAATTGGTTTCACAAACGTAAAATGGGCAGATCAATTTTTTGTTGGAGTAACAAGTTCCGATGATTACAAAGAAGTCCAACACGGCGCTTTTATGACCATCACACCATACAAAGATCGTTTTTTAGAGTCTGATGCATTGATAGGTAATTTAATTTACAAAAAGAGAGACCTTTTTACAGAAGGCTTTGATGTAAATATAAACGCTTTGTACGGTAAACGAAACCGAACTGTAAATGATACCATCGCTGCTGCATACAGTTGGAATGGAGAAAGAGCCGTAGATTTTAGAGGAGATGAATACGAATATACTTGGGATTCTCAGCAAGAAGGCGGACCAACTCTAGCAAAAATAGAAAGGAACGTCGCTGCTGTTAGAACCGGATTATCTTATACTATAAACGAGCATCATAAAGTACTATTCAACCATGCATACTCCAGTATTAAAAGAGAAGATAGCGATGCCTTAAGGACGATTTTAGAAAACACCTTCATGGGTACTAGAGATTTATATAAAAATATTTTTGCTTTAACCTACGAGCTATCTGCTATTAACAACCAATTAAAAACGAGCATATTTGGTAAATATTATAGCCAAAAAACTTTGAGTATCGATCCTACCATTGCAACAGATAGTGAAGGAAATGATACCGTAGTTGATGAAGTTGTAAGCGCTAACAATAAGTACGAAGGTTTTGGTTTTGCAGCCTCTTATGCTATTACACCAACGGTTAGCTTATTAACATCGGCCGAAAAAGCGATTAGATTACCTAACGAAACGGAAGTATTTGGTAACGATGGTGATAATGTTGTTGCAAACCCAAGCTTAAACCCAGAGGTTAGCAACAATTTCAACTTGGGTTTTAGATTTGGTAGATTCAAAATAAAAAAACATGCTTTTACCATTTCGACCAATGCTTTTATAAGAGACATAAAAGATAGAATTGGATTACCTATAGAAACATCTTTAAACGTAGATGACGAATTAATTTTATACGTTAATCAGGGTAATGCAAAATCTAAAGGTATAGATACACAACTTAGCTACACGTACAATAAAAACTTAGGTTTTAATTTTAATATATCTCGTTTCGATTTAACAAGTGAAACCGCCAACGGAACAGAATTCGATATTCCGAACACACCCTTTTTCACAATGAATGGTAGTTTGAGGTATTCATTCAAAGAACTTATTCAGAAAAAATCTTTATTAAATCTTTTCTACTCTGTGTATTTCACAGACGAGTTTTCATACTTAGTATCTCAAGGCTCTAACACCGTTGGTGACGATTTCTTTAAAGTACCCGAACAATTGGTTCACGATTTAGGCCTTACCTACTCTTTCCCTAATAAAAGATTAGCGATGAGCTTCGATATTAAAAACATTTTTGACGAGCCCGTTTACGATAACCTTTCGGTACAAAAACCAGGACGTGCTTTTTATTTTAAACTGAATTATACAATCAACAAATTTTAAATCAACTCTAAAAACATGAAAAAACAAATTTTAAACCTTAAAACCTTAGCCTTGCTATTTAGTATTTTATTATTGGCCTATAGTTGTAGTGATGACGATGCTCCAAAAGAAGTTATAGACGAAATAAGTGAAGAAGGAAGTAGATGGATAACAGTTGCAGCCGCTAGAATGAGTGAAGAACCTGGCGATGGTAATGGCGGTACTTTAATTTACTCCGTTAGTAGTGAAGACGCTAAAGACCCAACAGTATCTATTGAAGCTTTTGAAAACGGATTTATTGCACCATCAAACAGAACGGCTCGTTTACAATCATCTGAAGATGGAAATACTATTTTTAACATTAGCTACGCCGGTGATACTGGTGGTAACTATACTAAATATCTTGTAGAAGGCGGACAAACCTTTACTCAAACCGGAACAGAAATCAGTATTGCGCCTTACGTAGGAACAGCTCCAAGATGGATTAAATTATTCGATGGCGACCAAACAGGTGCTGCCGTTTACGTTTCTACAGAACATGAAGCTGATGCCGATGGAAATTACACAAGAACTAATGCTACTATTGGTGTAGTAACTTTAGATTTAGAAAACTCGCTAATAAACAACTTCCAAGAGCACGATGTGCCTTTAACAGCTGAAGAAGAAGCTCTAGGTTACTATATTTCTAGAATTGATATGCCAACTTTAAATGCTGCTGGCGATAAATTATATATTGGTGCACGTTTAAGTAAAGTTGACCCTGCCACTACTGAAGGCGATAGCGATTATGAAATTTTAGGATCTAAAACGATTGTATTAGATTATCCATCACTTTTAAATCCATCAGTTATTACATCAACTGTAGGACACGGAAATACTAACGGATACCGTAGTATTAATGCTTTTCTTTATGACGGAAGTGTTTATCAAGCTAACCAGAATGACCCTGAAGGTTCTCATATTTTAAAAATCAATGCAGATAACACTTATGACGATTCTTATGATTTTAATTTAGATGAAGCTTTAGGTATCGAAGGTGCTTATATTCTTGCTTGGAGACCTGCCTCTAACGGAAAAGCTGTATTAGCTTACCGTCATGATGGTTCTGCGGAAGGCGTTGCTGGAGCTCAAGGATTTTTTGCTCTTGTTGATTTAAATGCTAAAACAGCTCAAAAAATTGAAGATATCCCATATCACGAAGATTTCTACTTATTCCAATACCAAGGTTTTGTAGTTGATGGAACAGAAATATACTTAACTCAAACTCCTGTTGGACAAAATGGAAACATATATGTTGTAGATACCGAAACTGGTGTTGTAACAAAAGGTGCAGAATTAGTTAATGTAGAAGGAAGCCACTTTATAGGAACTTTCTAATAAACAAGCCATATAATTACAAACAAAAAACGCCAATAGATTTAAATCTATTGGCGTTTTTAATATAAAAAATTTAAGTTTTAAATGCTACAAGAAGTAATCTCTGTAACTCTTAAAGTATTTACCATACCTTTATCTTGAATTGGCATAGCAGCTAAACTAATTAACATATCACCAACTTCTAAATGACCTTTTTTACAAGCTATTTCATTAACATCTTCGATAGTTTCATCGGTACTAACGAACTTATCATAATAAAACGCATGAACACCCCAAAGCAAACTTAAACGTGTTAAAATTCGTTTATTTGATGTAAAAACTAAAATATGACATGAAGGTCTCCAAGCTGAAATTTGAAATGCAGTATAACCACTATTTGTTAAGGTAGAAATAGCTCTAGCATCAATTTCATTTGCCATAAGCGCCGCATGATAACAAATTGATTTTGTAATATACCTATTTGTTCTAATATGCGGTGGTAATTGCGGCACCTTAATTAATTCAGAATCTTCAACACTTTTTAAAATGTTGCTCATTTGTCTAATAACTTCCACAGGATATTTACCAACTGATGTTTCACCTGAAAGCATAACAGCATCGGCACCATCCATAACAGAATTGGCAACATCATTTACTTCTGCTCTTGTTGGCGTTAAACTATCTATCATAGTTTCCATCATTTGCGTAGCAATAATTACCGGAATTCTCGCTTTTTTAGCACGTAAAACCAATTGTTTTTGGATTAACGGTACTTCTTCTGCAGGAACTTCCACACCTAGATCTCCACGAGCTACCATAATACCATCACAATGCGTAACAATTTTATCAATATTCTCTACAGCTTCTGGTTTTTCAATTTTAGCAATAATTGGAATTTTATGTGTACCATGTTTTGCTATTAAATCACGCAATTGTATTAAATCTTCAGCATGACGCACAAACGATAATGCCATCCAATCTACATCTAGTCCTATAGCAAAAATAGCATCTTCAATATCTTTTTCTGTAAGTGCAGGTTGAGATATGTTTGTATTTGGAAGATTTACTCCTTTTTTAGATTTTAATGGTCCACCTTGAACAACTCTTGCTAAAACTTCAGATTTTCCGTCTGTAGAAACAACTTCAAAAAGTAATTTTCCGTCATCTAAAAGAATACGTTCACCTGGTTTCGCATCTTGCGGAAACCTATCGTAAGTCATGTAAACACGCTCCTTAGTTCCTACAAAACGTTCACCCGTAGCGAAAATAATTTCGTCACCAGGGTTTACAAAAACATCTTCTTCCATAACTCCTACACGAAGTTTCGGACCTTGTAAATCACCTAAAATGGCGGCAGTAAAACCAAACTCTTCGTTTAACTCACGAATCATGGTGATACGCTCAGTCACATCTTTATAATCAGCATGAGAAAAGTTAATTCTAAATACATTAACACCTTCTTCAAGCATCGCTTTTAGTACTTCTTTCGTGCTTGTAGCTGGCCCTAGGGTTGCTACTATTTTGGTTTTTTTTCTTGTTGCCATTAGCTAAAAATTAAATTGTCTTTTGATTTTAATTGATTTGTATCAATACTATAAGCAGTTGCAATTAAAGATATTTCTAAAATATTATCTAAAATATATTTTTCTTTACTTGAACTGAACTCGTTTTCTATTTTTAAAAAATAATTAACACGCTTATATTCTGGTATTAAATGAATTGTTTTTGTTATTTTTTCTTGATTATCAAATAAAGATTCATAACTAATTTGTTGAAAACTCTCGGTTTTACAAGTATTAGACACTAAACTCCATGTGGTTAGCTGCTTTTTATCTTCCCATTCAAATATAGAATAGTTAGATTTACCCTTGTTAAAATCTAAATCCTTAGACCTTCTAGCAAGTTTTATCTTTAAGTGTTTATTAAGAAGAAAGGCCAGACGGTAGTCCTCAATCGAGCAATGCATTGCTACTAATATGTATGATACATCGTCAAAAACATCATCAAGTATCAGTTTATGAACAGCCATAACTTCATTTTAATATTTGTAAATATAGTATATATAACAATTACTAAATACATTTTATAACGAATCTTAATAAGAATCGGTACTAAAACGTTATAGTTAATTTTATTTTCTAGTAGAGCTTAAGTTTAGCTAAACTGTTTTAGTAATTTTATTTTGAAAAACGAAAAAAGCACGCTTTGAAGCTTTTTCTTCTGCTTTTTTCTTTGAAGTTGCTCGCGCTTTCGATACAACCTTATTATCTATAGATAGCTTAACCGAAAAATGCCTAACATCATCATTTCCCGTATCTTCATAAACGTTATACCCAAAAGTCTTCTTTTCTTTCTGGCACCACTCGATAAGCAGACTCTTATAACTAATAACTTTACCTTCTAAGGTCGCGATATCAACATAAGGCAAAATTACGCGATTATAAATAAATTTTTCGCAATACTTATAGCCTCTGTCTAAAAAAATAGCTCCTACTAAAGCTTCAAACAAGTTACCGTGAATATTATCGCCAAATTGGCCTTTTGGTATTTTGCTTTCTACTAAATCAATAAGTTTTAAATCCTTACCTAACTCGTTTAAATGCTCTCTACTTACTATTTTAGAGCGCATTTTGGTAAGATAACCTTCATCGCCACTAGGCACTTCTAGATATAAGTGAGAAGCAATAACTCCGCTTAACATGGCATCACCCAAGAATTCTAATCGTTCATAATTAATAGCATTTCCTTCGCTATCTTTTATGTTCATAGAACGGTGTGTAAAAGCCTTTCTGAAATACTTTATATCCTTAGGCTTAAAACCAAGAATTTGATTTATTTCCATAAAAAAATTCCCGCTGCGTTTAAAACGGGAATTTAATATGTTACGAATGTATTTCATTCGGGATTTAATCTAATTTTTTGAATACTACACAGGCGTTGTGACCGCCAAATCCAAATGTATTACTCATTCCTACTTTTATATCTCGCTTTTGTGCCTTGTTTAAGGTTAAATTTAATTCTGGATCTATATTCTCGTCTACCGTAGTATGGTTTATGGTTGGAGGTATAACTCCGTTTTCCATCGCCAAAATAACCGAAATCGCTTCAATAGCGCCTGCTGCACCTAATAAGTGCCCAGTCATAGATTTTGTTGAATTAATATTTATGTCTTTAGCGTGACTTCCAAAGATCTCTGAAATTGCCTTTAATTCTGCAACATCTCCTAAAGAGGTTGATGTACCATGTGTATTAATATGGTCTACATCTTCCGGTTTAAGTCCTGCATTTTGCAAGCAATTTTTCATAACCGCTACAACTCCAATTCCATCTGGATGCGGTGCTGTCATGTGGTAAGCATCAGAAGATAAACCTCCTCCAATAAATTCCGCATAAATTTTAGCCCCTCTTGCTTTTGCATGCTCATATTCTTCTAGAATAAGTGCGCCTGCACCTTCGCCTAGAACAAAACCATCACGCGTTCCATCAAATGGACGTGAGGCCGTTTCCGGACTTTCATTTCTAGTTGATAGTGCGTGCATAGCATTAAATCCGCCCATACCTGCAATAGTTACTGCTGCTTCACTTCCGCCTGTAACAACCACATCACAATGCCCTAAACGAATAATGTTTAAAGCATCAAACATAGCGTTAGCCGAAGATGCACATGCAGAAACTGTTGTATAGTTTGGCCCCATAAAACCATGTTTTATAGAGATGTTTGCTGGTGCAATATCCGCAATCATTTTAGGAATAAAGAACGGGTTAAACCTTGGTGTTCCATCTCCTGCAGCAAAGTTTAAAACTTCGTTCTGGAAGGTTTCCAATCCACCAATTCCTGCTCCCCATATAACACCTACTCTTAACTTGTCAACTAAATCTAAATTCAATTTTGAGTCTCCAATGGCTTCATCTGCTGCTACCATAGCATATTGTGCAAACTTATCCATTTTTCGAGCCTCTTTTCTATCAAAAAAATCAGTCGCGTTAAAGTTTTTCAATTCGCAAGCGAATTTCGTTTTAAACTTTTCGGTGTCATAATATGTTATAGGCGCAGCACCGCTTTTACCACTAACTAAACCTTCCCAAAATTCATCTTTGGTATTGCCTATTGGTGTTAAAGCCCCTAATCCTGTGACTACAACTCGCTTTAATTCCATAAAATATTTTGCTTATTTTGCTGCTTCGATGTATGATATAGCTTGACCTACTGTTGCAATGTTTTCAGCTTGATCATCTGGAATTTGGATATCGAATTCTTTTTCAAATTCCATTATTAATTCCACAGTGTCTAAAGAGTCTGCTCCTAAATCGTTTGTGAAGCTAGCTTCAGTTACAACCTCATTTTCGTCTACTCCTAATTTATCAACGATAATAGCTTTTACTCTTGATGCAATGTCTGACATAATTTTAATTTTTTAATTTTATTAGTTGGCAAAAATAAAAAACTTTATTTTTAAAACACACCTTTACTCTAAAAATGTGTGTGTAATTTACTAAAAAAAGTTTTAAGTATTTCTATTTTACCTTCTTATTGTTAATATTTATTCTTTTTTTTGTTTGAATAATTATTAAACACAATGTCTGTAAATGAAACGAATTGTAATTTTTGCGTCCGGGAGTGGTACTAATGCTGAAAATCTAATTAAGTTTTTTCACAACAGAGAAAATGCTTCTGTTATTCAGATACTAACTAACAATCCTCATGCCAAAGTTTTGGATCGCGCCAAAAAACTTAAGGTTAGTGCTCTTTCTTTTAATAAAATTGCGATTTCTCAAACGGAAGACGTTCTTAACATTTTAAAGGCATCAAAGCCTGATTTAATAGTATTGGCGGGCTATTTATGGAAATTTCCCGAAAACATATTAAAAGCCTTTCCTAATAAGGTAATTAATGTGCACCCTGCATTATTACCAAATTACGGCGGAAAAGGGATGTTTGGAATGCATGTTCATAATGCTATTGTTAACAATAAAGAAAAGGAAACTGGAATCACCATTCATTATGTAAATGAACATTATGATGAAGGCGCTATAATTTTTCAGGCGAAATGCGATGTGAATGAAACAGACTCGGCTGATGATGTTGCAGCGAAAATTCATGAATTGGAAATGGAATACTTTCCGAAGGTTATAAATGATATATTGTCGAAATAAATACTAAACTTTAATTTATATAGATTGCCACTTTCGTGGGAATAACCAAACATGTCTAAAAAAAAGAAATACTATACCGTTTGGAAAGGCAAAAAAACAGGCGTTTTTAAAAAATGGAACGACTGTAAAGCACAAATAACCAATTTTGATGGCGCACAATATAAATCCTTTACAACATTAGAAGCAGCAGAAACGGCATTAGAAGGTAATTATTTTGATTACATCAGAAAAAACAAAGGTTTTAAAAGCGAATTAACTCCCGAACAGCTTAGAAAAATAGGGCAACCCAATTATAATTCCATTTCGGTTGATGCTGCTTCTAGCGGAAACCCAGGTATTATGGAATACCGCGGTGTAGATACCAAAACGAAAAAACAACTATTTATTCAAGGCCCCTTTCCGGAAGGCACCAATAATTTAGGTGAATTTCTCGCACTAGTTCACGGTTTAGCTATTCTTAAAAAAAATAACAGCGACCGTATTTTATATACAGATTCGCGCACTGCGATGAGTTGGGTACGCAAAAAAATATGCAATACTAAACTAGAACGTAGCGCCAAGAACAAACCCGTTTTCGATTTGGTAGATCGTGCCATAGATTGGTTGAAAAACAATAGTTACAAAACCGTAATTGTAAAATGGGAAACTAAGGCTTGGGGAGAAATTCCAGCAGATTTTGGACGAAAATAATTGTTTTCAATAAAAAACTTAAAGGACTTCTCTTATTGATAGATTCACAGAATTAATCTATAATAATTAAATTTTCTTGCAATAAACACCCAATAAATTAAGAATTTAAAACACGTAAATTCTAACAATTTATTAGGGAAATGGTGCTTAAAAAAACCATATATTTGCAGAAAATTATCAAGAACTTTCATGGGTAAATTAGTAATAGTTGGCACAGTAGCTTATGATGCTATTGAAACGCCATTCGGTAAAACCGATAAAATTTTAGGTGGCGCTGGTACGTACATCGGCTTATCTGCATCTAATTTTGATGTAGACTCTGCCATTGTATCTATTGTTGGTGGCGATTTTGAACAAAAATATTTAGACTTACTTTCTAGTAAAAATATCGATATTTCGGGTATTGAAATAGTGAAAGAAGGCAAAACATTCTTTTGGAGCGGAAAATATCATAACGATATGAATTCTCGCGACACTTTAGTCACTGAGCTAAATACTTTAGAAGACTTCAATCCTATTGTTCCAGAAAACTATAAGGATGCCGAAGTGGTTATGTTAGGAAACTTACACCCACTCGTCCAATCTAGTGTATTAGATCAAATGACTACTAAACCAAAATTAGTAATTCTAGATACTATGAATTTTTGGATGGATATTGCACTCCAAGATTTACACAATGTAATAAAACGTATTGATGTGATTACCATTAATGATGAAGAAGCACGACAATTAACTGGCGAATACTCGTTAGTTGTTGCAGCGCAAAAAATTCATGAAATGGGACCAAAATATGTGGTTATTAAAAAAGGAGAACATGGCGCATTATTATTTCATAACGAACAAATGTTTTATGCACCAGCTTTACCATTAGCAGAAGTATTTGATCCAACAGGAGCCGGAGACACCTTTGCAGGTGGCTTTGCAGGTTATTTAGCAAAAACAGGCGATGTATCTTTTGAAAACATGAAAAATGCTGTTATTTATGGCTCTGCCCTAGCTTCTTTTTGTGTCGAGAAATTTGGCACAGAACGCATGGAAAATCTATCGCATAGCGAAGTACAACAACGACTGATGCAGTTTAAGCATTTAACGCAATTTGAAATAGAATTAACATAAACTAACGCGCTCAAAATTTGGGCGCGTTTTTAGTTTAACAGATATTGTTATTCTCACAAAGCCTGATAGTTATCAGATGAGAAATTAAAAAATTTATTTTTAAAGTGAACTTAAAGAACAAAGCGAAAACATTTAGACTATGAGTGATGCCCTAAAACACGAATGTGGAATAGCAGTTATTAGACTATTAAAACCGTTAGAATTTTACAAGGAAAAATACGGTAGCGCATTTTATGGCGTAAATAAAATGTATTTAATGATGGAAAAGCAGCACAACCGTGGTCAAGACGGAGCTGGGCTTGCAAGTATTAAATTAGATACAAAACCAGGTGAACGCTACATTAGTAGAGTACGTTCTATTGCTCAGCAACCTATTCAGGACATTTTTGCTCAAATAAACGACCGTGTTAATGCCGAGTTTAAAGCACACCCGGAATATATGAATGATGTGGCTGCGCAAAAAAAGAACCTTCCTTATATTGGCGAAGTGTTACTTGGACATGTGCGTTATGGAACTTTCGGAAAAAACAGTGTCGAAAGTGTACATCCATTTTTAAGACAAAACAACTGGATGCACCGTAACCTTATTATGGCCGGAAACTTTAACATGACTAATGTAAAAGAATTATTCAATAGCTTGATTGAATTAGGGCAACATCCAAAAGAATATACTGACACCATTACTATAATGGAAAAAATTGGTCATTTTCTTGATGATGCAGTTAGTAAAATATATCGTGATTTAAAAAAAGAAGGTTATAATAAACAACAAGCTTCTCCTTTAATTGCTGAACGTTTAAAAGTTGGTAAAATTTTAAAACGTGCTGCTAAAAGTTGGGATGGTGGTTATGCTATGGCTGGACTTATTGGCCATGGTGATGCTTTTGTTTTACGTGATCCAGCAGGAATTCGACCAGCTTACTATTATCAAGATGATGAAATTGTTGTTGTAGCTTCAGAACGTCCAGTAATTCAAACCGTATTTAATGTGAAGTTTGAAGATGTTAAGGAACTAGAACCAGGACAAGCTATTATTATCAAAAAATCTGGAGAATTTAGATTGAAACAAATATTAGAGCCTTTAGAGCGTAAATCTTGTTCATTCGAGCGTATTTATTTCTCAAGAGGTAGTGATGCCGAAATTTATCAAGAACGTAAAATGCTTGGTAGATTACTTATGCCGAAGGTTTTAAAAGCTATTGATAACGATACAAAAAACACGGTATTCTCTTTTATTCCAAATACTGCCGAAACATCGTTTTTCGGGATGATTGAAACTGCAGAAGACTATATTAATAAAAAGAAAACGGATGCTATTTTAAACGGAAAACGCTCTATTTCAGCAGAAGAAGTAACCGAAATTTTATCAGAACGTGCTCGTGTTGAAAAAATAGCAATTAAAGACGTAAAGTTAAGAACGTTTATTACGGAGGATAGCAGTCGTGATGATTTAGTAGCTCATGTTTACGATGTAACTTACGGGGTTATAAAGCCAACCGATAATTTGGTAATTATTGACGATAGTATTGTAAGAGGTACCACTTTAAAGAAAAGTATCTTAAAAATGCTAGATCGTTTAAATCCTAAAAAAATAATTGTTGTATCATCGGCTCCACAAATCCGTTATCCAGATTGTTATGGAATTGATATGGCAAACTTAGAAAGTTTAGTTGCTTTTCAAGCTGCTTTAGCGTTGTTAAAAGACAACAATAAGTATCATATTATCGAAGATGTTTACAAAAAATGTATAGAGCAAACTGATTTGAAAGATAAGCACGTACAAAACTTTGTAAAAGAAGTTTACGATCCGTTTACAGATGAGCAGATTTCAGATAAAATATCAGAGTTGTTAAGCGACGATAGTATGAAAGCAGAAGTTAAAGTTATTTTCCAATCGGTTGATAATTTACACAAAGCTTGCCCGGAACATTTAGGAGACTGGTATTTTACAGGAGACTACCCAACCAATGGCGGAAACCGTGTAGTTAATCGTGCATTTATCAATTTTTACGAAGGCAATAATGAACGTGCGTATTAATTTTTAAATTATCGTTTTTCTTAAATTTAATTACGAAAAATGTATTTCACCCTAAAAAAATGTATTTCATCTAAAATATAACAAATTTACGGCAAATACACATAAATTAGTCTCACCATAACATAAGTAGGTTAAGTTCATGGTAGATTTGGGGCAAAAAAAGGCGAACATCTGTTCGCCTTTTTTTATGCACAATATTTTCGTTTCTAATTTATTTTCGATTAAACCCCAACAATAATTAATATAACTCTTAAACCAATATATCAGTAGTTTAACTAAGAAATTTTAGTAACTAAGTATACAAACATATATTTGTCTCACCATAACATAAGTAGGTTAAGTTCATGGTAGATTTGGGGCAAAAAGGTGAACATCTGTTCACCTTTTTCATTTTATAAAATCTCGCATTTTCTTTAAATAAACTTCAAGTAGAATCAACTCCTTTTACCCCCCTTATATTCTACTTTCATATAAAGGCCTAATGGTACTGTTTCTTCAACTAAACAAATACATTCTACAAATCTTAATCAAGTAACGATCAAGCTAGATTTCATCGTCATATTTTTCCGAAGATAAAATCTATTAAATTTCCGAATAGAAATTATTAAAAAAAAAACCGTCTCCTTTAACAGAAACGGCTTTATAAAATATTATATGTTATTTACTTACTTTGCTTCAGCATAACGTTTTTCAACTTCATTCCAGTTAACAACACTAAAAAATGCTTTAATATAATCTGGACGACGGTTTTGGTAGTTTAAGTAATATGCATGTTCCCAAACATCTAAACCTAAAATTGGAGTTCCTTCACAAGTTACACCTGGCATTAATGGGTTATCTTGGTTTGGCGTAGAACAGATTTCTAGCTTCCCTCCTTTATGAACACATAACCATGCCCAACCAGATCCAAAACGAGTAGCTGCTGCTTTACTGAACTCAGCAATAAATTCATCTTTAGATCCAAAAGTTGCATCTATAGCATCTTTTAATTCTCCAGATAAATATCCTTTATCTTCAGGATTCATTACACTCCAAAATAAAGAGTGGTTAAAAAACCCACCTCCATTATTTCTAACCGCTGCATTATCCATATCTAAATTTGTAAGAATATCTTCAATAGATTTCCCTTCTAAATCGGATCCTGCAATAGCATTATTTAAATTATTTGTATATCCTTGGTGGTGCTTAGTATGGTGTATTTCCATAGTACGTGCATCCATATGTGGTTCTAAAGCGTCGTAAGCGTACCCTAATTCTGGTAATTCAAAAGCCATAATTTTTATTTTTATTTAATTAATATTTAATTTATTTCAAATCTACACATAAATCAGGTTAATTAAAAATAATAAATTGTTATCAACTCATCGATAGTTTTTATCTTGTATGCAAATTAAAATTCATGCAAAGCAACCAACCTTTTACTATTTACAACGCCTCAGCGGGCAGCGGAAAAACATTCACCCTAGTAAAAGCCTATTTAAAAATCCTATTTAGTTCAAATAAACCTTATTTATTTAAGAATATTTTAGCAATTACTTTTACAAATAAAGCGGTTGCAGAAATGAAAGGCCGCATTATAGATACTTTAAAGGAATTTTCGAGTGAAAAAATTCTGAAATCTGACAATGCCATGTTTTCATCAATTTGTAGCGAATTAGATTTAAAACCAGAACAACTTCATAATAAAGCTATTACACTTTTAGAAAGTATAATACATAATTACGCTGCTTTCGATATTTCTACCATAGATGGTTTTACCCATAAATTGATTAGAACTTTTGCACACGATTTAAAATTACCATTAAATTTTGAGGTTGAATTGGACCAAGATTCTCTTTTAAGGGAAGCCGTAGACAGCCTAATTTCTAAAGCAGGAACCGATGATATACTTACCAAGGTATTGGTGGATTTTGCTATTGAAAAGACAGACGACGATAAAAGTTACGATGTAGCTTTCGATTTTAATAAAATAGCCAAACTATTGGTTAATGAAAACGATATCCCTTTTTTTGAAAAAATAAAAGATAAAACTTTAGAAGATTTTAAAACACTGAAAAATCAGCTAAAAAAAGATATCATACAAGAAGAAGCCTTTATTGCAGAAAAAGCAAAACAATTTTTAGTACAGCTTGAAGCATCTGGACTAGAATTTAAAGATTTTACTAGCGGATATTTACCAAAACATTTTGAAAAACTAGCCAACAACAATCTAAATGTCGCCTTTGGGAATAAGTGGCAAGAAAATCTTGAAAACGGCACATTGTACCCAAAACGAGTTACGGCAGAAATAGCCGGAATTATTGATAGTTTACAACCACAGATAAACCTCGTTTTCAACATAACTAAGCAAGCGGTATTTAACCATAAATTTTTGAAAGCTTTTTATAAAAACATCACACCACTATCTGTTTTAAATGCTATAAACACAGAACTTACTTTACTTAAAGAGGATCAAAACAAAATGCTGATTTCAGAATTTAATAGCATTATTAGCAAAGAAATTAAAAACCAACCTACACCATTTATTTATGAGCGTATTGGTGAAAAGTTTAATCATTATTTTATTGATGAATTTCAAGATACTTCCGAAAGCCAATGGAGTAATTTAATTCCGTTACTCGAAAACTCAGTAGCCTCCGAAAACGGTAGCACCATGATAGTTGGTGATGCAAAGCAAGCTATTTACAGATGGCGTGGTGGTAAAGCAGAACAATTTATAGATTTGTTTAACAAAAAAAGTCATCCATTTCCAATCGAACAACTGGTAGACAATTTACCAGACAATTACCGAAGCTTCAAAGAAATTGTTGGTTTCAATAATAGTTTTTTTAAGTTTCTTTCGAGTCAAATTTTTAAAAAAGAAGATTATAAAGATTTATATGAAAACGCAAGTCAAAACATAAAAAAAGATCAAACAGGTTATGTTGAAATCTCTTTTCTAGATTTTGAAAAAGAAGATGATAAAGACGATGTTTTCCCAAAAAAAGTACACGAAAACATAAAAAACTGCTTAGTAAACGGTTATAAACTAGAAGACATCTGCGTTTTAGTTAGAAAGAAAAAGGAAGGTGTAGCAGTTGCAAATTATTTAAGTCAGCAAAATATCCCGATTATATCATCGGAAACTTTACTAATCAACAATGCTCCTGAAGTGGTTTTTACAAATGCCGTTTTAGGCTATTTAATGCAGCCTAAAAATGATGAGCTTAAAATGGAGATTTTGGATTATTTAGCGAAGCTTTTTAACATTGAAGACAAACATGGCTTCTTCGCAAATCATATTACGCTTAATATTTCAGATTTTTTCAAGAGCTTTGAAGCCTTCAATATTTCAATAAATAGTGAAACTTTATTGCAATTACCACTTTATGATTTAGCTGAAACTATTGTTAGAAGTTTCAATTTAGTAAAAACATCAAACGCTTATGTGCAGTTTTATTTAGATATTGTTTTAGACTTTTCACAGAAAAAAGGATCGGATATTTCGGCCTTTGTAGAATATTTCGACAAGAAAAAGGAAAACCTGAGTATTATTTCCCCGAAAGGGCAAGATGCTGTGCAAATAATGACCATACATAAATCTAAAGGTCTAGAATTTCCGGTAGTTATCTTTCCGTATGCAGATATGGATATTTACCGAGAAATAGAACCTAAAGAATGGTTGGAAATTGATAAAGAAAAATATAATGGGTTTTCGCATACGCTTTTAAATTTCAATAAAGATTTTGAGTTCTTTGGAGAACAAGGCCAGCAAATATTTGAGAACCATAAAGCAGAGCAAGAATTGGATAATATTAATTTGCTTTACGTTGCACTTACACGCCCAGTAGAACAACTATATATTATATCGAAAAACGATAGCGCTTTGAAAGAAGAGGCAAAATCTAAAAAATATTCCGGCTTACTTATCAATTATTTACAACATTGCAATCTTTGGAACGATAGTGAATTGATTTACAGTTTTGGCGACATTACAAAAACATCAAAGGAAACTTCAACTTCAAAAGAAACTAATATTCAACACGAGTTTATTTCAACCTCAAAAGAACATCACAACATAAAAGTTGTTACCAAATCTGGTTTTCTTTGGGATACCAACCAAGAGGAAGCAATTGAAAAAGGGAATTTAATACATGATATTATGTCGCACATTGAAACAAAAGATGATGTTGACAGTGTTATTAAGGATTTTGTTTCATCGTCCACTATAAATCAAGAGCAAGCTTTTGAGCTTAAACCGCTAGTTTTTGAAATCGTAAATCACAAAAAACTCGCTACATTTTTTACAAAAAGCAATACCATATATAATGAGCGAGACATTATAACGAAAGAAGGTGTTATTTTACGTCCAGACCGCGTAGTTGTAAATGCAAATAAAGAAGCCGTAATTTTAGACTACAAAACTGGTATTGAAGACAAAAAACATGAACAACAACTTCAGGTTTATCAAGATATTTTAGAAAGCATGAATTTCTCTGTTAAACAGAAATTCCTTATATATATTAACCAAGAAATTAATATTAAAGAACTTTATTTTTAGAAAAACTGTTAAATTACACATGAATTAAGGGTGTTAAATTGTTAAAAATAGCAGCACACTTAATCTAAATGTAATTTCTTACAAAGAAAAATATTTTATTCTTAAAAAAGACAATAACGCCTTCTTTTGTTGCAAATTCCAAACGCTTAACTGTCTCAAACTATCGCATTTTGCTGAAAAAAAAGAAAATTCACTGCTTTTTTTTATAAAACTTTAAAAAAGTAAAATTTGAATGATTAAACACTCCAAAACAAGGCGAGACAATGTTAATACGGCAACGACACGTTATACATAACTGTTAAATTTGATAAAAAAAGACTTGAACAATCGACGAAATACACGTGTCTAACTATTTTTTATATATTTGTCTTTGTTAATAAGATATAACAACTTACTTTTGTTCACAATTAACACTTAAAATTTAAAATTTTGAATATGAAAAATCTTAGCAGATTATTGTTCGCTATGTTGCTTGTACTATGTTATAGCAACGCTAATGCGCAAGACAAAAACAACCCTTGGCAAATCACCATTGGTGTAAACGCAGTTGATGCTTATCCTTCTGGAGACGGTAGTCTTTTTACTGGAGGTGGTTTCGCGAGTGACTCTTTCGCAGATGAGTTCGCTAATGCTTCTGATCACTGGAACATTTTACCTTCTTTATCTACTATTTCGGTATCTAAATATTTAAGCGATGGTTTCTCTTTTGGAGTTACTGGTTCTTTAAATAAAATTGAAAAATGGGGAGATATTAGTTCTAACCCAGATGTAGAAAATAGCGTTGATGATTTATCATACTACGGTGTTGATGGTACAATTAAATATAACTTTTTAGAAAACACTACAATTGATCCTTTCGCAGGAATTGGTGGTGGATACACTTGGATTGATGAAATTGGTGCTGGTACTTTAAATGGTACTATCGGTTTAAACGTTTGGTTTAACGATAACATCGGTTTAACAGTTCAAACATCTTACAAACATGCGTTTGAAGATTACTTAGATTCTCATTTCCAACATTCTGCTGGTATCTCTATCAAATTTGGTGGAACTGATACTGACGGTGATGGTATATTTGATAAAGATGATGCTTGTCCAGATGTTGCTGGTTTAGAAGCTTTCAACGGTTGTCCTGATACTGACGGCGATGGTATCGAAGATAGCAAAGATGATTGTCCAAACGAAGCAGGTACTGCTGAATTTAACGGTTGTCCTGATTCTGACGGTGACGGTGTTGCTGATAAAGATGATAACTGCCCAACTGTTGCAGGTTTAAAATCTTTAGGTGGATGTCCTGATGCTGACGGTGACGGTGTTACTGATGCTGATGATAAATGTCCAGATGTTGCAGGTCCTGCAGCTAACAAAGGATGTCCTTACACTGATACTGATGGTGATGGTGTTTTAGACAAAGATGATAAATGTCCTGAAGTAAAAGGTACTGTTGCAAATAATGGTTGCCCAGAAGTTACTGCTGCTGTTCAAAAACAATTGAATGAGTATGCTAAAACTATCTTATTTGATACTGGTAAATCTTCAATCAAAGCACAATCTTCTGCTGTATTGACTGATATCATCAATATCTTAAAAGAATACCCAACTTCTAAATTTACAGTTGAAGGTCATACTGATAGTGTTGGTAGCGATAAATTAAACCAAAGATTATCTGATTCTAGAGCTAATTCTGTAAAAGAATACTTAATTCAAAACGGTATCGATGCATTTAGATTATCTGCACTTGGTTATGGTGAATCTAAACCAATCGACTCTAACAAAACTAGAGCTGGTAGAGCAAATAACAGACGTGTTGAAATTAACTTAGCTAAGTAATTAGATATAGTTAACTTTAAATAAAATAAGTTTACAAAAAACGCTTCGGATATCCGAAGCGTTTTTTATTTTTATAAAATGATAACAACTTTCATTTTTGATGTTTTAAACGATTTAAAAAAGAACAACTACAATCTTTCTGAAATCACTTTTGTTTTACCGAGTAAAAGAGCCGGTCTCTTTTTAAAACATCAATTAGTCCATGTTATACAAGAAACTATATTCGTTCCAGATATCATTAGTATCGAAGAGTTTGTTGAAGATTTATCTGGACTTAAAACCACATCGAATACCGAGTTACTTTTCGAATTCTACAATAGCTATTTAGCACTTACTAATAAGGAAGATCAAGATAGTTTTGAATCCTTTTCTAAATGGGCCCAAATATTACTTCAAGATTTTAATGAAATAGATCGTTACCTGATACCTCAGGAAAACATATTTAACTATTTAAGCGATATTCAAGAATTGACACATTGGTCGGTAGAAGCGAACCAAACAGACTTTGTTAAAAAATATTTACAGTTCTGGAATAAGCTTTATAAATACTACATCCACTTTACCAAACAACTTTTAGATAAAGAGATTGGCTATCAAGGTTTAATTTACCGTAAAGCTGCAGAAAACTGTGATACATACATAAATAACAACTCAAATAAACATCACGTTTTTTTAGGTTTTAACGCGTTAAACACAGCTGAGGAGACCATTATACAAAAACTATTAAAAAGTAGCTTAGCGAAGGTTTATTGGGATATTGATAGCGTGTTTATCAATAATCCAAAACACGATGCAGCACTTTTTACAAGACAACATAAAAAAAATTGGAAATACTTTGAAAAAGAACCCTTCGAGTGGATTACCGAGAACTATTCAAAAGAAAAAAACATAAATATTTATGGTGTTCCAAAAAATATCGGGCAAGCTAAATATATTGGTACACTTTTAAAAAACATTGAAGCCGAAACTAAATCGTTACAAAGCACCGCGGTAGTTTTAGGAGATGAAAACTTATTAATTCCCGTATTAAATTCAATACCACCAGCAGTAGATGCGCTCAATATTACAATGGGATTCCCGTTAAAATCAATTCCACTAGCATCACTATTTGAAAGTTTATTTCATATTCATAAAAGCTCTGGCAACACTTTTTATTTTAAAGATATTGTAAAGGTGTTATCTCATCAGTTTATTCGTCCATTATTCTATAGTGATAATGTTGATTATGCCGCTAAAATAATTGAAACTATAGATTCCAATAACTTAGTTTATCTTACAGTTGCACGTTTAAAAGAGATAAAGAACCCATCGAATGATATCTTAGATTTATTGTTTTCTAACTGGAATACATCTATAGATTTAGCATTAAAAAACTCTAGCCAAATTATTTCAAAAATAAAAAATCATTTAGATGAAAACAAAGAAGCGAATTTACTCTCGCTAGAATACTTGTTTCGCTTTAATGAATTATTTAATTCCCTTTCTTTGTTAAATTCCGAATATCACCACATTAAAGATATTTCGACCTTATTTGGTGTTTACAAAGAATTATTAAGCTCTGAAACACTAGATTTCCAAGGCGAACCACTGCAGGGTTTACAAATTATGGGTATGTTAGAGTCTCGGGTGCTAGATTTTGAAACTGTAATTATTTCATCGGTTAACGAAGGTATATTACCATCAGGAAAAAGCAACAATTCATTTATTCCATTTGATGTTAAGATAGAAAATAAACTACCCACTTATAAAGAAAAAGATGCGGTTTACACCTATCACTTTTATCGTTTACTACAGCGTGCTAAAAATGTCTATATACTTTACAACACAGAAGCTGATGCACTTACTGGTGGTGAAAAAAGCCGTTTTATAACTCAACTAGAGCTAGAAAATATACATAACATTCACCACGAAATAATAGCGCCACACGTACCGGTAATTTCTCCCGAATTAAAGGTTGTAGCCAAAACTGAAGATTCCCAAAATAGATTAAAAGAAATAGCTGCAAAAGGTTTTTCCCCTTCTTCCCTTACTAATTATATAAGGAATCCGATAGATTTTTATTATCAGAAAATTTTAAAAATCAAAGAACACGATGAAGTTGAAGAAACAGTTGCAGCCAACACATTAGGAACCGTTGTACACAATACCCTCGAAGATTTTTACAAACCTTTGGTAAATACATTTTTATCGGTTGAAACTATTAAGAAATTAAAAACAAAAATTAACGAAAAAGTAACCTTTCATTTTAAAAACGAATTTAAAGAAGGAGATATCACTAAAGGCAAAAATCTTATTATTTATGAAATTGCAAAACGTTATGTTTCAAACTTTTTAGATTTAGAAATTGAAGATTTAAAGGCCGGGAATGAAATAAAAATAATCAAAATAGAATCAAACAATAATGTTTTAATCGAAATTCCAGAACTCGATTTCCCTGTAAAACTTACAGGAAAAGTAGATCGTGTAGACGAATATAACGGTGTAACTAGAATTGTAGATTACAAAACAGGCCGTGTTGATGCCAATAAAGTTGAAATTGTAAACTGGGAAGACATCACTACCGATTATACCAAATACAGCAAAAGCTTTCAGGTGTTAACCTATGCTTATATGATGTTCTTATCTAATGAAATTACGCTTCCGGTAGAAGCCGGTATTATTTCATTTAAAAACTTGAAAGCTGGATTTTTAAAGTTTTCTAAAAAAGATAAGTCAGGAAATGGCGCTAAAAAAGATGCATTAATTACTCAAGAAACACTCGATAATTTCTATGTTGAATTAAAAACTTTAATTTTAGAAATATGCAATCCAAATATTCCATTCACCGAAAAAGAAGTTTAATATGATAGCAAACGACAATTTTATTATTGACGGCAAACACGAAAAGCCAATTTTAATTGATATAACTTTTGATTCAGAAAAATCTAATTTACCAATAATTATTTTTTGCCATGGTTACAAAGGTTTTAAGGACTGGGGTGCTTGGAATTTAATGGCAAACGCTTTCGCAGAAGCTGGCTTTTGCTTTATAAAATTCAATTTTTCCCATAATGGCGGTACTATGGAGCAGCCCATAGACTTCCCTGATTTGGAAGCTTTTGGAAATAACAATTACACTATAGAGTTAGACGATTTGGAATCGGTTATTAATTGGACTAACGAAAACGAAACCATTAAATCGATTGGGCGTCTAAATGCAATAAACTTAATTGGACACAGCAGAGGTGGCGGAATTGTTGCTATTAAAGCCGAAGAAGATCCTCGAATTAAAACTGTGATTAGTTTAGCAGGTGTTTGCGATTTAGGCAAACGAACAGCAACCATTGGCGATTTGGATGATTGGAAAAACACAGGTGTAAAATATGTTTTAAACGGCCGAACAAAACAACAAATGCCACATTTTTATCAGTTTTATGAAGATTTCATTAAAAATGAAGAACGACTTACGATAAAGCGCGCCGTTTCAAACTTAAAAATTCCGCATTTAATTATTCATGGTAATAACGATACTAGCGTTTTAATTGACGAAGCTGAACACTTGCATAAATGGAATCCTAAAAGCGAATTAGAAATTATTAAAAATGCCAATCATGTTTTTAATACAAAACATCCTTGGGAAAGCAATGTTCTGCCGAAAGAACTTAAAAATGTTGTTGAATGTGCGGTGTCGTTTATAAAAAATTCAATATAAAACCTTAAGATTTGAGTTAATTCTATTAGCAAAAATCTTTAAATATTCTATTTAACCCCTTTTAATTAAAGCTATTTTTTACTTTTGTTTTTATGGATAACAGTAATTTACCGTTAAATGATATTTATGCACCCGAAATGCGAATCTATGTTGCAACCGATTGCATCATTTTTGGGTTTGATAACGGTATTTTAAAACTATTAGTTTTTGAAAGACGCGTGGAACCTTTTAAAGGCACTTTATCTTTAATTGGAAGTTTTGTAAAGCCTGATGAGGCTGCAAATGAAGCTGCTCGTCGTGTTTTAAAGGAAATTACAGGCTTAGAGAACATCTTTATGGAAGAGTTAAAGACCTACTCTAATATTGATCGAGATCCTGGTGCTCGCTGTATTTCTATAGCACACTATGCACTAATTCGCATTGATGATTACGATAAGGAATTGGTTGCAAAACACGATGCCATTTGGTATGAGGTTGATAAACTCCCTAATTTAGTTTTAGATCATGATTTAATGATTGAAGATGCACTAAATAGATTACGTCGAAAAGCTAGATTTTACCCAATTGGATTTGAATTACTACCTAAAAAATTTACTATTCCGCAGTTTCAAAATTTATATGAAGCTATTTTTCAGAAAACATTAGATACTCGGAATTTCAGAAAAAAATTAATGTCTCTAAAATTGCTTATTCCTTTAAATGAAAAAGATAAATCGGGTTCTAAAAAAGGAGCTTTCCTTTATAAATTCGATTATACAAAATATAAAAGGTTAGAACAAAAAGGGTTTAATTTTTCGTTGTTCAAAAATTGAACATAAAAAAAGGCCGAGCGATAAATGCTCAACCTTTTTCAAACTTAACTAAAGAAATATTTAAATACTTTTATCTAATTTCTTAGTAGCTTTAAACTACTTGTTCCTTTTACCGTTTTTATAATGGCAAAGTACAAGCCCGTTTTTAAATTTGAACCATTTATAGTTGCTTCAGTTGTATTTGGTGCTACTGATAATACATTTTTCCCTAAAACATCGAATACTTTAATAGATGATATGTTTTCGGACTTAGTCTTAATAGTCCAACTATTTTGAGTGGGATTAGGAAACACACTATAAGCTGTTACATCCACACTCTCTATTCCTAATGTACAAGCATCACCAACGGTATAAGTAAAATATTTAGTTACACCAAATCCTCCATCTGCCCAAGCAAATTTAACAGCATAACTAATGTCTTCTCCTATTGAATAACCAGACAAATCTATTGTAGCCACGGTTTCTGCAACCGTCATAGCTGTTTCTGCAAACGGATCTTCTTTCCAAGCATATGCTACAATACCAACAGCTCCCGCTTCTAATAAATCAAAAGTCATTCGAACATCTCCATTTCCTAATGTTTCAAATTTATAACTATATCCTCCGTTAGAAAAAGTTCCTTGCTGGGCATCCGTTGAAGTACCATCACACGGTGTGTTTGTATCTACCGTAAAAGATACTGTATATGTTTTTGTGGTTATTCCATCTGCACCAGTAACAACAATACTTGTTGTTCCTGGAATTTGAGAAGCAGGAGTTACAACAGCTGTTGCTCCTGCATCATTTGTAGTAACGGTTACCGTTGGAACAATAACAATTTCCGAAGTTACATTTTCTGTATAATCTAAAGTATTAGAGCTAAAATCGCTTATGGTAATACCATCAACTTGCAAATCACTTAAATCTGCATCAGTTCCCGGAACAACAGGTGCTTTCCAAAAATAAATATTGTCTAAATAAATATCAGATGGAGAAACTCCTCCTTGTCCATCAAACTTCAATTGAAAAACTGAATCCCACGTCATTCCTGTAAAACTAGCAATAGGTAAATCTACACTACTCCAAGACCCATTTATAACCGGTAGAGAAACGAGAACTTCACTAGGACCAGTACCATTATTGATAGGTGTTACTTTTACATCAGTAGCGTTTGCTGTCCAAATATCAACATGTAAGTACTCCATTTCAGAAGCATCTTGAGGGGTTAATATTGTTCCTTGATAATTAAAATTTGTATACGCCATTGCAAAGTTTGTTCCTCCACCTGTTGGATCATATGTTGTATTTACTGCACCAGATTGATCCCAACCTGGGTTATAATCTGTTGCAACACCGGTATAAGCATCACTGTATATAGAAATTACATCAGCAGCTAAAGGACTTGGAGAAGGCGCATCTATTGTTGGCGCTGTTGGCGGTGCTATAAAAAAAGAAACCGTATATGTTTTTGTAGTGGTTCCATCTGTAGCAGTAACTACCACAGTAGCATCTCCTGGTATTCCAGCGGCTTGGGTAATTACAACAGTACCTTCTATTGGTGTTGCAGAAGTAATAGTTGGAACTACTGTTGTTCCTTCTGGCAAACTATAATCATAATCTTCTGTACCTGATGAGAAATCGCTTATTGTAGCAGCATCTACTTGTAAATCACTTAATCTAGCATCTGTTCCTGCAGGAATTACTCCATATACTTCAAACTCATATAAGCTATAGCCATACACAGTACCTCTTGCCGTTCCATACATTCTCACATATCGTCCTGCTCCCGTAACATTAAGATTATCCTCTCCACCATCTCCAGCTGCTTCGGTGTATACCGTAGTATATGTAGTAAACAACGAATCATCGGATATTTGTATTTCATAGGCACTTCCAAATGCTCCTTCCCAATTTAAAATAACCTGGGTAATATCATAGGTAGCTCCCAAATCAATAGATATCCATTGTGGGTCTTCGGTAGCAGACTCCCAACGTGTACCAAGGTCTCCATCGATGGCATTACTTGCCGCTTGATTTTCTGTAGAACCTATTGCAGCTCCACTAAGTGCAATGTTCTGTGATTGCGCAAATGCAAAAAACATTAATGCAATAAATAATAATGTAATTTTTTTCATAATAAATTATTTAGATTAGTTATTAGTAAAAATAACGTCTAATATTTATTAATTTATCATTTTAATAGGCTACAAAAAACATACATCGTAAAATTAATCCGTATTTTTTAAATAATTCTTAATAAATCTTGCGCTCTACCTCAAACAAAGGCAAGAGAAGGAATACTAAATCAAAACAAATACTAAGAACCTGTTTTAACCTATGTTGTGGTAATGTTGTGGTGTTTTACTTTCTAAATTCCAAGCATTTAACGTAATTATTTATAAACAAAGACTTTACCTACAATTCTTTACTATTGAAAATTGTGAATAAACCTTTTAGATTTACGAGACCAAACAGAATAAGGCAGCATTTATTATAAATACCAAGCCATGTAAATTAATAATTAAATTGAGAGAAGATAAAATAATTTTATCCTTAAGAAGTGCAATACAATAAATAACCTTATAATTTTACTAGGGATTTTACTTTATCTAAAACAATAGATTTTCTATAGTATTTAGGTTTTTCGTTCTTATCCCATAAGCCCCAATATGCGCCAACGTCACCTTCGGTTCCTACTTTCCATGATTCATCAAAAGAGGAAAAATAAAACATATCAATATTATCTTCTTTAGACCATTGTTGACTATTAATAAAATACTTGATTGCATTTTCATGCGAAGGTTTAGCGCCTTCCAATCCAAAGCCTTGACTTGGCCAGCCTGTTTCGGTAATAATCACTTTTTTGCCATTAGCTGCTTTGGTAGCTATGTTGAACATATCTTTCATATAAAGTAAAGAATACTCTAAACTACAACCTTCCCAATAAGGATAACAATTAGCTAAAATAACATCGCACGCTTCGGTTATCTTGGGGCGATCGGCAAACTCATAATAAGAATCTACATAGCCCATAGGAGTTTCTGGAATAGCTTGTTTAACTTGCCACATAAAACTTAATAATCCATCTTCCGATAAATCACCTCGATACATCACCTCATTTCCTACTGCTGCAATGTCTACAAAACCATGTTTTGCAAGTTTAATAAGCCCTAATATTTCTTTGTTATTAATTTCAGCATCATTACCTAGCCAAGCTCCAACAAGAGTTTTCATTCCTAATTCTTTAGCTATTTCTGGTATAAGTTCATTCCCATCAGTACAAGAAAACGTACGAACCCAATTTGTATATGGCTTCAAAATTTCTAGGCGTCTCCTAATTTGTGCTTCACTAATTTTATCACCAGCTTTTTGTCCTTCTTCATATGCACTAAAACAAATACCATGCATGCCATCCTTTAGAACTCTATGCAATGTGTTTTCAAGACCTTTTGTAGTTTTACCTTCTAGATGAATTCCAGAAAGCGCCATAATGTTTTCTTTTCTATATGACATAATCTTAGTGAAACTTTAAATTTTCGTTTTTATCCCATAATCCCCAACGTTGCCCGACATCACCTTCATTATGTACTTTCCAAGACTCATCAAATGAAGAGAAATAAAATAGGTCTATTCCTTGTTGATTCGCCCAATTATTAGTTTCAATAAAATACTTCATTGCATTCACCTGAGACGGTTCTGCTTCTTTTGTATTATCACCCTTACTTGGCCAACCCGTTTCTGTAATAATAACAGGTTTACCCTTTGCAGCCTCTTTAGTTACAGCATACATTTGTTTTAAATAGGCAGAAGTTTGATCTATATGGCAACCTTCCCAAAACGGATAGCAATTAGCCAAAATAACATCGCAGGCATCTACTAATCTTGCACGTTCACTAAATTGAAAATAAGCATCAACATAACCAACAGGTGTATTTGGCAATGCTTTCTTTACCTCAGCAATATATTCTAGTATATCTTCTTCTGTTAAATCATCACGTAATAGCGCTTCATTTCCAACAACAGCAATATCGACATAGCCATCTTTAGCCAATTTAATTAAAGCCTTAATTTCTCTATCGTTTTTGGCCTTATCAGTATCAATCCAAGCGCCAACCATTGTTTTAAGCCCCTTATTATGAGCAACTATAGGGATAAGTTCATTACCATCTGTACACGAAAAAGAACGCACCCATTTAGTATAAGGCGCAATGATATCCATACGTTGTTCTATCTGTTTTTTAGACAATGTATCGCCTATGTTTTGTCCTTCCAAATAAGGGCTAAAACATAACCCATGTAATCCTTGGTTTAATGATTTTAAGAAAAGCTCAACTATTTCTCCATCCGTTTTTGAAGACAAAGCACTATCTGATTTAGAATCTAAATCAACATTTTTAAATGATAATAGCTTTTGTGTTTGATAATAAGAACTTGACTTAGGTTTTTTATCTGCTTCGCGTTGATCCAATTCTGCACGAATTTCACCAGCACGCGCTTCTGTAACATCATAATTCCTCATAACATACATGGCAGCTAACGTTCCTAGAACCGGAAGCCCTGAGAAAAAGAATCTTAAACCATCAATAGCACCTTCAGGTTGGATTTCGGCTCCAGAATCAAAACCAACGGAACTCATGATAACACCACTTAATCCACCAGCAATAGCAAAACCAAATTTTACCATCCACCAATAAATCGCTCCAAAGGTTCCTTCTCTTCGCTTTCCTGTATTAAGTTCATCTAAATCAATAACATCCGCAGTCATAGACATCATTAACACAAATAGACTTCCTATTCCAAAAGAGAAAAATGGCAAGGCAAATATGAACATATACGGTTTACCCGGAATAAACAAAAACCACAGCATAATATAACCTATAACAGATATGCCTTGAGAATAGATAAAGGCTTTCTTCTTACCTATTTTTTTTGACATTCGTGTCACAATTGGAATAACCAAAAATGTTGTTCCTAAAGCACCTAAACACCCAAAAAGTGTCGGCCAAATACCAGCGGCAGCAGCATCACCATCAAAAAGATGGTATACAATTATAAAAAAAGAAAATGCCGCAATGGTATTAAAAGCATTAAAAACCAAAAATGTTGCAATACATAGTTTTCTAAATGGCTTTATCCTAAATGCCTCTAGGAAACCATATAATATTTTCCAAAGACTACCACCTATATTCTTAAAATTAAGAGGCGAATAATCTTCATCTAAAGTTGATTTACTTTTAATAAAAATGGCAGGAATCATAGCAAAAATCATACAAGTGACACCAACCCAAACAGCTAATGTTCTCGTGGCAACATCTGCAGAAGGAAACAAATCTGGATCGTACATAATTACCCAAAACCATGGTGCAATAACCCATGCCCATTGCCCAATCCATTGTGCAACGGCCATAATACTAGTGCGCTCATGAAAATCATTACTCATTTCATAACCCATTGCCACATAAGGAACACTAAAAATAGTTAACCCTAAATAGAACAAAAATGACCAAATCATTATGTATGTAAAATTGTAATCTACCCCATTCTCTCTAAATAGTTGCCACATGATGATAAAAGAGATCCCCATGATAATGGCTCCTAAGAATACATATTGTCGACGACGTCCCCAACGTGATTTTGTATTATCTGAAATAAACCCCATAATAGGATCTGTAAAAGCATCAAAAATTCTTGGAAAAAAATAAATAACACCCCACATCCAACCAGGAAAACCTAAATCTTGGACTAAAACTACCATAAAAATTCCCAAAGCAGCTGGAAACATTTGATTGGCAAGCATGCCTACCCCAAAAGCAACTTTTTGACCGAACGGGACTTTATTTATTTTAGACATAATATTTAGTTTTTGGTTAGTTAGAATGAATAATTAAATGATTTACTATTCAGGAATTATGATAGTCTGTATAGCTTTCTCATTTATTTTAACATCAAAAGATTTTTCGCCTAATATAATTTTGAAACTTTTAGCGATATCTCCTTCATTAAATAAAACAACAGCAATAGAACCATCGGGATTTTTAGCTGCTGTAACCATTAAATCTTCATCGGTATTATCTAGAGCTATTACTTTTGCATTTGGTCTAATATACTTGCTAAAATGAGCCATAGTATAATATAGTGGTGTAAAGTAAACCTCATCATTATCTGGGTCAACAATTACAGGAGCTACGCACCAGTTTTTAAACCAGTTTGGCCCACCTTGGCGATCTAGTACCATATTCCAATCTACCCAACCATCTACCCAATTGTTTAAACAACCAATAATATCTCTTGCATAACGGTTTACGGGCGCGTATTTAGGGTGTAAATGTTTATCCTCTGGAGGTGCCCAATCCCAACCCCAATCGGTGGCTTCTTTTTTCCAATACCAAGCATCATCTTTCCAAACAGGCACTTGAGAGTCAATGCAACCTTCAGTTTCTATTAAATATTTATTTGGTGCTTTGTTGTGTGCATATTGCAAGGCTTCCGGGAAATAATCATAAGTGCTTTCATACCAATGAATAGCGGTGCCATCAAAATATTTCGATGACGCCTCATCTCTAAACATTTCATCTACCCATTCTTTAAGTCCACCGCGATTTTGATCGTAACCTAAAATAATTTTATCTCCATAACCATCAGCTTCCAATTTTGGACCTAAATGAAATTCTACAAAATCGGTCATTTCCTTTGGAGAAAAATGCATGCTTTCCCAGTTATTTCCATTTCCGTGTGGTTCATTTTCAACAGTAAAACCCCAAATCTCGATACCTTCGGCCTTATAAGCCTCTATATATTTTGAAAAGAATAAAGCCCAAGTATCATAGTATTCTGGTAATAACTTACCTCCAACCCAATGGTTATTATCTTTCATCCAAGGTGCAGCTGTCCAAGGTGAAGCAAAAATATCGAACCCATCTTCCGAAATAGCTAAAGCATCTTTTATCATCGGAATTAAATCATCACGATCTTCTTCAATATTAAAGTGTTCTAGGTTTTTATCGCCTTCAACTGGAGAATATGAATAATTAGTTAGAGAAAAATCGCAAGAATTCATGTGCGTTCTTGTTAAGGAATAATTAGCACCTTCTTTCGAGAAATACGCTTTTAGAATAGTGTCTCTATTTTTTTTACTTAATTTATTTAATAAATATGCTGAAGATTCTGTAAAAGCACCACCAAAACCTGAAATGGTTTGTAATTTCTGCTCGGGTTTTAGGGTAATAATAACTTTGTCATCACTAGTTTGAAATTCGTTAATTCTATTTAGTTTATTACCACTAGCAGAAGTTTCATACACTTCAAATTTCATCGATTTATCTTCTTTAGCACAACTTGATAATAAAATCATTATCGTAAAAACTATGAGGGTATTAATCTTTTTCATCTCTAATTATTTAGTTGAGTATTATTAACAGCTTATTTATTTTATCGGAACTAATACGGTTTTTAATAAATCGTTTTTGTTTCCGTTAAATGTTTTTATAATCGGATTTCCATTTCTTGAAAGTCCTTTAAACACATTAGAATCTACCAAATCCCAAAGTGCATATTTTGCTTTTCCATCGATAGTGAAAAGGCCAAAGTGATTCTCAGAACCTTCTGGATTCTGCGCATCTTTCCAATTTTCATCAAAAGCTTCAAAATAGAAACACGCCATATTTGCTTTCTTCGTCCAATCGCGCATATGTTTGTAATACAAAGCTTCTTTATATTCGTCGGTTGCTCTAGACCCTTCGTTTCCGTAAAGTTCATTTGTTGAAGATGCCCAGCCTGTCTCACCAATATGAATGGGTTTATTAATTCCTAAACTTTTCATATAATTGAAAACACTATCATATTGCGATATCGCGTATTCTTTAGCTTTAAGCATGGCAACATCAATTTTATCCAAATCTGATAACGTATCAGATTCTTCACCAACACCCCAAAAAACAGGATTATAATGTGTGTCGTGCATAGGGTATGTATGCATAGAAATATAATCTACCGCATTCATAAGTTTGGTTAAATCTTCAACATGATATTCGCCATCACCACCACCCCAAGAGGCAAAATTATCGGAGCTTGTTATCCATAAATCTTTAGATAACTCACCAGAAACTTTCAACCCTTGTAAATGATTGACCCATTTTAAAATAACACTAGGTTGCACATAATAACTAGCCGCCCATTTTACCATAGCCTCATTACCCACAGCAATTACTTTAACAATATCTGGATATTGCTTAGCAAGGTTTACAGCTCTGTTTATTTCACCTTTATTATTCTCAAAATCTTCAATGTCATGGTTTGGCGTTTTATCTGTCCATGCGTTTTGGCAATCTATCCAAGCACCAAGCATTACATACATTTCGAAATTTGAATCTTCTTCTTTTAATTCGCTAATGGCTTTTAATAAATTTGACGCTTGTTGTAATTGCACGTTATATGTCCGTAATATTTTTACACCCATTGCCGAAAGCAACTTCATGTCTTCTTTTAATTCCGGAATGCTAGGCTGAATATCTCGCGTATTTTCACGATAACCACCATAGGAAATTGCTAAATAATTTGAATCTCCTAGAATATCGGCTGCAGTTTTTTGCTTAACAGCCTGTGGTTTCTCATTACATCCTAACATCATAAATACTAAAAAAAGTGTTATATACGTTTTTAATTTACACATTGCTTTACGCCTATTTGTTTACCGAAACTATAATTTGATTCACCTCGCCTTTGCGCCCAAAAATAGATTTTGAGGTTTCTAAATCGAGACTCATTTCATTTATATCAATTTGCCTGCTATCATTAAAAACAACCTCAATGCCTTCGTTTTCTGAAATTTTATAAATTACGGGAACTTGGCAATATGTAAAACATAATGAGCCAACCTCCAAATCGATAGATTGGTTCTCTTTATTAATATTTGTAAAATTAAAAGTTGATGGAGCGTGTAAAAACTCTTTAGTTTGTAATAAACTTGGTTTAAATACTATTTTCCCGTCGGCAACAAATACACCTAATTCTCCAAAACGACTAAGTACATCTTCTTTAACTTGCCCTGTCATCCCTGGTTGTTGTGCTCCTTTTGAGGCTGGTGTATGCGAATACGGATCTGTTGGAAAAGCACCATATAATTCCGGTGATTTATGCACACCTATTCCAGCATTAATTTCGTAATAATGATCTAAAAGTCGTCCAATAACAACATTGCTTTCGTTACTATTTATAGCTAATAAGCAATTTTCTTGAACGGCTAATGATAATTTAGAAACCATGTGCCAATAAATAGAACCTAAACCTTCGTAACCAAAGAAAGTTCCCGAACGACCTGTAAACGATTTATGATCGAAAATGTCTTCAAAAGTTTGAAGTAATTTTTCAGTATCACTTTCAACCAAAGCTTGATAGTTTTCATCTAAATTACCTAAAGCATCTTTTAAACTATTGGCATTATTAAAATTGCCGTTGAAATGGTAATTACCTAAAAAATCTTGTTCTATAATTTGTCTATTTCCATCGGCAACTAATGTTTTTAATAAGGTTGAAGCTTCAACCTTTTCCGAAGGAATATTATTCTTTTTATCAAAACGAGGTAATTCCTTATTTGGATATAAAATATAACTGTACTGATCTTCTCTAAATAAAGCGCTACTTTTTAAACCATCCAACAAACTTAAAGCCTGTGTTGGCGTTAAATAACCAGAACTTAAAGCAGATACTTGCCCCTCTAACATTTCGGATAAATATGAAATAGAAACCTCTTTTCCATTTTCAACCGTCATTAAATTATAAGCATGATACATATTATCATCACGTTTATTGGCATCGATAGTATGTTGTAAATATGATTTTGTAATTTGAATAAACTCTAATAGTTCTTGCTTATCAATTATAGATTTATCACTAGAAAAACCATTCTCGTAAATTGTATTTCTGTATTTACTTCCGGCCAAACCTAATCCGTCGAGCACTGTTTTTCTATCTTTATCTGAAATCTTCCCTGAAATTATATTTTTATTAGTTTGAAATGTTTTAACCACTTCATTAAAGAAAGTAGCCAATTCCGAAGAAATTTCAACCTCTTCCGTTTTAGATTTTGCTATAATATTTTCAAAGAAATTTAAAAACCTGTTTAAATAATAAAGCGTAACCATAGACACTCCATTACCAACCAATGCGTTATTAGCATCGTTCCATTCTGGACGTTGTGTATTTAACCAAATACCACCTTCGGGTATAAAGTTTGATACTTTTGCCAAAACAGTAGCTAGTAACTTCTCTATTAAATTTACTTTATAAATGAAGAAATTTTCATCTCTCAATAAAGCACCATCGGCACCTAATTCTTCTCTTTTTTCTCGAATTTTAGCATCTAATTCGTAATCGAAATCAATAGTATCCTTTGGGTGCTTTAGTATATCCTCGTAACTCTTAATTTTATAAGGAACATTAGCGTATACAAAAATGTTTTCTGAAAAACGTTTTTCTAACTGATTTGGATAATACTTTTCTATAAACTCTAAGAATTTTAAAAGATATATTATTTGATGATCTCCCCAGTAGCCAATGTAAGACCACGGATCGTTTTCTTCAATAGCTTCCCAATCAAATCCACCTTTTGTAACACGGTAAGGGTTGTAACCTTCAAATGTTGTGGCATTCAAAAACTTATGAATCATCCCTTCAATAAACTCTGGATATGAGTGCGCTAGGGCTTCCCAGTTTTGGAAAATATCTCTCCAGTTCCCTTCGTAATCTAAAATTTTAGAACCATCTATTTCACTTTGCGTGTTTATAGAGAACTTATTCCAAGGTCTACTCGGATCGCCATGACGACGACTAAATTTAAGCGGTAAATATTCAAAACAAAGTCTTTTTAAATTTTTGTCTTCGTCCTGCTCAGCTATCTTTCGAATGTCGTGCAACGTAAAAAGTTCTGGCAATGTATTTAATACATCTTGCTTTTTCTTAAAAACCTTTTTGTTTGCGTGAGCTATATATTTTACAAAGTCTTGCTTTTCAATTTTATAATCATCGTCAAAAATTCCACCTCGCATAATATTAAATAACGTATTTGCGAAATGTCTTGAATTTATTAACGGATCATCGGTTAATTGTAAACCGTCTGCAGCACCAGATAATGCTAATAATTTTTTGGTGCCCTCCTCAATATCTTTTTGAACTAATGCTTCAATGCTATCTTCGTTTTTGATAAGTTCCGAAATTTGAACAACATCTGTAATAGATTGATTTACATTGGCAACAAACATCCAGCTCTTTTCTGATGACGCGGCCATTATTAAATCTGAAGAAATAAAATAAGCACCTTTTTCTGCCTTTACATCAACTTCTTCTGTAATAGCTTCGCCTTTTCTAAAATTGTATAATTGGCGAGATGATAATAAATGTGATGGATTTTCCATTCCTGAAGACCATACCACGTTTGCTTTTAAAGCTTCACTAGGTTCTGCTCTATCAACAATAACAGCACTTAAAGCGTAAATACCTAAACCAGATTCGGTTTGTAATTCACTTTTTTTGTAAGCATCTACAAGATTAGAATAGCTATTTTGCATATCTGAACCAACATTGCTTGGTAAAATATTTTGTAAACCGTCTAAAACTGTTATATTAATTTCTTTGCCCGAATTATTTTCGATAGTAGACTCTTTCACAAAACCAAATTGATTACTAGAGCTCCACTGGTATCTAAAAGTAAGTCGTAAATCTCTATTAACTTCTTCGAAAATAATTTTATTTCCAAAGGTGTTTTTATAAAGATTTCTTGTTGTTCTGTATAATCCCGTTTGTCTTTCCGAAAACGGTTCCCATACGTAAGTATGCCCTTTAATATGAATTTGAAAAATTGTTTTACTTCCTGTTATATCAGCAAGCTCAGTAATTTTATCATCTGTATAATAAGGAAAAAGTGCAGACTCGGCATTTTTTCTACCAGCAGTTAAACCTCCATTACTTGAAATAAACATCCAGTGATTAGAGTCACTTACGATGCTCATAAAAAACGGACGCATTTTGTCGCTATTAGATATTTTAAAATATGTTTCGCCATTAAGTTTTACTAACTTAGAATCTATAGCTTGCTCTTCTGAAAAAATCTGATTATCTTTTTCTGTCTTATTCATTATTATAATTGGTATTAAAAGGGTATAATGTTTAATTAAAAATACGTAATGTAAAAGGCCGGTTTAGAGAGATTTTTCCGGCCTTTTTACTATCAACAACTAAACTATTACTCGTAAACTCTTACATAATCTATTTCCATAGTATCCTCAGTAAATGCTGGATCAATATCTCCACCTAAAGAACCTCCCATAGCTACATTTAGTATCAAGAAAAAATCCTTATCATAAAATGGTAAGTCTGCATTATTATCCATAGCTACCACCGTTACATTATCTACTAAAACAGTCAGTTTTTCTGCCGTCCATTCTAAAGTATATAAATGAAACTCTGTTGAAACGTCCTCTACTGCTAATGTTTCTCCATAACTTGCATTGGCGTTTGTGCCTGTATCGAACCAATGGTACGTGCCTAACGATGTGTTTTTATCTCCACCTGTCTGCTCCATGATATCAATTTCACCACATTGTGGCCATCCAACATCTGGAAAATTAGCACCCAACATCCAAATAGCTGGCCATGTACCTTGCGCTGCTGGAAGTTTTGCTTTAACTTCTACACGACCATATTGAAACTCTTGTAAATCAATAGATTTTAATCTTGCTGAAGTGTAATCACTACCATCTTTTATCGCTGTTATTTTTAAAGTTCCATCGGAAACAATAACATTACTAACATCGTCTGTATATGTTTGAACCTCTCCGTTCCCCCAGCCACCATCGCCTAAGTCGTAAGTCCAACTTGCTGTATCTGGAGCACCATCTGTATCGAATTCATCAGACCATGATAAGGTATTAAACTCGGATTCGAATTCAGCTTCACCTTCAACCGGTTTGCTAGAAGTAAATAATTGATACCAAGCAGCTCCACCACCAGCTTCAATAATTCTAACACGTAATTCATTTTCGGTAATTGAAATAATATCATAAGTACTTGCTCCAACATACCAACCCATAAAACCACCTTCCGAAATTTCGAAAGCTGTTTGTCTATATGGCTCTTCATTATAACTTCCTTCTAAAGCAGCTTTTGATGTTGACGGTAAAAATGATACATTTTTAACACCAAACATTGTTGTTGCAACGGACTCATCATGGCAAGTATCTCCGTCTACTCCAATTATACCAGCATAAGTTCCAGGAACAAAAGCAGGACCTACTGTTTGCTCGAAAGTTAAACCTTCCGCAGAGCGAGTAAATACAAACTCATTTGTATACATACAATATTTCTCTTCATCCCAAGGTTGAATTGTATTCCACCAAGCTTCATAAGCAAACTCGCCATTACCATAATCATCTTCAACTGGACCTAAACCAACATGAAGTGGTAAATTTGCTGCCCAATACCATGTTTTAGAATCACCAACTAACTCACCCGCTAAAAAGTTTTCAGCATCAGGATCAGAGAACGAACTAAACACTTGCACTTCCATAGACGTACTCGACATAACACCACCAGTACCAACAGCACTTGCTACAACCGTATAAGTATTTACACCTGTTTGTGTAAACCTATGTACCGTTTCTCCAGATGGAGCAACTCCTGTTTTGCCATCTCCAAAATTAAATTGGTATGTAATTTCGTTATCGGCAGTAGATGTAAAATTTACAATTCCGCTACCATCCCCATAAGGGTTTTCGGCATCTTGTCCAACAATTTCAGCAGATATGGTTACTCCAGTTGGAGCCACAATATCACCTATCGTTATATCATCATCTTGACAACTTGTAAAGAGTAATGTTACCGACAGAATAAATCCTATATAATATTTTAAGTTTTTCATATATCTTAAGTTTTAATTTTGAGCAATATCATCAACGTAAATGGTATAATTTGCTGTACCATCACCTGTTATACCATTATCAATAATAAGGACCATATTGTAATATTCTACAGCCATATCAACACTAGAAAAATCGAAGGCTACAGTTTCCCATTGATTTGCTAAAGTTGTTGTTGCAGTAATTTCGGCTGTTGCTATAGTATTTGGCCAAGGCGTAACGTCTTCAAACTTCATTAATAAATTTAATCCTGCTCTTGGCGACCAAACTTTTGCGGTAATTGTTGTGCCAGCAGTAAAATCGAATTGTGTTGGAACCGTAATTTTAGATCCTGCCCATGGTTGCCCAGCACCTTTTACTAATTCTAAAACATTTGCCGATGTATTTCCGTTTGAATCCGGATTCGCGATAACCGATGTTCCTCCTCCATCAAACTGATCTAAAGTATATTCTGGCTCGAAAGTTAACATTGGGCTTGATGAAATATCATCAACATAAATAGTATAATTTGCACTACCATCACCCACTGTACCATTATCCATAATAAGTACCATATTGTAATATTCTACAGCCATATCAACACCAGCAAAATCGAAGGCTACAGTTTCCCATTGATTTGCTAAAGTTGTTGTTGCCGTAATTTCGGCTGTTGCTTGCGTATTTGGCCAAGGTGTAACATCTTCAAATTTCATTAATAAATTTAATCCTGCTCTTGGCGACCAAACTTTTGCAGTTATTGTTGTACTAGACGAAAAATCAAATGGAGTTGGAATAGTTACTTTAGATCCTGCCCACGTCTGTCCTGCACCTTTAACCAACTCTAAAACAGTAGATGATGTATTTCCGTTTGAATCTGGATTTGCAATTACTGAAGTTCCTCCACCATCAAATTGATCCAAAGTAAATCCGCTCTCAAAAGTTAACGGTAAAACACCTGAAATACCAGTTGCTGATTCTTTATAAAAATAAAGGTTATCTATAAAAATAGTTCCAGCTCCTGATGGTGCTCCTTCAAACTTAAATTGAATAATATTTGAAAAGTCAACTAAAGGATTTTGATCTGTAAAGCTCGATAATGGAATATCAAAAGATGTCCATTGATCCTGATTCAACTCTAAAGTAATAGCTGTTTCATTAGGCCCCGCACTTATTGGAGACATTTTAGCATCAAAATCAGCATCTGCAGTCCAAACATCTACGTGAATAAATTCCATTGCAGAAGCATCTAACGGTGCACCATTAAAATCAATTCCTTGATAAGTAATATCACCATATTGAATCATATTATTACCGTCTACTGCAATCTGAGTATAAGTTGTTGTTTGTCCCCAATTTGGATAATAATCAATTGGATCTGGATCTGTATAAACATCACTATAAATAGAAACTACATCAGTTTGCGCTCTAAATGGTACTGGAGCTCCTGTTAATGGTTGCAATATTGCTGTAACTACAAATTCTTCACTGTATTCTGTAGTTTCAATAGCCGCACTTTTTGCAATCACTTTAATAGTATAAGTTCCAGCCTCTTCATATTGATAAGAAATAGTTTCCTCTAAATTTAAAACTACAGGAGTTTCATCTGTAGATTCACCAAAATAAACTTCGTACATAGTTGCAAAATCTGCAGTTGCTGAAAGGTTTACTTGTTTTGAAATAGCGGCATCGTTATCAATAATTACTACTAAATTTTCTGGCGCTTTAAAAGAAACCAAAACACTTTGAGTAACCGTTGTAGTTAATCCGTTTAAACTTACAGCTGTAATTGTAGCTTCGTAAGTTCCCTCTTCGTATATATGCTCTGCTCCGTTCCCTGGAGTTATATCTGAAACCTCTTCCGATCCATCGCCAAAACTAACCGTATAACTAACAGCTCCTTCCGCCAATGGCGTAATAGTTACCGTACCTGTATTATCTTGTGTTACGCTTACTGCTGCCGTAACATTTGTTGGAGCGGTGATTTCCTCTGCATAATCTAAATTATCATCCTCCACACAACTAATAGTTATTAGTGTAAAAAGACATAAACTGAATGCGTATTTTATAAATTTCATCATCGTATGTTTTTATTAATAATTATCGTTTTGTGCCCAGTTTCCGTTTGAAAATTGAATTTCCTCAATTGGAATTGGAAATACTTCGTTTTTACCAGCTGTAAATCCGTCGATTTCTGCACCTCTACCTGTACGAACTAAATCGAAAAAGCGATGACCTTCACCTACTAATTCTACACGACGTTCGTGAGCAATAGCATCGGTAAGTGTTGCTCCTGTTGAAGTAACATCATTTACTGTTCCAAAAGCTCTTTCACGCACGCGGTTTAAATAGCCTTGCGCTTTACTATCGCTAATTCCTCCACGATTATAAGCTTCGGCTGCCATAAGTAAAACATCAGCAAAACGAATAGCACGATAATTATTTGGATTTGTTAAGTTTTGATCGCCTGTATTTAAATCGCCTTTACGTGCAATATATTTTCTATTGAAATATCCTGTGTGTTCGTTTCCTTCTCCGTAAGTTGCACTGTTTGCTGTTGCCCAAGCTTCAATATCTAAAATAGCAACATCTTTACGTAAATCTCCATCTTCGAACTCGTCTACCACCTCTTGTGTTGGCACGTTAAAACTAAAACCAGAATCGAAAAATGGTCCTGTATAATTTCTAATACCATTAAATCCAACAGCTACATTTCCTTCACTACATTGTAAACACTCGAAACCAGCACCTTCGGCATCAGAATATTGAACCTCAAAAACAGATTCGATATTGTTCTCTCCATCGGTTTCAAAAATAGTATCGTAATCGCTAACTAAATCGTACGGCCCTTCAGTAATTAATTTATCTAAAATCGTTGTCGCTTCTATAAATTTATTTTGATATAAATACGCCTTCCCTAATAAAGCTTGTGCAGAACCTTTTGTAGCTCTACCCACTTGTGGTGCCGTATAGGTTAAGTTATCGACTGCATATTTTAAATCGGTTTCAATTAAAGCATACACATCAGCAGCTGGTGAACGCGGAATACTTGTTTCATCTCCTAATGTAAAACGAGTTTCTTTTAAAGGAATATCGCCAAACCATTTTACTAATTCAAAATAATAGTAAGCTCTTAAAAAATGTGCTTCACCAAGTATAATTTCTTTACCTTCAAATTCCGTTTTATCTTGAAATTCTAAAATAAAGTTAGCACGGTTTACACCGGCATACATCCATTCCCAAAGCTTTTTTAATTCCGCATTAACGGGTGTATGAATCATATCATCAATTTGCTGCCATGCTACCACATCGGTTGCGCTTTCTCCTCCACACAATGTATTATCAGAAGCTATTTCACCTAAAATAACATTTAAGTAAGTAGACTGCATTAAATCGTACGCACCAACTAGGGCATTATAATAATCGGTTTCGGAGTTGAAATAACTTTCAGAATCTATACTGTATCTATCAACTTCTTCTAAATAAGAATCTCCACAAGAATTAGCGCCTAACACTAAAACCAATAAAAAGAGACCTTTAAGTTTATTTATATATTTTTTCATCTTTTAAATATTTTATATGGAAAGGTTTAAACCTAGAATAAATTGTCTTGAAATTGGGTAAAAACCATAATCGATTCCACCACCAATAGCGTCTCCATTAGTTGCTGCAGGATCGTAACCTTTATACTTTGTTAAAGTAAAAGCATTGTTTACTTTAGTATATATACGGAATTTACTAATCCCCAACTTATCGATAACATCTTGCGGTAACGAATAGCCTAGTTGAATGTTTTGCATTCTTAAGAATGAAGAATCTTCAACATAAAAATCTGAAAACAATTTGTTCGTTGTTGCTCCAGTTGTAGCTCTTGGCACAGAATTACTTGTACCTTCTCCAGTCCATCTATCTAAATACAAGCTTAATCGATTTACATTAGGCTGGTCACGTTCATAATTACGAACAGTTTCCTTACCTAGCTCAGCATACATATAAGCACTGAAATCTAAATTTTTGTAATTGAAACTAAAATTTAAACCCATGATATAATCCGCCTGAGGCTTACCAATATAGGTTCTATCGTCGATAGTAATAGCTCCATCTTTATTAACATCTACAAAACGAATATCTCCAGGAGATGCTTCAGACCCTAAACCAACTTGCGAAGGCGCTGCATCTACTTCTGCTTGATTTTGGAAAATACCGTCAGATTTAAGTCCGTAGAAATAACCAATTGGTTGCCCTACTTCCATTCTAGAAATAGAAGGTTGCCCAACACTAAAAGTTCCGCCCTCTGAAACAACACCATTACTAACAGCAGTAACTTCGCCATCAATTTTAGTTACGTTATAACTTATACCGTATGAAAAATTATCAGATACAGATTCTTTATAATTTAAAAAGAGCTCAACACCTTTATTTCGTGTTGTTCCTGCATTAACTGTTGGTAGACCAGCACCTGGAGCACCACCACCTAAAATCCCTGAAATTGGAAAATCTTCAATTAATAAATCATTTCTATCTTCAATAAAATAATCGGCTACAATTTCAAGTTTGTTATTAAACATATTCATGTCTAAACCAATATCCAGTTTTTCTGCAGTTTCCCAAGATGCATCTGCATTAGGTATTCTTCCATTTGCTGTACCTGTTATTAATGCTCCATCTAAAACATAAGTAGCTTCCCCACTTAATAAAGCGCGGTATAAATCGTCTCCAACATTGTTCCCTAGAGTACCATAACTGGCTCTAAGTTTTAAGAAGTTTATTACTTTGGAATCTTTTAAGAAGTCTTCATCAGAAACTTTCCAACCTGCTGTTGCTGAATAGAAATAATCAATTCTGTTTTCTGGTGAAAAATCTGAAGAACCATCACGACGTACCATAGCAGAAAGTAAATATTTTCTATTATAATCATATTGTAATCTTCCGAAGTAAGATGATAACCTAGAATCGTAAATGTAAGAGCTTGTTGATTTAGCTTCACTTAAACCGTTTGCCAAAGAAATATCGGCAAATTCCCAAGAATTGTTTGGGACATCGAAACCTGTTCCTTGAAGATTATCCCCCCAAGCACGTTGCGCACTAGTCCCTAATGTGAATGTAGTATTATGCTTTTCGTTAAAGACCTTATTATAAGTAGCAAAAGTATCCCATGTATAAGAATTATCAGTATTTTGTGTTTGTATTACACTACTTCTATCATTATTAAAAACTTTACCAGAACCATAACCTACAATTGGGAAAAATTCCTTTTTGTTATCGTTGTATGATTTTAAACCAATCCGAGATGTGATTTTGAATCCCTCAAAAGCTTCGTATTCTAATTGAAACGTACCTTCTATAGAATTTCCAGAATATTTATTAAATACATTTGATAATTGTGAAATTGGATTAACAACCTCATTCCCTAAAAAACCGGCAGTATCTTGTTGATCTAAACTATAAGTTGGTGCATAATTAAGCGCATTGAATAAAGGCGTACCCAAAGCATTTTCACCAATAGTTTTTCTATTATTGGCGAAATAATTTGCAGAAGTTGTGAATGTCAATTTTTCAGTAATATCGAAACCTAATTTAATTTTAGCATTCGCACGGCTAAAGTTAGATTTATCGCTAGCAATAATTCCGTCTTGTTCTAAAACCGAACCACCAAAATAATAGGTGCTTTTTTCACCACCACCTGTAACCGATAAATTATGACTTGTAATTGGCGCTTGACCAAAAAGCTCACTTTGCCAGTTAACACCTGTGCCTAAACCATTAATATTTGGATAAGGTAATGCTTGGCCGTTTGCAGCATAACTTTCATTTAAAATTAAAGCATATTCGGTAGCATTTAAATACGGTAATTCACGCGTGGTTTCTTGAATTCCAGTATAAGCATTATAGCTTATACTTGCAGCCGAATTTTTCTTACCACGTTTTGTAGTAACCAATACCACTCCATTTGCACCTTGAATACCATAAATAGCAGCTTGTGCATCTTTTAAAATAGAGAAGGTTTCAATATCACTTGGGTTAATAGAGTTTAAATCCCCTTTATAACCATCGATAATTACTAACGGCCCATTATCTCCATTAGAACTTACTCCACGAATTAAAATGTTAAATTCTCCACCAGGTGAACCTGAGGGCGACGTTACCGAAACCCCAGCCGATGTACCCTGTAATGCTTGTGCGGCATCTACAGGTCTTAAATCTTCTAAAGTCGCGGCACTTACAATAGATACTGCTCCTGTAACATCTTTCTTTTTCTGTGTACCATAACCAACTACAACTACTTCATCTAGCTGAGCTAAATCTTCTTCTAATTGAATGGTTAATTTTTTGTTGCTTGTAACCACTATATTTTTAGTTACATAACCAATGTAACTTACCGAAATAGTTGCTCCACTTGCAACATCTGATAATGCGAAATTACCATCAAAATCTGTTGTTGTTCCCTTGCTGGAATCTTTAATAATGATGTTCGCTCCAGGAATTGGAAACCCCGTTCCGTCCTGTACATTTCCGCTTATATCTATATTCTGCGCACCTGAGTATGCCATAAAGAATAAAGCTAAAATTTTGAATAGCGTGTGTCTCATAAATTTGTTTAGTTTTTGTTTATCATAAAATTAACATAACAGATTGAAGTATTAATAAAATACACCTCAACAAAAAACATACATCGTAAAAATATACGTTGCTTTTTATCAAATAATTAATAATAACTAGGTTTTAAGGGCGTTCATACTTGAATTCAGAAACACCAAAACAGTGCTAAAATCAAAAATGTTGTGGTAATGTATAGGTAATAAATAGCAATGTTGTACCCTGTATAGATTAAAAAAACAGACCTGCCTTCGATTTTAGTCTACGGACATATTTTTGATTAAAAAGATGTAACACTTCATCTTGATCTTGTAAAATTAAAAACCGGCGCAAGCTGCATGAATTAAAGCTTGAAACCGTTAAAAATGAACGTATTTAGACATAAAAACTCATAAGGTTTGACACATGATGCTTAACACATCACCTACCATACACCAACTAATTCACTCTCCTTATTATAGTGCAATTATAAAAGCTAACCAATCACGTTCTACGTTACTAAGTAAAGTAATACACTAAAAAAAATTAAAACTTTACTCTAACTTAATACTTAAAAAAAAAAGGGTTGAGGAAATATTTCCTCAACCCTTTACTCTAAAAACTACTACTCTAAACTAACTCTCTCTAATTAAATGTAATATTATCAAAATACACCACGTTATCTGAAGCTCTACCATCTATAAAATCTGGAAAAACAATAACTTGATCTACATTCGTAGTTCCATCTTGACCTATTATACCAAGAAGATGACTGAAATCGAATGTTAACTCTTCCCATTCATTAATTTTAGTATTAGCTACTTTTACTTCGGGTTGAGCTCCACCATTTGCACTAGCCAATTTAATTCCAACATCGCTAATCACGGTTTTGTATACCATAATCTTAATAGTTGTATTAGAAGCAGAAACGGTCCATGTAATTCCCATTTCGCCATGTGCTATTTCAGTTCCAACCCATGGTGCTCCTGCTTGTAATGCAGTAATCTTAGCTACCGTTGAAGATGTATTTATTCCTGACGCACTTGGATTGGTTACAAATTCTAATGGTGAATTTCCTACGTTTTCAAAAACATTCCATGTCCAGCCTGCACCAAACCCAGATGGTTCAAAATCAATAGGAAGTGTCAGGTTATAATCTCCACTATTACCACCTGATGCTTGTAGCGTAAAATCAACAGTATAGGTAGATGTTGTTACCCCATCTTCTGCTGTTACAACTATGGTAGTTTGTCCTGGCAGTGATCCAGCCGGAGTTATTACAGAACTGGCAGCTCCTTGAGTTTCGGTTACTGATACCGTTGGAACTGTTGTTGTTCCTTCAGGTAAAGTTACAGAATAGCTTAATGTATCCGGATTGAAACCTGAAATGCTATTACCATCAACCTTCAAGTCTGATAGAGTTGCATCCTGTTCTGTTGAAACTTCGAATTTATTGAACGTAATATTATCAAAATAAGTTACTACATCTGAAGATCTTCCGTCAGTAAATTCTGGAAATACAATAATTTGATCAATATTAGTAGAACCATCAAGTCCATTACCAATTCTACTACTAAAATCGAATGTTAATTCTTCCCATTCGTTAATTTTAGTATTAGCAACCTTTATCTCTCCTTGCGCACCTCCTGCAGCATTTGCCAACTTAATACCAACATCGCTAATTACCGTTTTATATACCATAATTTTGATTACTGCATTTGAAGCTGAAAGATCCCATGTAATTCCCATTTCTCCGTGTACTGTTTCAGCACCTACCCATGGAGCACCTGCTTGTCTTGCTGTTATTTTGGCAACTTGAGCAGATGTGTTTATACCTGACGCACTTGGATTAGCTACAAATTCTACTGGTGGATTATCTTCATTCTCAAAAACATTCCAAGACCAATTAGCTCCAAACCCTGTAGACTCAAAATCGATAGGTTTATCAAGGCTATATGCTCCAGTACTCCCACCGCCACTAGTTCTTTCATAAAGTTTTAGATCGTCAAAATAATACGTATTGGTATTTGCTTCTGCTAAATCAAAGATTAAAACAATTCTATCATACTTAGCATCATGATTACTTGTAAAAGCAAATGATAACTCTTCCCATTCATTGGTTTTCGTTGTTGTTAATTCTATTTCAGTATTTACACCTGGATCTGCAATAGATTCTAATTTTAATAACACAGTATAACCTGGTTGAGCAGAATACACTTTAACTTTTAACCCTGCATTTGCACTTAAATCTAATTTAGCATCTAAATCTATTTGGTTATTATCCCAAGGATTAGTTCCACTTTTTGTGATTTGAGCCACTTTACAAGAACTATTTACACTATTATCAGAATCTGGATTATCCGCCCAAACAAACGTTGCATTGTCATTTGTAATACTAGAAGTAAGATCAGACATAAAAGTCATATTTAAACCTGCTGCTGTATTGTTTTCTGTAGACTCCGCAACACAAGCACTTCCTACTGAACCTGTACCATAAAGCATTAAATCATCGAAGTAATAAGTATCTGTGTTTCCAGCATTAAGATCAAAGAAAATAACAATCTTATCAAACTTTTCGCTTTCCGTACTCGCAAATGGAAATTCTATTTCTTCCCATTCATCAGTTTTGGTAGTAGCAACCTCTAATTCAGTGTTATTCTCTGGAGCACCATTTTCTTCAAGTTTTACTCTTACTTTAAAGCCTGGTACAGCAGAATATACTTTCATTTTTAAACCCGCGTTTGCGACAAAGTCTAATTTAGCATCTAAACTGATTTGAGTATTATCCCAAGGATTGCTTCCTAACTTTGTTATTTTAGCAACTTTACAAGACATATTTAAATCATTATCAAAATCAGGATTCGCTGCCCATTCGAAAGAAGTACCATCTGCAACAACACTCGCTGTAGGATCTGACATGAACGTCATGTTTAAATCCACTGCGCTATTAGACTCTTCAGTTTCTGCAGTACATGGTGCTGGAGGCGTTTCTACCTGCATAACATCATCGATATAGAATGTACCCGCAGTTTCCCCTGGACCATCCACAAACAATGTTAATCTTGAATATTTATCTGAAGGATTAAAACTAAATAATAATGTTTCCCATCCGGCACCTGTATGACTCACTGCAACTTCAGTATCTGCACCTGTACCTTCTTCCAGTTTCATTAAAACAGTTGTAGCCTCATCTGCCCAAAAACTCATACTTACAGTTTTTTCTGTTGCCAAATCTATATCAATTCCAAGATCGAAGTTAATACCCTCATACTCTGCTCCACTATTAGTAATAGCACCTACATTAGAAGCTACACTGTTTGTACCTGATACATCTGGATTTTCAACAATTTCAAAAGCAGCACCGTTAAAAACAGCCGCATTATAAATTACATCTGCATTATCAAAATTAATTGGCAAACCAAGTTTTTCTGGTATTGTAAATGTGATTTCACTCTCGAAAGTATCTGTTGCTCCTGCAACATTTTTGGATTCTAATACAACCGTATATGTTCCGCTTTTATCATATGTATTTATTGGGTTTTTTTCCGTAGATGTGTTTTCATCTCCAAAAGACCACTCATAACTACTCGCGTTTTCAGAAATATTTATAAAAACAACTGTTCCCGTTTCTAAATTAATGGTATAAGTAAATCCTGCGATAACTTGAGGATAATTATCATCGTCGTTGTTACACCCTACAAAGGATAACACTAAAAGCAAAATTGAAATTTGCTTCATTTTTTTAATTATTTGTTTCATAGTCTTTGATATTTTCAGTTTAGTCAATTAAATTATTTTTATACACTCTTACATAATCCACAAGCATGGTTTGAGGAAAAACAGTTTCTTCATTTGGTGCGCCTACATAATCTCCTCCAATGGCCATATTTATTATGATAAAGAAAGGATGGTCGTAAACCCATTCTCCTGTAACATCTTCTGGTGTTATTTGGTTATACAAAACATCGTCCACGTAATAGTTAATATATTCTGGTCCCCATTCAATACCAAATATGTGAAATCCTGTATCGAATCTGTCATTTGTTAATTCATAACTTTTCGATATAGATTCTCCGGCTGAATATCCTGGACCATGTACAGTACCGCTAATTAAAGTTGGCTCTTGCCCACGGTTTTCCATAATATCGATTTCACCACATTGTGGCCAACCAACTTCATCAACATCTGCACCTAATAACCAAAATGCAGGCCAAAGACCTTGACCGTAAGGCAATCTAATACGTGCTTCAAAACGTCCATAAGTTTGCTCAAACTTTCCTTTTGTTAATATTCTAGCAGATGTATAATCAGAACCTTGAAAAGATTCTTTGTTAGCCGTCATTATCAATACTCCATTTTGAACAACAGCATTTTCTGCACGGTTTGTATAATATTGAAGCTCGTTATTTCCCCAGCCATTTTCACCATTTCCTATATTGAAATCCCAAATAGAACCGTCCAAAGCACCATTTGCATCAAACTCATCTTGCATCACTAAATCTGTAAACTTTGCAACAGTTTGGGTATCATCTGTAGCACAACTCGTTATCACCAGCATTGGCAATACGAACAAGGAAGTTTTAAGCAGTGTCGCTTTAATTCGTTTTTTATATTTATTTATTTTATTCATCTTTTCGTGTTTTTGGTTTTAGAAGCAACTTTTTAGTTATGGAAATAAATATTATCTAAATAGAAACTCTCTATTGATGATGTTGTTGGGTTATTTATATTTTCATAAATAATAAGACCAATATTGTTCTTATTTGCTAAGGTTACAGGTATTTCTAATGTAGCCCAAGTATATGCAGTAAAATCAGATGCGTAAAAAAACACTTGTTGCGTTGTATCATCATCACCACCATCAACAGCATCTGCACCAAAATCTTTTATTGTAATTAAAAAATCTAGATCTGATGGAATTTCAGCCGGTATATACATATTAAGATGTAAAGTAGATTTTTCAGTCACATCTACTGTTGGGTTAGCAAACTGGTTACCAACAAAATTAAAACTAGTGTAGTACAATATATTATCTCCATTTAGAAATAAATCGGCCGATTGAGTTGTTTGAAAAGGCTCCCAATATCCGTTATAAAAGTCTACAGGCACATTGGTGTAAGCATCGCTAAATATAGAAATAACTTGACTTGACGCCAATGTTGGAGTAGGAGCAAAATCAAACCCTCCAATAGTCTCTATGGTAAGTGAACCTTGTGCTTTTTCGCTACCTAACATTGCCGTTATAGTTGCCGTACCATCGCCTATTATAGAAACCACACCTAACTCGCTCACTCTTGCAACTTCAATATCCGATGAAATAAACGTGAAATAAGACGGTGCCGCAGTAACCGTTTGGTTTACACCTGATGATAAATTATACGTTTGAGTAAGCCCACGATCTACCAAGTTTATAGTACTTCCAGAAAATACTTGCTCTACAACATCTTCTCCATTTAATATAGCCGGTTGTGGTTGTGCTATAGTCCCTAATTTTTCGAATTGCAATTCATCTATCCAAAAAACATAACCACCCTCATCATCTGCATTTTCCGCGCCTTCAGCATAATAAAACATGCCTATTTCTTCAATTAATTTTGTAGGATCTGGAATAGCAATAACATACTTTGTCCACTTTGTTGATATCTCCAAATTACTTAAAGACACCTGAAACTTACTGTCATCTCCATCAATACCAAAACCTATTTCGTTTATGTCGGCGCCTTGTGAAGCTTTAGCCCAAAACGTTAAAGCATCATAACTTGTTAAATCGCGCGGACTAGTACTAGGGAAAGTAGCTCCGCCATAACCTACACCAAATGCCGGAATATCAAAACGCATAGATGCATCTCCTTTATAAGTTTCATTTTGTTCTACTGAAAAGGCTTCTTCAAAAGATCCTCCGAAAGGAAAATAATCCAATCCACCAACAAACCCATCAATAAAAACTTCGCCTGTAGCAGCGTGTGTAGCAAATTCTACTGCATCAGAAGCTTCTCTTTCACAGCTTACTGCAGTAACAAAAATTAAACCTAATAGGAAGGTGATTTTTGAAGATATAAATTTTATGTTTTTCATTTTTCTATCTTTTTTATTTTCCAATATTGATGTGTATGTAGGTTCTAATTTCCCACTCGTTTCCATTTCCAAAACCAACAGGACTTATTACTGGCGCTGTAGCAAACTCACCTATTGTATTAGGGCTATACCTTGGAGAATATTGATCTAAAGAACGCCATGTTCCTCTAATTCCAATTTTAGTATCGGGTAAAATAAACCAATCGGGTTTACCTAAGGTTGTAGATAAATCTAGCATTAATTGCACAGGATATGTTAAGTTAAAATCACGATGATAATCAAATGGTCCCCAATCATTAATTTTAAAAGAATGCACTAGCTTTAATTTATTATATATAAGTCTAATATCACCTCCAACACGTTGAATCATTCGCTCATCACTACCATTAGCTTGACCATTACCTGCGTAAAAATTAGCAATTACACCTAAATCTGGGTGCACTTTAGAAACAATTCTAGAATGAGCCTCCCAAAGATCTTCTGCTGGTGCAGAATTTGGAAAAGCAAAAGATGTTCTATTACCTAAAAACCCTACAGCAGCATCTTGAGCCGTTGGAAGATGGCGGTATACAAAACCAAAATTCATAGCAAATTTGGCATCTTCCGATCTATCGTTATCCCAATCGTACATCCATGTTCCTGGAGTTGGATCGAATGAAAACAAAAGCTCTCCTGCCGTAGTTTCTCTATTTGCGCGAACTGCAAATGGATCGTCTTGAATATTTCTAAGTCTTCCAGGTGCTTGCACATCGTTGGGCATAGCATCTACAATTGGCTTTTGCCATAAGAAATTTGGTGCAATTTGAAAATCACCAAAAGTATAAGTAAATCCAGAAAGGAAATTAGTTTGATTGCCACTACCAGAATCTTTTAATCTCCAACCTGTAAACGTTTTTGTTTGATCGGCACCACCATTTGCAACTAAGCCCATGGCTGCTCCTTGAGCGTACCAGTTAATAGCTCCTTTTTGATAAGTTATTTTGGCTTTTGCTCCCCAGTTATCTTCATTATTTATTTCATCGTTGTAAACAATATAACTTCCAGGCTCTCCTTCTACAAGTTGAAATTGTCTTCCATTTAATGGCTGACCACCCCAAATACCACCTATTTCGAAACCAAGATTTCCAAATTGCCTTTTAGCATGAAGCGTAACACGACGTGTTTTAGGTAATGGAATTGCTATAGAGGTTACCGCTTCACCTATATCATCAATATCTTCGTGATATACCGCAGTAACATCAAACTTGCCTATTTTGCGTGTGTATTTTAATAATACTGCTGGATTTGCACCCCACCATAATTGCGGACCAAAGGCAGCCTTTAATCCTTTTAAACCACGTTTTCCATCAATTTCAAAACCAGAAGTTTCACCGTTATAAATATCTAAATTTTCACCATAATTGGCTTCTGGATAAAGATTGAAAAAATCACCTTCATAAGCCCAGTGATAATGGCCAGTACGATAAAAACCACGAACATCAAAATCTTTAGCCGTCCAAGTATAACTTGCATTGTAAATTTGTACGCGATTAGGATCGGTAATAGTAACATCTCCATCATCTGAGTTTACTGTTACTGGTCTCCCTCTATTCTCATAAAAAATTTCATCAATAGGGTTGGCTGCTACATTACCTAAAATACTAACATTAACTTCTGCTTTCATATTTGGTGCGGGATTACCCTCTACACCAATATAGTAAGATTGCATATGATCGAAACCCAACTCGTTTGGATAAGTATTTGAGTCTGGATCGGCTGTATTAGGCGTTGTAATTAAACTTCCTCCGGTATTAAAAGTTGTAAACTCTGCTCTCATGTTACTAATTCTAATCTTATCAGAACCATTTCCTTTTAATGCTGCTTTATCCCCTCTGGCGCGTAAAACAGCGTCCATTAGTGAAATGTTTTTAAAATGATTGCTTACAAATTCTAAATCTACACCAGACGTGTAAGGATTTAATTGATGCGCTTCTTTTAAAGCATAATATGCTGCACGCGGATACAAATCATAAAGTCCTCTAGAATTTGTTGGTCCTTTGGCACAAATACCAAACCATTCTTCGTTCATATTATTATTACCACCTTCTAAATCAAGTTCATAACCACCATTAGACCAAGAAGCATTATTATCATGCACATCTAAATTTGTAGTTTGACCATATTTCCACCATCCATCACTAAATTGAAAAGTAAAACCACCAATAGAATTATTTGCTTTTCCTAAACCTGCAGCATTTTGGTAAATATCTTTCCAGTTTTCTACCATATAATAAGCCTGAGACTTTTGATCTTCTTGATTTTCTATGGCATTAAAAGCATCGGCTCCAAACTCGGTAAAGAGAATAGGTTTGTTTAGTTTTTCTTTTACAACATCAAAAGCATCTCCAAAAGAAGCCCCACGATACATATTAGTTCCTAGAATATCTACATCTTTACATTCTTCAGCAATAATCTCTATAAACAAAAGATCTCCATTGCAAATAGCAATTGGTAATGAAGCATTAATAGATTTCATTTTAATGGCCGCTTCATTCATTAGTCTGTACATTGCTCTACCGCGTGTATCACCAATAAATTTCTTTTTCTCCTCATCGTCCGGGAAATCCTCAGTTTCTGCTCCTGCCCAAAACAAACCATAATTATTTTCATTTCCTAAAAGGAATAATAACAAACCTGGTGTATTCTTATAAGTTTGCGCCATTTCTGAAACTTCGGTCAATAAAACTTCTTGAGCATCTTTATGACTGTAATCTGTTACAGCAACCCACGCACCATTTAAATTTAACCCATAACGCCCAAAAGAATGATTAAGCATGGTGTAAATACCGTAGTTTTCATAAATATATTTAATCCACTTTGGTTGTACTCCCGTGTACTGTCTAATAACATTTACACCCATATTTTTTAACAATCCCATTTCGGAATCTAATGCAGCTTTAATAACATCATCAGATTGTTTCCATAAACTGTAGGAGTAATTGGTGCCAATTGGGAAGTAATCCCAATTCATTCCATTAATCATTAATTTCTCTCCATTAACGGAAAGAAACATGCCTTCACTATTACTCTCAACCATTACTTTATCCGCTTGCGCAAAAAGTGATGTTGAAAATAAAATCAAGACTAATTTTAGAAAGTTTTTTCTCATAATATTAATACTTAAGTTGTCTTAGTTAATAGCTTGTTTAGTAGCATAAAGCTCACAAAACGTACAGCTATGTAAAATTAACCTATATATATGTTAAATTAACTTTAATAACCCCAACAAAAAGCATACACTAGAAGACAAAAGCATATTTTTGTATAAAACCCATAGTATGTAAGGGTTTTATACAATTGCTTTTTTTTTAAAAAAACTAGTTAAATTCTACTTAAAATATTAAATGTTGTGGTGCTGTATGGGTAAGTAAGCAATATGTTAAGGATACTACAACTCCAAAATGTAGTTTGTTAAGCTTGTTTCGTGAGGTAGCTCCATTTTCTTTCGTAATCTATACCGTTTCACTTCTACACTTCGATGTGAAATATTTAACAGAGGCGCAATCTCCTTTGAAGACAGATTTAATCGTAAGTAAGCACAAAGACGTAAATCGTTAGATGTTAACTTTGGATGGATTCCTTTTATTTTTTTTAGAAAATCTTTATCAGCATTATTAAAAGCTTCCTGAAACAGATTCCAATCGTCTGTATGGTTAATATTTTTATCAATTATCTTAATAACCTGCTTTATAGTTTTACTACCCTCTACATCTTCAAGCTCTTTCTTTAAGCTATTTAAAAACTCATTTTTCTTTATAAGACTCATGGTAGATACTCCCAATTCACGATTTTTCGCCTCAATATCCTCACGAAGCTTATCATTCTTAAAACGCATAAGCTTTTGGTTGTTTTCAAGTTCTTTAAGCTCAAATTCTCTTGTGGTTTTTTGCAATAATCGTTCGCGTTGATTTTTATAATAACGCTTATAAAACGTATGCATAAACAAGGAGAACAACAATACAGCAATAATATAAGAAGCAATCGCTATGTTTGAAAGCAACAATGGACGCTCTATTTTAAATGCATACGATGCCGAATTTAAAGTTAACTCATCACCAATACGCCCACGAACCACAAAGCTATAATCGCCATACGGCAGGTTTTCAAAAACCACTTCACCCTTACTACTCCAATGGCTCCAAGTATCATAAATTCCCTCTAGCTTGTATTGGTATTCTAGTTTCTGAATTTTTAAATATTGAGGAATACTGTAAGTAAATTTCACGTTATTCTTCTTATTTTTAAATACTGCCGAAGTTTTTAAGTTAACGTACTCGAAAGCTGTTTCTATTTTAGATGCACTTACTTCAACCTGATTTATACTTATTTCTGAAGGGTAACTATGAATCTTTTTTAAATCGAAAATAAAATATCCCGTTGCAGAACCAACTAAAAATTGTTCATCAACAATATTCGTTATATTTTCAAAACCGGTAATATCCTTTCTAATTTCAGAAGGAAATGAAATAGTTTCTATTTTCTGTTCACCGGTTAATTTTGCAGCAGTTAAATAATGCAGCCCGTAAGTAGATAAACTCCATAGCTTATCGGTTTCTAAATCTAGAATTAACTTACCCGAAGTATAATTACTTCCATTTATTAACTTACTTAAAAGCGTATCTTTTTGAAACCGATTAATAGCTTTCTGATACTTAAAAACACCTTTTTTAGTAGTATACAACAAATCATCATTATACTTAATAAAGCTAGAAGTTAAACCTTTTTCAACTAATGTATCTTGTTTAAAACTTACGGTTTTTCGGAAGCTACTATCAACTTTAACATTAAAAACACCCTTATATTCATGGCTAACAATAAGATTCTCTGGGTCTAAAAACTCAAAATATCGACTAGAGATATTAAAGTCTTCAATTTTATTTCTAAACTGCCATGATTCATTTATTTTCTCAAGAATGTTTAAACCATTATAGTTTCCTTGAATCAATAAATTTTCATGATTAGGAACTTTCTTAATTTGCCAAGCGCCTAATACATTAGATATTTTTTTCGATTCGGCACCTTCAATTAAAAACGTACCTGAATTATGACCACAAAAAAGCTGATTATCTAAAATCTCTAAACACCATACCTGCCCTTGAGTATTTGGGACAAACTGAAAATCTTCAGAACTATTTAATGGTTTACAAAACAAACCTTGATTAGACCCCAAATAAAGCAAACCATTGTAAACTTTAGATGTATAAACACTGCCAATAATGCCATTGTTATCAATATATTGCAAGTAAGGTGATTTACTATTTATACAATCAATACCATTATCTAAACCTAGCCAAATGTTATGATCTTCATCTTCAAACAAAGATAAAACCGTATTATTACTAAGCCCGTTAGATTGATTAACACCATGCTTTACACTACCATCATAAGTTAAATGTATTAATCCATCGGAAATAGTACCCAACACAAAACTCTTATCTTGAAGTTGAATACCGCTAAAAACACTAACATTATCCAAGATCTCTTTGTCTGCAATATCCCATGGCGTTAATGCCCCATCGATAAATTTAAAAAAGCCACGATCCTGAGTTAAAATCAGCAATTCCTGGTTTTGCTTAAAAATATTTACGATTAAATTTTCTTGAAGAATAGCATCATCAGATACAAGAACGCCCTTACCATTTTCAATTTGATATAAACCTTTATTTACATTTTGAAAGTATAGATTCTTTCCTACTAGAAACAACCTCGAAATTTTAGATTCAGAATCTACTACGCTGTAAGTTTTCTTTACCTGATCGTAAATATGAATGCGATCTAAAGATTGAAATAAAATCCAGTTTTCGAGTTTTAAAATCGTCCAAATTTCTTCATCTTCTAAAAAATCGACATTAAGTTGCTTTGATAGCGGCGTGTAATTTAAAAGTCCAAAATCATCCTTTTCCCAATAACCAAACCCTCTAAAACTACCTGTATAAATAAGCGAATCAATCACTTTTACAGTACGAAGAATCGTTTCGTTTGGTGAATGATACAAATTCCATTTGGCACCACTAAATTCTAGCAGCCCTTTGTTATTGGCAAAATAAAGATACTTATCGGAAGACTGAGAAATAGACCAATTCTGGTTTTCACCTCCATAAACTTCAGGTGTATAGGTTTGTATTGGTGGAAATTCCTGTGAACTTAGTGTAAATACTAAGCCTATACAGAAACAAAACAAGAAACAATAATGCTTTTTCATTTTTAACCCTAATGTTGGGCCAACAAGATACTGAATATCCTTTAAATAAAGGTGCTAAAAAATAATTGTATAGGTAATCACAGTTTTATATCATCTTCAAATAACTACTCATATTTCATATATGAATAAAAAATTAGCTATCAAATTATACTAATATGTCTTTCTAGAAAAAGCACATTAGTATAGGTGAAAATCAATTATTTCTTCTCTAAAAGCATAATAGTATCATTTGAATTAATAAGAACTTGCCCATCTTTCACTTCGGAATAAACACCAGAATATGCATCATGAATTTTAATGCCATTTTCAAACACTTCCGAAACATCAATTATTTTTTCTCCCTTAGGAAAATCCAAACCAACAAGTACGACATCATTAAAATCTTCTTTTGAAAAACGACGTGTAAATAAATAAGGTTCTTGAGATATCATTTGATGAATACCAGCTCCAACCGCTGGATGGCTCGCTCTAAATTGTCCTAATTTCTGCCAATGTTTTAAAATAGCTTGGGTTTTTGTATTGTTTTTAAAATCGTCCCAATTCATAAAAGAACGCAGTGTAGCATCTCCTTCCGCACCTTCAATAACAAGTGGTCTAGCTAACTCATCGCCATAATACACCTGCGATGCACCAGGACACAACAACAATTTTGTGGCAGTTTCAAAAGGTTTCTCACGCTTCGCATCAAATGGCTGTCCATCGTCATGCGAGGTTAAATAATTTAAAACACTATAACCTTTTAAACCACCATTTAATATCCCTGAATAACGTTTAAACACATCTTCCATAAGCCTTTGTGCTAAATTCCATTTAGCTTCAAAATTGATTAAACTTTCAAAAGCATTGTCAAAATAGTTAACTTTTTTATCCCCAAAATCGTAGGTCTTTTCATTTGATATGTTATAATTATAAACCTCACCAACAAGATAAAACTCATTATTATCCAAAACCTTTTCTGGGTTTTGCTCTTTGTACTGTGCAAAAGCATAATCGCACTCTGCTTTATATTCCTGCCAAACATAAGCTTCGGTGTGCTTTACAGTATCTACACGGTAACCATCAATACCGTATTCTATAATATAATCCGTTAGCCACTTCATAACATAAAAACGTGGCGACCTAGGATGGCCGGTGCGCTCAAAAAACGCATCTAATTCCTTAATTTCTTGATCGTATCGACCTTCAGTTTTCCACTTTTTGATCAAGAACGGCGGTAAATCAATATTTTCATTGCTTTCCGTTCTAAGATCTGGTAAATTTTTCACAAGCGTACATGCAACAGTGTTCTCATAATTATCATAACTGCATTGTGGACCGGTACGCACCCACTCTTTCGGCCAAACAGAATCTTTATCGGTTACTGGCCCTGTATGGTTTATTACACCATCCAACAAAACACGAATACCGTGTTTATGAGCCGTTTTAATTAATTCATGCAAATCGGCTTTACTACCAAAATTTGGATCGATAGACGTCCAATCCTTTGCCCAATAACCATGATATCCATAACTTAAACCCGTGCCTTCGTCCGTTCCTCCATGAATTTGTTCAACAATAGGCGTCATCCAAATAGCATTAATTCCTAAATTAGTAAAATAACCTTCATTAATTTTTTGAGTAACACCTTTTAAATCCCCACCTTCAAAGCCACGGAGTTTACCCGTTTTAGCAGTCCTATTAAAGTTAATATCGTTAACTGTATCTGCGTTATTAAAACGGTCCGTAAGCAAAAAATAAACATTAGCACCTTCCCAAACAAACGGCGTTTTGACTTCGGGCTTAACAACTTCTGTTTTTACAGTTTTATTGCAACCTGTTAAAATAAATAGAACTATAATGGTAGCTAAAATTTGTTTCATTTTAATATGTTTTTTGTGTTTTAACCTCCTAAGACCTAAAGAAAGCTAGTAGTTTATTTCATTTTTAAGATGAAAGATTCTAAAGGCATTAAATTAATATTGACATTGCCGAGTCCATTTTCAACTACTAATTTTAATAGAACCTTATGATATAATTGATCTTCAAGCTCATATTCCCCATCAGATAACTGCCATGATTTAATAATATTTTCAGGTATTTTTAAATGAAAGTCAAATCTGTTTTCAGAATCAAAATTTGAAACAACGATAACCTTTTCAGAATCACTATAACGCACAAAAGAAAACAATTTATCAGTATAGTTTTCTGTGTGTTCTCGATTATACTGATGGATATCGGCATAATCGCCCATTAATGCAGAACTATTTATTGTAAAATTTAAAAGACGTTTATAAAAATCTCTCAAACCTTTTTCAGACTCGGTTAATTGTCCACCATCAAACTTTTTATCATTAACCCAACGTTGGTGAGCAGGAACTCCAATATAATCAAAAATCGATGTTCGGGTAGGCGCTCCAAAACCAGGCTCTTCGGAGGCGTCCTCACCTACTTCTTGTCCAAAATAAATCATTACTGGAGCTGTAGTTGATGTTGCCGAAACTACCATAGCAGGCTTTCCTTTTTCCGCTTTGCCAGCAAAATCAGGACTAGCGATACGTTGCTCATCATGGTTTTCTAAAAAATGAAGCATATGATGTTCAATATCTGCCAAATCACTTAGAATAGGCGGAATATTATCCGTTTTCCCATAACCCTGTACCACATGTTTTAATGTATCATAAAACTGTACTTTATCATACAGATAATCCATTTTTCCTTTTTTGATATAATCGCGATATAAGCTAGGCGTGTAAACTTCGGCTAACAAAAAAGCATCTGGTTTTTTCATTTTTATAGACGAATTCATATAACTCCAAAATTCGACCGGTACCATTTCGGCCATATCATAACGAAATCCGTCGACCCCAAAACCTAACCAATACAATGCAATATCTCTAAATTTCATCCAAGAATTCGGAACCATTTTATCTTCCCAAAATTCAAAATGTTTTTTATAATCTTCATTTTCAAATCCATCAGGTAATTCATCAAAATACTTTTCTCCTTCGGGCGAAATTCCATAATTTATTTTTACAGTTTCGTACCAATCGTTCATATTTGGCTTAGAAGCACTTGTGCCATTACCAGTCCACTTAGCAGGAAACTCAAGAAACTCACCATCAGCCAACACATTCTTCTCGCCACCCAAAGGCATATATTGGTGTTCCCAATCTGGCACCTTAAACATTTCGTTAGGGTTATAATAAAAGTTATTATTCGCATCGAAAACTACTGTTTTATTATCATTTTCGCCAAAATCCTTTATGCCTTTTGGTCTCGAAATACTTTTGTAATTTCTCGCAACATGGTTAGGCACTATATCCATAATAACTTTTAATCCAGCCGCGTGTGTACGATCAATTAAGGCTTTAAACTCCCCTAATCTATTTTCTACATTTACTGCTAAATCTGGATTTACATTGTAGTAATCTTTAACTGCATATGGCGAACCTGCACGACCTTTTACCACATCGGGATCGTCGTTAGAAATACCGTATTTGGCATAATCGGTAATTACATCGTGATGTGGCACACCTGTATACCAAATATGAGTTACTCCTAAATCTTTTATTTCATTTAAAGCTTTGTCTGTAAAATCGTTAAACTTACCTACACCATTTTCTTCAATGGTTCCCCATGGTTTATTATTAGTATTTGTATTACCAAATAAACGTGTAAACACTTGGTAAACTACTTCTTTTCTATTCATTACTCTGTTCTCTTGCTCAATGGTTTTATCCACCACTTTTTCTTCATTATTACAACTTAATCCGATAAATAAAAATACAACTATGATATATTTTACAGCTTTCATTTTGTGATTTTTTTTTAAACAAAAAAAGATTCTATTATTAACCTTCTAACCCTAGTTTTTTAACAAAAAAACTAATGGAACATCTAAACGTTTATTCCATGAATTCTCGGAATGATCAGCGCCTTCAAACTCAATATTCGCAGAGTTTTCACTAGTATATCCATTAACTTTTAAAATTCTATTTATTTCGGGTGTAAATTTTGGGTAATATGCATCTAATGTCTTTGTACCATAATCAAAGTATATCTTATGTGATTCCGGATTAGGCAAGTTGTTTTCCATATAATCTAAAATTGCTTTTGCCACCGGGTTGTTTTCTTTTGGTTCAGCACCCTCCCAATGTGTAGACAAACAAGCTGCTCTTCCAAAAATATTTGGGTATTCGCATATTGCATACATACTCATAAGCCCTCCCATACTTGAGCCAGAAACCATGGTGTTCTCTTGGTTTGTAAATACCGAAAATTCAGAATCGATTATTGGTTTTAACTCTTCAACTAAAAATTTTAAATAATTATCACCATTAAAATTCAAGCTAATTTTTTGAGATTTAGCCTCATTTATTATAGCCTCTTTATCAACATTGGTTAAGTAACCAAAAGCTTTCTGAGGAAATAAATCTTGCCATCGAATTTCGGGAATATTGTGAATACCAACTACAATAAAATCTTTAATCTTACCTTCCTTCACCAATTGTGTTGCCCATTCATCTACTTTCCACTCTTGCTTATTCCATGTGGTTGTAGAGTCGAATAGATTTTGCCCATCGTGCATATAAAGCACAGCATATTTTTTATCTTTTGAATAATTTTCGGGCAACCAAATATCGACTGGTCTAGATTTTATATATTTTGAAGATAGACTATCTATCCTTAATAATGCTCCGCTATACAATTGAGCGTTTGGTAGTTTTTTAGCATGTATATTAATCATTGTTTCTTCTTTAATTAACCTCTCTACTTTTGAAGTTTCTTTACACGAAACAAAAAGTAAAAACGTAATTATAATGATGTTTAATTTCATTTTATAAGTGCATTAAAGTATTACAACTTGGTTGTAAACATCAAACTTCCTTTTTCATTTAAAGTCATACTATCTTCCCAAACAAAGGTTTCGTCTGTTATAATATTTTTCAAGGTTTTACCTTTTAACCCAACTTCTGCATAACGATTTAAATCGAGTGTTATAGGCGTTCCATTTTTATTAATAATATGAAGAACCACCTCATCTCCAAGTATTCTAAACAGAAAATAAGTTCCCTGAAACGGTGCAAAATGCAACGTTTTACCATTATGAATAGCCTGACTGTTCTTTCTGAAATTTAGCAATTTTTTCAAATACAATTGCATGTCTTTTTGAACATCGCTTAACCCTTCTCCCGTAAATACATTTACCTTATCTCCTTGCCAACCCCCAGGGAAATCGGTTCTAATTAATCCATGATCGCCAGGTTTTTCAAAATCATTCATTAATATTTCGGTACCATAATAAATTTGAGGAATCCTAGGTAAAGTTAAAATATAACTCAACGCCATTTTCGTATTAGGAATATCACCTTTAAGTTGCGTAAAAATTCGACTCATATCATGGTTATCCGGAAAAACCATAAGGTCTTTCGGCGAAGCATAATAAAAATCGTTTGCCAAACCTTCATACATTCTTATTAAGCCTTCATCCCATGTTTCATCTTCATTTAAAGCTTTTACAATTGAATTCTGCATAGCAAAATCCATCGGTGATTTTAAATTTGAATCGTAACCATCTCGGTTATTTGCACCTTCTTGCCAGTAACCAATAAGTAATGGATTTATGGTCCATTCCTCTCCAACTATTGAAAAATTAGGGTATTCGGTCATGATACTTCCTGCCCAATGACTCATAAATGCTTTATCAGAATACGGATAAGTATCTTGACGAATTCCATTTAAACCAGCCGTTTCAACCCACCAAATACTATTTTGAATAATGTATTTAGCCATAAACGGATTGCGTTGATTAAGGTCTGGCATAGCCGAAACAAACCAACCATTAGTCATTTCTTCTTTATCAATTTTAGAAGCGTATAAATCTTGATTACTTGTGCGTCTGTGATTAGATGTTTTTAACTCGCCACCATTCTCAAAGTTTTCCTGATAATTCAGCCAATCTCTAAAAGGCAAATCCTTCATCCACCAATGCTCACTTCCACAATGATTAGCAACTTGATCCATTATTAGTTTTATACCATGAGCCTTACTTTTATTAGCCAATTCTAGATAATCATCTAGTGTTCCAAAACGTGAATCTATTTGATAAAAATCTGTCATTGCATAACCGTGATACGATGAGTTAGACATATCGTTCGTTAATAGCGGGCAAGGCCAAACGGCAGTAAAACCCATATCATCAATATAATCCAAATGTTCGATTATTCCCCTTATATCACCACCGTGGCGTGCATAATCATTTTTTCTGTCGATATTTTTTTCGCGAAGTTCTTCATCTGTATCATTACCAGAATTACCGTTTGCAAACCTATCGGGCGTGATTAAATAAATAACATCACTACTATCAAAACCAACGAATTCATCAGCTGGTTTTTTACGCGATTTCAATTCGTAAGTTTGAATTAATTCATTTCCGTTTTCAAACTTAAACGTTATGTTGAATTGTCCAGCTTTAGTTTCTTTTGAAATATCTAAATCGATAAAAAGATAGTTTGGACTATCTGCTTTATTTACTTTTTTAATTGAAACGCCTGTATATAAAATTTCTGGTATAGCTTCTGAAATATTTGGATGCTTTACCAACAATTGCACCTCGGTATTTTTAAAACCTATCCACCAATTCATTGGTTCTATGCGTTCAATCTCATTTTTATACTCGATATTGGATACAGCAAGAGACTCTTCTTCTAAAATTGAAGTTTTCTCTTCTTGATCACAAGACATATTCATTCCGAAAAAACAAAAAGTTAAAAATGAAAACCACGAATTTTGAATATTTAGATAGTTCATATTATATATGTTTTGAACCTATTTAACTTCCATAATACTAATTGCATAACCTCCGCCAGGAGCCGATAATTGCGATAATTTAGATTTACTCGTTACCGTTTTCGTAGTAATTTTATAAGCCTGCGGATTGGTTTTATAATGCGCGTCTTTGGCATCGGCATAAATAATTGCTTTATATTTTTTTCCTTTTTCTAAGAAATCGAATTTAATAGTCGAAACCCGAGATTCATTACCGTTTACATTACCAACAAACCAATTGCTGGAACCTTTTTCTTTTCGAGCAATAGTAACATAATAACCAGGTTCGGCTTCTAAATACACGCTCTTATCCCAATCGATAGCCACATCTTTTATAAACTGAAAGGCATCCATAAAACGCTCGTAATTTTCTGGCAAATCGGCTGCCATTTGTAACGGCGAATAAATCGTTACATAAAGCGCTAATTGATTGGCGATAGTACTATTTACATGCGAATTATTATTTGGATTAAGCTTGCTGATATCCATTTCAAAAATACCTGGCGTATAATCCATAGGTCCGCCAATTAAACGCGTAAACGGCAATACAGTAACATGGTTTGGTTTAGAACCACCAAAGGCTTGAAACTCGGTTCCTCGAGCAGATTCATTCCCAATTAAATTTGGGTACGTTCTGCTAATCCCCGTTGGTCTCACTGCTTCGTGCGCATTAACCATAATCTCATAATCTGCCGCTTTTTCTACACAATATTGAAAATGGTTTACAATCCATTGCCCATAATGATGCTCACCTCGTGGTAACATATCTCCAACATACCCACTTTTTACAGCATCGTAACCATTATCTTTCATAAACTGATAAGCCTGATCTAGATGTCGTTCGTAATTACGCGAAGAACCGGAAGTCTCGTGATGCATAATCATTTTTACACCTTTAGATTTCGCATATTTATGTATAGCTTCTACATCGAAATCTGGGTATGGCGTTACAAAATCGAATACATAATCTTTCGATTTCCCAAACCAATCTTCCCAACCTTCATTCCAACCTTCAACCAAAACACCATCAAAACCATGCTCGGAAGCAAAATCAATATATTGTTTCACTTTAGTATTATTTGCTGCATGCGTTTTATTTGGTTCCACTTTAGTGTAATCTGTAATACCGAGTTCCACACTTGGTAATTCGTCTGTATATTGCCAAGAACTTTTTCCTGTAATCATTTCCCACCAAACACCAATGTATTTCACGGGTTTAATCCAAGATGTATCTTCAATTTCACAAGGCTCATTTAAGTTTAATGTTATGTTAGACGCTAATATATCTCGAGCATCATCACTTATCATAATGGTTCTCCAAGGCGATGTGCATGGCGCCTGCATATAACCTTTATCACCTATAGCATCTGGTGTTAACCAGGACTCGAAAATCATGTTTTCATCATCTAAATTAAGATTCATACAAGAATAATTAACAAGCGCAGCTTCGTGTAAATTAATATATAAACCATCGGCAGTTTTCATTATTAAAGACGTTTGCACTCCTGTTTTAGAATACTGCTCTTGCGATGCGTTATCGGTTAAAGCTGTATCGAACAAACCTCTAATTTCTGATAATTTTGATTCTGTAAAATCGTATTCCTGAGAATCATAATCCCCTGGAATCCAAAAAGCCGTGTGATCTCCAGTCATGGCAAACTGCGTTTTTTCTTCTTTAATTACAAAATAAACAAGGTTTTCTTGTGACGGAAATTCATACCGAAAGCCCAATCCATCATTAAATAAACGAAAACGGATAATCATTTTTCTATCCGTTTCATTCTGAGTTAGAGTGATTGCTAATTCGTTATAATGATTACGAATATCTTTGGTTTCACCCCAAACTGGCTGCCATATATTATCGAAAGTTGCAGTTTCTGTATTTGAAATTTTGAAGTCGTTTAATAACGATTTTTCATCATCTTTCAACTCCAAGCCTAAATGACTTGGTTTAATTACCGGTTTGCTTTTATACCCCAACTTATAGGTTGGCACACCATTGAACTCTAACGAAAACTGCATATTTAATTCGCCATTGGGCGATTTCAGCTCTTGAGCATTTCCTAGTATTACAGAAAACAAAACAGCAATTATCAATATAAATGACTTCATCATTTTTTATTTTTATTTAAACAGTTATTAAACTATTTGGTGAAATACTTACGGGTACATTGTTGACTAGAATTTCCAAATCCGAATTACCTTCCAATTCAAATTTTGTATCGTTTTGATTAACATTAACTTTTAAAATTTGATTTCTAAAATTTACTTTAAATGAATAATCATCCCATTCTTTCGGTATTTTAGGAGTGAAAGAAAGCATATCATTTTTAACACGCATACCACCAAAACCTTCCACAATACTCATCCATGTTCCAGCCATTGAAGTAATGTGTAAACCTTCGTGAACTTCATTATTATAATCGTCTAAATCTAGACGTGATGTACGCAAATAGAAAGTATATGCTTGTTCCATTCTATCCAGTTTTGCCGCTTGAATACTATGTACACAAGGTGATAATGAACTTTCGTGAACTGTAAAAGGTTCGTAAAAATCGAAATGACGTTCCAATTCTTCATCGGAAAATTGATCTTCAAAAAAGTAAAGGCACTGTAAAGTATCGGCTTGTTTGATATATGGAGAACGTAAAATACGATCCCAACTCCATTTTTGATTTATTGGTCGTTGCGCTTTCTCTAAATGAGCTACTGTAATTAATTCCTTGTCTAAAAAACCATCTTGTTGCAGATACACTTGTTTTTCTTCTGAAAAAGGAAAATACATGTTTTTAGCAACAGCTTTCCATTGGGTTAATTCATCTTCCGACAACATAACCTTATTCATTATTCTATTAAAATCGGAAGGATATTCACTTTCAACCTTTAAAACATTTTCTAAAGCATATTTAAGACACCATTGCGCCAAATAGTTAGTATAAAAGTTATTATTTACGTTGTTTTCGTACTCGTTTGGTCCTGTTACTCCTAAAACAACATATTTGTTTTTATCTGAAGAAAAAGTGGTACGTTGCTCCCAAAAACGAGCAATTCCAATTAAAACTTCCAAACCTTTTTCGGGAATATAGCTATAATCGCCCGTGTAACGGTGGTAGTTAAAAATGGCAAACGCAATGGCGCCATTTCTATGAATTTCTTCAAAAGTAATTTCCCATTCATTATGGCATTCTTCGCCATTCATGGTTACCATTGGGTATAAAGCTGCTCCGTTTGTAAAGCCTAATTTTTCAGCATTTTCAATCGCTTTTTCCAAATGATTATAACGGTACTCTAGTAAACTTCGAGCTACGTTTTGGTCTTTGGTGGCCATATAAAATGGGATACAATACGCCTCGGTATCCCAATAAGTGCTACCACCATATTTTTCTCCTGTAAAACCTTTTGGACCAATATTTAATCTAGAATCTTTACCTAAATATGTTTGATTTAACTGGAAAATATTAAATCGAATACCTTGTTGCGCTTTTACATCACCAGAAATTGTAATGTCTGACATGCTCCAAATACGTTCCCAAGCTTGTTTTTGCTCTTCTAATAATACATTGAACCCCTTTTCCGTAGCTGAATTTAAAACGTTTTTTGCAGCTAAGACAAGCTCGTTTTTATCATGATTTGTATCCACAACATAACCACCAAACTTATTGATAGTGTAAGTTTCCCCTTGTTTTATTTTTTTTGAATAACTGAAAGAAACCGTATTAGATTCTGTTTTAATAATTGGATCGATCGATAAAGACTCTCCATTTATAAAAACCTCCGATTCCATAAAAGTACAGGTATGAAATTCGGTTTTCATGGTTTTGGCTTCAATAAAAGCCTGATTTCTTTCATTACAAATATTTAAAGTATCCCAAAATTTATCGTCCCAATTGGTATCTTCATTAGTAATTCCAGAGTCTAAATAAGGTTGAAATATAATTTCAGCATCAGAATTTATAAGCTTTACGCTGTATTCAATTGCTCCAACTTCATCCAAATTCAAACTTAAAAAACGTTTAGTTTCCACCTCAACAACAGTATTATTTTGAAGTGTTGCCGTAAAACTACGAGACAACCAACCCGCTTTCATGTTAAGTTCTCTTCTAAAATTTTCTACGGTTTTACAAGTATGCAAATCGAGTTGTTCTCCATTAATTGATACATTAATACCAATCCAATTTGGTGCATTCAACACTTTTGCAAAATATTCAGGATAACCATTTTTCCACCAACCTACACGCGTTTTATCTGGGTAATACACACCAGCAATATAACTACCTTGAAACGTTGCGCCTGAATATTGCTCTTCAAAATTAGCACGCTGCCCCATGGCACCATTTCCAATACTAAATAAACTTTCGGAAGATTTTACGCATTCGGCATTAAAACCTTCCTCTATAACGGACCAATTATCTGGTTTTATATAATCTTGATTCATTTGTTTTATATTTTGAGATTAAAGAGAATAAACAGTTTTTCGATAACCGAATACTTTCTACTTTCCTTCTTCTATATTCTTCTTTCTAAACTATTTATTTTTTCTTACTTATTATTTTCTCAATAAAATCGGAAGGAATTTCCGTTAGATCATTAAAATTATAATCCGCTTCACTTAATGTATTCTTATCACCAATTCCAACAGAAACCATATGCGCTCTATTTGCTGCTTCTACTCCTGCAATCGCATCTTCAAAAACGATACAATTTTCGGGTTTAAGGTTTAGTTTTTCGGCACCTATTAAAAACACTTCGGGATCTGGCTTAGCTTTAGAAACACTATTTCCATCAACAATACCATTAAACCTTTCAAACAAACCAACTTGTTTCAAAATTAATGGTGCATTTTTACTAGCAGAACCAAGTACGTATTTAACGCCTAATTCATCTAAAGTATCTAGTAATTTTAAGGCACCAGGAAGAATTTCATCTGCTCCCATTTTTGTGATATAGGTGAGGTAATGCTCATTCTTACTTATTAAATATTCTTGTTTTTTTTCTTCGGAAAGCGTAACGTTTCCAAGACTTAATAAAATTTCTAAAGAACGTACACGGCTAACACCTTTTAGCAATTCGTTGTTTGCCTCTGTAAACTCAAAACCTAAACTATCGGCAAGACTTTTCCATGCTAAATAGTGGTATTTTGCGGTATCTACAATAACACCGTCTAAATCGAATATTACTCCTACTGTATTCATTTTTCTTTTTATGATTGATATGAAATGGCTGATTTATTTGTAATTAAGAAATTACATAAGCCTGCAATTATTAAACTTCCTCCTGCCACAAGCATGGCATTAATGGCTTGATCGCCAATTAAACTTGACACATAATTGATACCTCCAAGAGCTGCAATTATTTGTGGAATAACAATAAACATATTGAAAATCCCCATGAACATACCCATTTTTTTTGGGTCTACCGAACTAGACAACATAGCATAAGGCATTGATAAAATACTACCCCAAGCAATACCGACTAAAGCAAAACAATACTTTAAATTTTCGGGACTCGAAATATAATACATACCAATAAAACCAAGGCCTCCTAAGATAAGCGACCCCATGTGAACATATTTTCGGTTAATATTTCTTTTTGATGTATAAAACGTTAAAAGCAAAGCAAAAACCATAGACGTTAATCCATAAATACCCATAGCCGAACCGACTAAATTCGATGCTTTTTGAAATGTTGTATTTGCGACATTAAAAGCTTCTTTTTGAACAAGAACACTCATATCATAACTTGCTTCAACGGGAGCAGGTGCATTAAAAATATGCTCGGTTAATGCTGGGTTTGCCATACTCCACATAGTAAAAAACGCAAACCAAGAAAAGAACTGGATAATACCCAACTTTTTCATGGTCATAGGCATATTACCAATGTTATTTATAATATCTGGAATGAATTGATTTTTCTTTTGTTTCTCCTTTTCAAAAGCTTCCATATCCTCTGGTGGATATTCCGAAGTTGTGAAAATAGTATACAAAACACTTAACAAAAACACAACTGCACCAATACCAAAAGCTACTTTTACCGACATAGGAACCACGCCTTGTGGCGCAGCATCCGAAACGCCTAATTGCGAAACCATCCAAGGTAAATTACTAGCCACCCAAGTACCAATACCAATAACTAAGGTTTGTACAACAAAGCCATATGAGCGTTGAGATTCTGGTAATTTATCGGCCACTAAAGCTCGAAAAGGTTCCATTGAAATATTGATGGAAGCATCTAGAATCCATAAAAACCCAGCAGCCATCCAAAGTGCAGAAGAATGCGGCACAAAAAACAAAGCAATAGAACTTAAAACGGCGCCTACTAAAAAATATGGGCGTCGGCGACCTAATTTTGAATGCCAAGTTCTATCACTCATATAGCCAATAATGGGCTGTACAAGCAAACCTGTTAAGGGTGCAGCAATCCATAACAATGGGATATCGTCATGACTGGCGCCTAATGTTTGAAAAATTCGAGACATAAAGCCTCCTTGAAGTGCAAATCCGAATTGAATTCCTAGAAATCCGAAACTCATGTTCCAAATTTGCCAGAAACTTAATTTACGCTTTTCCATTAAATAGTATATTATGGTTAATACTATTTGATAAGCGGTTTTATACCAATTTCAGTAAAAATGAAGATTGATATAACTTATCAAAACTTAAGTGAGGAGTGAAAATATAAGTTTTGATTTCGCTGTAAAGATATGAAAGATTTTAAATTTTCAAAGAAAAAAAATCATTTAGTAGATTCTCTTTCAATTATTTCGGTTTCAATTACTAGTTTTATAAAGTCGGCTTTTCTGTTATTATTTGCGATAAATGAATCCGGTTCCACATCGTCCGACTCCAATCTATCTATCAGTAAATTAGCGGCTTGCTCACCTATTTTCTGCCCATGTTGACTTACTGTTGTTAATGTTGGCGTGGCATGTTTTGAAAGCACACCATCTGTAAAACCAATAACTTGAATATCATCCGGGATATTATATCCTAATTTTTTAGCAACCTTCATTGCTGTAATAGCATAGAGTTCGTTTACAGCAAAAACCCCATCGATATTTGGGTTTAATTCAAAAAACTTACTTATTTCATTCTCTAAAAAATCAAGATGATCTGCAAAATTTAAACTATCATTAATTTTTAAAATCAGATTTGAATTCGGCTCAATTTGATTCCGTTCTAAAGCCTCTAAATACCCCTGAGTTCGCAACCTACCAACACTAACATAATCCATGGTGGTTAAAAGTGCTATATTTTTGCAACCGTTACTAACTAGCATACTCACTGCTTTTAAAGCTCCATTAAAATCGTCCACAATAACCTTATCACAATCTACTTCACTCACAACCCTATCAAACATTACAATTGGCATGCCTTGATTTATTGTGGCATGAAAATGATGATAGTCTTGTTTAAGCAATGTTTCCTTAGAAATAGAAAGAATAAAGCCGTCAATACTTCCATTGGCAAGCATTTCCATATTTATAATTTCTTTGGTAAACGACTCGTTAGAAAGCCCAACAATTACGTTATACCCGCGTTTATTTGCTACTCTTTCAATACCAAAAATAACGGTAGAAAAGAAATGATGAACAATCTCTGGAATAAGAATACCTATTGTTTTCGTCTTTCGGTTTTTTAAACTGAGTGCTATATTGTTTGGTCTGTAATTGTAAAGTTTAGCAAATGCCTGAATTTTTTGTGTTGTGTCTTCGCTAATTTCTTTGCTACCGCTTAAAGCTTTAGAAACCGTTGATATTGAGACTTCTAATTCGCGAGCAATTTGTTTAAGGGTTATCTTTCTTTTCATTGAAGTAAAATAACAAAAAATATACTTAACGCCATATAGATATTTCATTATTTAACACAGTCTGTTTCTATGAAATTCACAATTTAAGAGCTAAATAATGAAAACTTATCAACACGAAAACGTTTTCGCTAGGAATTTCGTAACTCAAAATTACAGTTTAACTTTCTCTTTACATATTTTTAACACGAGGATTGAAAATATAAACAACTAATTTAGACATTAATTAAACTAATTTGTATGAAGACAACTATTAAAAGATTGCTCTTCTTTTTACTGTTTGCACCTACTTTAATGTTCGGGCAAACTAAGCTAAAAGGAACAGTAACAGAAAAAGCAACTTCTATTCCACTTCCTGGGGTAAATATTGTAATTAAAGGTACCTCAACGGGAACAGCAACAGATTTTGACGGTCATTATCAACTTGAAGCTAATAACGGCGACATCCTTGTTGTTACTTATGTAGGCTTTCAATCACAAGAAATTACATATTCGGGACAAGCATCACTTAACATTGAACTTAGTGAAGATGCTGCTCAACTTAGCGAAATAGTAGTTATTGGATATGGTTCTACCACTAAAAAAGACGCCACTGGCTCAGTAGAAGCCATAACTTCGAAAGATTTTACTAGAGGAAACATTGTAACACCAGAAAACTTATTAAGCGGCCGTGTATCGGGTGTTAGCGTTACCACAAGCGGTGCGCCGGGTTCTGGTTCTCAAATTAGAATTCGTGGTGGTTCATCTATTAATGGGTCTAACGATCCACTTATTATTATAGATGGCTTACCAATAGATAACAATAGTGTAAAAGGATCGCGTGGTGTTTTGGCAAGTATTAACCCAAACGACATCGATTCTTTTTCTGTTTTAAAAGATGCTTCAGCAACAGCTATTTATGGTTCTAGAGCATCAAACGGTGTTATTATTATTGTAACTAAAAAAGGTAAATCTACATTTAGCGCAACTTATGATACGCAATACAGTTTTGGCGAAATAGCTAACCATATCGATGTATTTTCTGGAGATGAATACAGAGCGCTTATAGCATCGCAACCTTTAAATGGAACAACTTTAGATGAAAGTTTACTAGGACCAACTAGTACAGATTGGCAAGACGAAATTTTTAGAAATACGGTGTCCTCTCAACACAATATTTCTATGCAAGGGTCTTTATTTAAAGCCATCCCAACGCGTTTTTCTTTTGGGCTAACCAACCAAGAAGGCGCTTTAATGACTTCGGAATTTGAACGTAGAAATTTAGGTTTGGCTTTAAACCCTTCACTTTTTGACGATCATTTAAAAATTAATTTAAACGCAAACATGTCTTTTGAAGATAACCGTTTTGCAGACTCAGGACAAATAGGTTCGGCTTTATCTTATGATCCAACACAACCAGTTTATGATACATCATCTCCTTTTGATGGTTACTATCAACACCGTAATGGAACAACAGTATTAAACGGAACTACAAACCCTGTTGCTTCTTTACTTCAAACTAACAACGCAGGAGATTCTAATAGAGTTTATGGTAATTTAAATTTCGATTATAAATTTCATTTTTTACCAGAATTAAAAGCTGTTATAAACATTGGTTATGATGAAACTGAGGCTAAAGAAATTCAGTCAACATCTTACAACATGCCAACAAACGATCCTGTAAAGGGGAACACGTTGCGTCGTTACGAAAATAGAACCAACAAATTATTAGATGGTTACTTAAACTATAGCAAAGAATTCGAAAATTTCCGAACTGAGTTAATGGCCGGTTATTCTTATCAAAAATTCACCTTTAACGGAAACGATACAGGCAACTTAAGAGATCCTCAAACTTTTGCAAATACTTATGCCGATCCAGATGTGGTTTTAATTGGCTTTTTTGGTAGAGCAAACTTGACATTTTTAGAGAAATACTTAGTAACTTTAACATATAGACGTGATGGAACTTCTCGTTTTAGCGATAAAAATCGTTGGGGAAACTTTCCTGCTGCTGCTGTAGCTTGGAATATTAGTGATGAAGATTTCTTAAAAGATTCTAAAACCATTTCGAACTTAAAATTAAGAGCAGGGTATGGTATTACAGGTCAGCAATCTATTAGTGAGAAAGATATTTTCTTAAATAGATATAGGGGTGGTGATGCTAATTCACAATATCAATTTGGAAACCAAGTGATTCAATCTCTTATTGCTTCAGAAATAAATCCAGATATTAAATGGGAAGAAACAGCAACTATAGAATTTGGTATAGATTACGGTGTTTTTGATAATAGAGTTTCTGGTTCATTAAATTTCTTCCAGAAGAACTCTACAGATTTATTATTCTCTGCAGCAGTTGCAGATGGTACTAACTTTTCAAACAATATTATCCAAAACATTGGCGAATTACAAACTCGCGGTATGGAATTCTCAATTAATGCCGATATTATCAAACAGGAAGATTTCACAATCGACTTCAACTTTAACGCAACCTTCTTAGATCGTGAAATTAAAGAACTTGCTCAAGGTCAAGATGTAAAAACTGGAGGGATTTCTGGTGGTACAGGTAACAACATTCAAATGCTAAGAGAAGGTTTTGCGCCAAACTCTTTTAATGTGTACAAACAACTTTATGATACCTCAGGAAATGCTATCGAAGGTGCTTATGTAGATTTAAATGGCGATAATGTTATTAATGAAGACGACCGTTATTTAAAAGAAAACCCTGGTGCAGATGCTATTTTAGGTTTTCAATCTAACGTAAACTACAAAAACTTCGATTTCTCATTTAACATGAGAGCCAACCTAGGAAACTACGTTTATAATAACGTCAATTCATCTAGAGCACAATACCAAATAATTCAAGATAATGCAGTTTTAGGAAACCTACCAACATCGGTGTTAGATAACAACTTTCAACGTACAGCAGATGTTATTATCTCTGATATTTATGTAGAAGATGCTTCATTCTTAAAAATGGATAATATTACTTTAGGATATACGTTCCCGAAAGTTTCTAAAAAGTTAAAAAGCATCCGTTTATGGGCTGGACTTCAAAACGTATTCACTATAACAAATTATAGCGGATTAGATCCAGAAGTATCGGTTGGTACAGATCAAGGAATAGACAATAACATATATCCAAGACCAAGAACTATTTTGGCTGGAGCTAATTTTAAATTTTAAAAAACACAACTATGAAACCAAGATTTAAAATACAAAATACCGTTGGGATCGCACTACTTTTTTTCGCGACACTAACATCGTGCACGGATGATTTAGATATTGTTCCTAATGATGATCAAACCACATTAAGTGACGATCTTTTTACTAACGAAGCTGCATACAAACAAGTGTTAGCAGGTATTTATGCCAACTTAGCACTTACAGGAACAGATGGGCCAGGAAACTCAAATCTAAAAAACATTGATGCTGGAACTAGCCAGTTTGGACGCGTACTTTTATATGTACAAACCTTATCGGCCGACCAAATGATTTGGTCTTACGAAAATGACCCTGGTGCTAGAGAAATTCAAAGAAACACCTGGACAGCTCAAAACCCTTTATTACTAGGAATGTTTAGTAGAGCACACCTTTCTGTTGCTTTAGCTAACAACTTTTTAAGAGAGACTACAGATGATAAACTCGATGAAAGAAACGTATCTACAGCGATTAGAACCGAAATTGTAGCTTATAGAGCAGAAGCTCGCTTAATGCGCGCCATGGCTTATTACTACATGATGGATATTTTTGGGAAAGCAAACTTTGTTACCGAAAATGATGCGCTTAATTCCTTTCCTCCTGTTTATGAGAGAACAGAGTTATTCAACTTTATTGAATCTGAATTAATTGCAATTGATACTGATTTAGTAGACTCTAGACAAAATGAATATGGCCGTGCAGATAAATCTGTCGCTTATATGATTTTAGCTAAAATGTATTTAAATTCTGAAGTATACATTGGCGAAAACCATTATACAGATTGTTTAACTTATTGCGAAAAAATAATGGATGGTGGTTATACATTATCACCTAATTATTTATACAACTTTATGGCAGACAACAATACAAACTCTGCTGTAAACGAAATTATTTTCCCAATAGTTTCCGATGGTACAACAACTCAAAATTACGGACCAACAACCGTTATGATTAATGGTGAAGTTGGAAGTTTAGAAGAAAACGGACTAGAACTAGGTGTTAGTAAACCAGGTTGGGGCGGTGCACTTAGAATTAGAAAGCAATTAGCAAATTTATTCGATTCTTCTTTTGCAGACGATGATAGAAACACCATAATCTCGGCAGACAGACCTATTGATATTATTGAAATCTCTGATAAAGATACTGGATACGTTATTACAAAATACTCGAATGCAACCTCAACAGGAGGTGCTGGAGCAGACCAAACGTTTGTTGATACCGATTTCCCTTTATTTAGATTGGCAGATGTATACTTAATGTATGCCGAAGCCCACTTAAGAGGTGGTGGTGGTACCATTACCGACGCTGTTGCTTATGTAAATGCTTTAAGAACTAGAGCACACAACCCAAACACCATTTCTTCTGGAGATTTAACATTAGATTTTATTTTAGATGAACGTGCTCGTGAATTACATTGGGAAGCTCACCGTAGACAAGATTTAATTCGTTACAATAAGTTTACAGGCGGAAACTACAATTGGGCATGGAAAGGCAACGGAAGTAATGGTATTTCTTTACCATCACATTTTAATGTGTACCCAATTCCAACAGCTAGTATTGCAGCAAACCCTAACCTTACTCAAAATCCAGGGTACTAAATTAAAAACAAATAAAGACCATGAAAAAATTTAAAAACATTTCAGTGTTTAGCATTATTGGTTTAGTTTTACTATGCCTGAGTTCTTGCGACGACACTACCGATATATATAAAGTTTCAACGCCATCAGCACCAATTTTAGCCGATTTAAACTTTAGCCAAATAGAACTTGATGCCGATAACTCAAACAACCCAGCTTTATCACTAAACTGGGAAGAATCGGATTACGGACAACAAACCTCTATTAATTACGCGGTACAGTTCGCAAACGACGAGGCTTTTACAACACCTGTAACCGCATCTACCGTAACTGGGCGTAATAACCTTACATTATCTACAAGCGAAATAAATGCAGCAGCAGGTAGTGCTGGTTTAGATCCTTTTAGTTGGGCTACTTTATACACAAGAGTAGTAGCATCTTTAGGATCACAAAATGGAGAATCGACAGCATCAAACGCAATACAATTTGATGTATACCCGTATTACAACTACGTATTTAACGATTACTATTTAGTAGGAAACGGCGTGGCTCCAGGCTGGAACAACAACCTTAACAATCCACCATTATTTAGAGATGCCGATAACCAAAATTTATATTACTATACTGGTTATTTTGCTAACGCAGGAGGATTTGACGAAGGTCGATTCAAAATTTTAGAGAGCCGAGGTTTATGGCAACCACAATGGGGAGTTACTCCAAATGAAGGAGATGATACCCCTGCAGAAGCGGGTGATATTGCCGGAAATCCAACAACACAATCTGGAGACCCAGGACGTTTTGGAGTACCAAATGCTGGTTATTATCAATTTACAATCGATTTTTCTACTAAAAAATACACATTAACTCCGTTTGATTATTCTGGAGCAACAGATTTTTCTAGTATTGATATCCAAGGGTCAAGTACAGCAACAACCGCTTTAACACCATTGACTATTGACAGCCACATGTGGTATGCAGCAGCTATACATTTAACACCAGGAGATATTTCATTTTTAACAAACGCTGGCTCTACTTGGGGTGGCTCAACAGGATTCTCTGGAGTAGCTACCGATGGTGGCGAACAAGTTCCTGTAATAGTAGAAGATGATTACGATGTTTGGTTTAACGACTTCACTGGTCGTTACATTCTTGTGCCATTAAACTTATAATATTAATCCACTTAATAGAAAAAATATGAAATTTTATATAAACAAAATAAGCTTTCTGTTGCTTTTGTCAACAATGCTTTTCGCTTCGTGCGAAACCGAAGAGAGCCTAACAATTACCGCACCAGATGCTGAGTTTGTTCTAAATACACCTGGCATTAGTACAGTGTTTTTAAATTTTGCATTGCCAGATAATCCTGCATTTACATTGTCATGGGAAGATGAGGTTACAGGAAGCAGCTCATACACCATCGAAATGTCAACCGATGCTGAATTTACATCACCTATAACTTTAGGAACAACCGAAGCGAAAAATTTTTCAATGACGGTTGCAGAATTCAACAATGCAATTGCAAGCACTGGAGTAACAACCTTTAGAGACGTACCAGCGTACATGAGAGTTTCAGCTGGAAGTGAAATCTCTAACAGTATTTTATTACTAGCAACCCGTTATCCAACAGATGCACCGGTAATTTCTAGCCCTCTAGAAAGTGATGCTTTTGTATTATCAATAGGCTCTGTAGATGAAACTGTATTAACTGTAAATTGGACGGATGCTGTTTTAGAATCTTCTTTAGGAATCGACATAAACTACACCATTGAAGCCGCTATAGCAGGAAGCGATTTTGCAAGTCCTGTTTCTATTGGAACTACAACTAACGCTAATACGGTATCATCAACACATTCAGAATTAAATGCTGTTGCTATCGGAATTGGTTTAACACCAGAAGTTGCTGGCGATATGGATATTAGAATTATTGCTAAAAATATAAATGCAGGAGGAAACGAATTAACTAGAATTTCAGAAGTGGTAACCGTTTCTGTTACACCTTACCTTTCTGCCTTCCCTAACTTATATGTAGTTGGAGACGCAACATCACCAGGATGGAGCAATGATAACAACAACACACCATTGTTTAGAAATCAAGATGTACCAAACAATTATGTTTATATTGGGTATTTTGGAGCAGGAGATTTTAAATTACTAGAAACTAAAGGCACATGGCAACCACAATGGGGAACAAACGACGGAGCTGCTTTAGCAGTAAATACCGGTAGTGGTTCAGACCCAGGAACATTCAATGTAGCAACTGCAGGTTATTACTCTTATAATTTTACTACAGTTGGAGAATCTGGAAGTTTTACAGTAGAAGCTTACGATGCTTCAACAGCACCAACATATACTTCTATGGCTATTATTGGAGACGCTACACCAAACGGTTGGGATGGTGATAATGACACTAATTTTACTCAAGATGCAAATAACCCACACTTATGGTACATCAATGGTGTAACATTAACAAATGGAGGTTTTATCTTAATTAGAGCAAATGATGATTGGGCAGATGTTTGGAGATATTCAGGATCTAATGAACTTTATGGTAAAGCTAATTTATCTGGCGGCGGAGACAACATTCCGTTTAACGCAGAAACAGGAAGTTACGATTTCTGGTTCAACGATTTAGATGGAAGTTATAATATAATTCCGAACTAAATTATTCAACATACAAAAGAGGCTGGTTTTTATCAGCCTTTTTTTTCTCTAAAAAGAAGGTTGTAGAATAAAACTGTCAATTATAGTTTTCTTCAATAACATCTTTTATTTAAAGTATTCCAACTTAACTAAAACCTAAAACAGATGAAAAAACTGTTACTATTTTCTTTCTTGCTACTTAGTTTAACAGCTATTTCGCAAGTTACTATTTTACCTAATACTTTTGAAGTTACAAGCGAAATCACCATAACAGTGGACTTAAACAGTACCGCAACAGACTGCAATAGTATTTCCTCACCTAACAAAGTATATATGCACTCTGGCGTAGGAAACGATGCTGATGCTTGGGGTATTAAAACCATAGGTAATTGGGGCGTTGACGATGGCATTGGCGAAATGACAAACAATAACAACGGTACATGGAGCATTACTATAACACCATCCGTTTATTATAGTTTAACAACCGAGCAACAAAATGAATCTACCAAAATGGGTATGGTTTTTAGAAACGCATCGGGAAATCAAGAATTAAAAGCATCAGGTTGTTCCGATTTCTTTTTCGATATTGGTTCTTTTCAACTATTTTTAAACATGCCTACAGAAACAACAACCATTTTAAATGCTGGAGAAACATTACCTATCAATGCAACTTCAAGTACAACAGCCGATTTCACACTTTTAGCTAATAACATTTCTGTAGATATAGCAACGGGAGTTACAACATATACCAACAATTATATAGTAAACGAAACTACAACATTCGAATTACAAATTACCGATGGCACACAAACCCAATCTAAAACTTTTGAAGCCATAGTAACTCCAACAGTTACAGAAGCTGCTTTACCAACAGATTTATTGGATGGTATTAATTACAATGAAGCCGATAATACAAAGGCTACTTTAGTACTTTACGCACCAGGGAAACAATTTGTACATGTTATAGGCGATTTTAATGACTGGACAATTGATGATGCTTTTTTAATGAAAAAGGACAGTAGTAAAGATCGTTTTTGGATTGAATTAACAGGATTAACACCACAAACCAACCACATGTATCAATATATGGTTGATGCTTCAATAAGAATTGCAGATCCTTATTCCCCAGTAGTTTTAGCAGAATCTAACGACCAATATATTAATGCGGTAACCTATCCAGATTTACCAGCATATCCAACAGGAAAAACCAATCATAGCGTCACGTTATTAAGAACAGGGGATGCAACATATAATTGGCAAACAACTAATTTTACACCACCAGAAAAAACCGATTTAGTAATTTACGAATTATTACTTCGTGACTTTGATGCCTTACACAGTTTTGATGCTTTAAAAAGCAGACTCGATTATATTGAAAATCTCGGTATAAACGCCATAGAGTTAATGCCTTTAAATGAATTTGATGGTAATGAAAGTTGGGGTTACAACCCATCGTTCCATATGGCGCTCGATAAATATTATGGCACACAAAATGCTTTTAAAGCTCTTGTGGATGAATGTCATCGTCGTGGTATTGCCATTATTGTCGATGTCGTTTTTAATCATGCTTCAGGGCAAAACCCATATTACCGCCTTTGGAACACCGATAACGGAAATTACGGAGGAACAGCATCTGCCGATAATCCCTTTTTTAACCAAACAGCAAAGCATGCTTACGGTGTTTTTAACGACTTTAACCACAGTGAAACAGCCACACGAGACTATGTAAAACGCGTTACGCAATTTTGGATTGATGAATATAATATTGATGGTTTCCGATGGGATCTAACCAAAGGTTTTACACAAAATTGTACCGAAAACAATGAGAGTTGTACAGGTAGTTATCAACAAGACCGTGTAGATGTTTTAAAACTATATGCCGATTATCAATGGGATAAAAAAGATGATTTCTATATAATTTTTGAACATTTAGGTGGTATAACCGAAGAAAGCGAATGGGCAAACTACCGTGTAAACGAAGGCAAAGGCATTATGCTTTGGAATAATTTAAACGGTTCTTATAGCGACGCTACTATGGGTTTCTTTGATAATGGAAAATCGAACTTCGGAAACGTTTCATATAAACAAAAAGGTTTTGCACAAGCAACATCATCAGTGAGTTATATGGAAAGTCATGATGAAGAACGCATGATGTACAGAAACCTAAATTTTGGAGCTTCAAATACACTTTACAATGTAAAAGATTTAAATACCGCTTTAAAACGTGTAGAAACTGCAGGCGCATTTTTCTTCACCGTTCCTGGTCCAAAAATGATTTGGCAATTTGGTGAATTAGGTTATGATATTTCGATTGATGAAAACGGAAGAGTTGGTAACAAACCTATTCTTTGGGACTATTTAGATAACGTTAATAGGAAATCTGTTCATGATACTTGGCGCAATTTAATTAGGCTTAAGCTTGAGGAACCTATTTTTAAAACTTCTAATTTTGAAGTAGATACCGATAAAACATCAGGCGTAAAATCTATACACCTGACCTTAGAGAGCGCCACGGAAGATCAAATAAAATATGTCACCATTCTTGGTAATTTCGGAATTACTGCACAAAACATCACTCCAGATTTTCAACAAACAGGCACTTGGTATAATATTTTAAATAGAAATACACCTATGGAAGTTACAAATGCAACCGCTTCCATTACTCTAAAAGCTGGAGAATATATTATCTATGCCGATAAACCTTTTATTAATCCAGAAGATTTAGATAGCGATGGTGTTTTAAATGAAGATGATAGTTGCAGCAACACAACCTTAGGAGCTACTGTAGATGCCAATGGCTGTGAAATATTTAGCTTGCCGGCCAATAATTTTAGCTTACAAATAGGTAATGAAACTTGCAGAAACAGCAACAATGGCTACATTAATATTTCCGCAGAAAAAAACCTAAATTACACCGCAACAATTATTGGAAATAACCTGAATAGTGAAGATACTTTTACAAGTACTTTTATTAAAAATGACTTAAACGCAGGCGATTACAACATCTGTATTACCGTTGAAGATGAGCCAGAATATAAGCAATGCTACAATGTAACCATTACAGAACCAGAAAACTTATCTGTACTTTCTAGACAAACAAACGACAAAAAAGGGATTACACTAAATTTAAGCGGAGGCACACTTTACAAAATCACGCTCAATGGCACCATTACAGAAACTTCTAATTCTGCCATTGAACTGGATTTACAAACAGGAGAAAACCAAATCACCGTAGAAACCGATAAAATTTGTCAAGGTAAATATGAAGAATCTATGTTTTACAATAACAGCATGTCGGTTTTTCCTAATCCTATATCAAACAACGAATTAACCCTTTATTTAGGTGAATTACAAGGCGAAAAAGCTAACGTAGAAATATATTCTCTTTTAGGAAAACGCGTTTATAACAACGAAACAAAAACCAATACACTTAAAATTGATGCCTCTAAATTCAATAAAGGTATTTATATACTAAAAGTGGTTACAAAAACAGTGAATAACAGCTTTAAAATAATTAAGAACTAATGAGAAATTCAACTAAATATATCTTCGGAAGCTTTATTTTTTGTCTGTTACTTTTAAACTGCAGCAGCAGTGATAATGATGGAAATACAGAAAATGAAATCGATGCTCCAAAGGCGACAACTTTAATTTTTCCTAGTGAAAACTCGGAGTGCACCGAAGGTTCTAACATAACAAGTACAGAAAGTACTATTCTATTCAAATGGAATGATGCTCAAAATGCAACATCATATCAATTATTCATTAAAAATTTAGACACACAAACTACAACCAATTACACAAGTTCGGTTTCAGAAAAAAGTGTTGCTATTTTACGAGGCACGCCATATTCTTGGTATGTGGTTTCTAAAAATACAGTAACAGAAACAGCACAAAGTAATACTTGGAAATTTTATAACGCAGGCGAAGCAACATCCTCTTATGCGCCATTTCCAGCGGAATTAGTTAGTCCTGCTCTATCAGTTTCCTTAGCAGCATCGACCACTAACTTATCTCTACAATGGTCGGGAGAAGATGTTGATAATGATATTACAGAATACGAAGTCCTTTTTGGAACCGTAAATCCGCCAATACAATCGCAGGCTACCACAAGCAGCAATAATGTTTCGATAACCGTGGGCTCTGGCAATACTTATTTTTGGCGTGTTATCACTAAAGATGATAATAACAACACTTCGGAATCTCAGGTTTTTGAGTTTACCGTTCAATAAAGCTCAACTTAAAAAAAAACACTTTGAGACCTGATGTAATTTATATCAGGCTTCAAAAGTGTTTCTTATTAAATAAAGTATTCTGAAACGTTCTTCTTTTAGAGAGTTATTTAATGATTAATTCGGTTAAAACAGGAAAGTGATCTGAAGGATATTTCAAATCCACCAAACTCGATAACACACCATATTTTTCAACTTCAATATTAGTTTTAGAAACAAAAATATAATCAATTCTACGAGTAACTAGTTTTTCAGTCTTAAAACCATTAAAAGTACCATTAGAGCCAAAAATTACTTTTGCTAAGCCTTTAGAATCGTCCATACTTTGTCTAAGTTCCGTAATTAACTCGGTGTTAGGTTCGGCATTAAAATCTCCCATTAAAACAATAGGCAAATTATTTGTGTTAAGCGCTTTTATTTTATCCTGAATTAGAGCAACACCCTGCAATTGCGCTTCGTGCCCTTTATGGTCTAAATGGGTATTAAGCACCCAAAACTTGGTGTTATTTTCTAAGTTTGTAAACAAACCGTATGTGCAAATTCTGGGATATGCAGCATCCCAACCTTTAGAAATTTGATTTGGTGTTTCTGAAAGCCAAAACGTGTTTTCATTCTCAACTTTTAGCTTTTCAGCATTATAAAATATTGCAGAAAATTCGCCTATATTTTTACCATCACGACCAACACCGATGGCGTTATAGCCCGTTAAAGCTCTTTTTAAATCGGCCATTTGATTTGGTTTCGCTTCCTGAACCCCCAAAATATCTGGACTATTAAACAATACTTGCTCACTTAAAAAATCTTTTCTGTTTGGCCATGCATTATCTCCATCTGAGGCGACATCTAAACGGATATTGTAAGTCATCATCTTTAAGTTTTGACCTTCCTTTTTAATTTCATTATTACAACTCATTATACTCAAAATTAGAGTGAAACATACTAAAATATTGTATTTCATATCTACTTCTATTTAGTTTTTTTGTTGAAAAACGCGTACATAATCGACCACCATTTTCTGGGGAAAAATAGAATCATCTATGCCTTGTCTCCCGCCCCACATACCACCAACGGAAACATTCATTATTAAATAAAACTGATTATCAAAAGGCCATTCTGCAGTGGTTTTATGTTCATTTTCAATATGATTGTACACCACTCCATCCAAAATAAAATCTATTTTTTCGGGCGTCCATTCTACAGCAAACATATGAAATGTATCATTAGGCTTATCAATAAAAATAGTTTTGCCCTTTTGCGTCCCTTTTGTATGATTGTAAGCCTTAGTGTGTATAGTACCATGAATGGTATCATTATCATAACCAACATGCTCCATGATATCAATTTCGCCACTTTCCGGCCAATCTATACCTTCCCTCTTTTCACTCAGCATCCAAATTGCTGGCCACATACCGCGACCTTTAGGTAATTTTGCTCTAGCCTCAATACGGCCGTATTCCCATGCTGCAAGACCTTCTGTTTTTAATCGAACCGATGTATACTGGGCACTATCAATTTCAGACTTATATTTTTGCCATCCCTTAATCTCAGGGTTTTTAAAATCCTTATTAGCAACTTTCTCTTTATGAGCTTCAATAATTAAATACCCGTTTTCTACCCTTGCATTTTTTAAACTATCGGTAAAATACTGTTTTTCATTATTAGCTTTAAACCCATAATCATAGGTCCATTTTGCTGAATCGGGCTTGCCTTCATAGTTAAACTCATCGCTCCAAACAAGTTGATATCCTTTATTTATAGGGCTCTTATCAATGCTTTTAAAAACCAATTCAGGTTCGTCTGTTGTAATATAATCGAAATTATTTACAAGTAACCACTCAATGTTTTCAGCCTTATTAGCTGTCCAAGCATTTAGCGTTAATCCCATTTTTTTGGCCGACGAAATCCATTCCGGATGTTTTTTCAACTTATAAACCAAATAATCTAATCCTGAAATACCATCTAAACTTAATGTTTCTGGTGCCTTTGACCCATCTAGATACTGGGTTTTTGCTTGCGCATCAAGCGTTTTAATTTTCTTGAGAGTATCGTAACTAAAACTAATATAAGTCAAAATATAAGGATCCGCCTTTAGCTCTTTAACCAAAGAGACAACGTTTTCGGCAATGTCCGCATTTCGCCCTTTAATTTTAGAAGGTTTTATTTCGCAGACCAAACCTGTAGAATCATTATTGGTTATTCCTGCCAAAATATATGCTTTTAAAGTGGGGAGTATTTCACCGTTTGATAATTTGAATTTGGACAATTCTGCATAAGTAGATTTTTCCACCTCTAATCCGTGATATTCTGCATCGTGAGCAACAATGAGTACATTATCTGCAGTCATTCTAACATCAAACTCCGAACCTGTGCATCCGAGAGCAATAGCTTGCTTTAATGAAGCTATTGAATTTTTAGGTAAATTTTGACTTTTCCATGCGCCACGGTGCGCTATAACCGGGTTTTTGGCAAAATTTATTTTTGTGTTAGAATTTTCATCACAGGAATAAAAACAAACTATTAATAGTATTGAAAAAATTTTACTTATTAGTTTTAACATAATCTATAGTCATTAAATATTTTAAGCATCAAAAAATCTAAAGACAAATAATTCGTCTTTAGATTTTTTATAAGTTTATATCTTACAGAATTATTACTGCAAGTACCAAGGTGTTTTATTTATACCATCATACCCATCGTACTGATCATCAATAGCCTTTTGATAATTATCAGGGTTTGTTGTTTGTTCTGACACCGGATATTTCCAACGCTTTGGGTAAACCGAAGTATCATCAGGATTTAAACTTGTTGCTGGATCTAACGGATATTCAGGAAAACCAGTTCTTAAAAATTGGGGATAATTACCTCCATTACCCTGAAAGAAATCTATTAACCAACGTTGTGTTAAAATTTGTTTTAATCTATCTGCTTTGGTTCCTGTAGTGGCATAAACTGCGTCTCCAGTAAAATAATTATCAATATAAGCTTGATCGATAGCCATACCCTGAACATAACCATCTGTATTTGGCAAATCTTTATAATATTCAAGCATAGCTTTTACTCCATTTTCGTAATATTCTTGAGCATTTCCGGTAACCCAACCTTCTTCAATAGCTTCAGCAATAATAAAACATTGTTCGGCAAAAGTAAAACGCAACAAGGGCTCTCCATCCATAAAATTAACATAACGTGAGTTTAATAAAGAATAATCGCCATTATCTTTGTTAAAAGCTAATGTAGTTGGATCTAAAGATGTTAAAGCACCTTCGTAGGCATCAAAATCAGAAGCAGAATTTCCAGCATCTAATAATATTTGTGCAGGTTCGGCAAAATAAAACAATCTGCGATCTTTATTTGTTTTCAAGAAATCGACAGTTAGTTTTGAAATAGCTGTATTAATTCTAAGGTTTTCACCATTATAGAATTGATGGTTAGCATTTGAAATTTCGGTGTAAACCAATTTGAAATTATCATCGTTACTTTCCAATAAATTACCTGCACTTACTACAGCAGCAAAACGAGCCTTTTGATCATCTGTAGCTTGTTTACTTATGGTTTGTATCACTTTTAACTGCATAGCATTACATAGCTTTTGCCATTTTGCAGCATCACCATCATACATAATATCTCCATCAAAATTATAACCTTGGGCAAAATAGGCTTCTGCTGTTTGTAAATCGTCTAAAATTTGAACAAATACATCTGCTTGTTTGTCGTAAATAGGTCGTGTAATCCCTTCGTCCGCCATACCTGCTTCAGAATAAGGCACATCACCCATCGCTAATGTTGCCGATAAGCCGTAATATGCTTTTAGATATAACGCTAAACCCTTATAAGATGCTTCAGCTTGGTTTCCTTCGGCAAATTGCGTCATAAACTTCAAATCGGTAAGCATACTATAATCACCAAAACTACCAAAAGATGCAAAATAATATTGTGCTGAACTTGGAATACTTGGATCTAAGGCAGCAATATGTTTATTGAATAAGTTACCTGATACAAACTCAAAGACTCCACTTCCGTTGGTTGTAAATGTATTTTTCAATACTTGGGTTGCTAACATATCTGGAGCAACAATGGTAGATGCATCTGGATTTGTATTTATATCTTCAAAATTGCTACATGAATATGTAAAAGCAACTAAGACTGTTAATAAATATATATATTTTAAATTTTTCATTTGTTTTTATTTAATTGTTATCAGTAAAATAGAATTTGCTTGGTATTTAATATTGACATTGCAACCTTGCTTATTTCTATATGTGTTTTTACTAAAATGAAACTTTAATATTGGCACCAAGATATCTAACTGATGGATCGGCAAAATCTTCAGTTCTATTATCTGGATCGGAATATTTATAATCTTTTGACCATAACAACACGTTTTGACCTATTAAACTAATAGATGCACTTTTAGCACCCCAACTACTTAAATACATTGAAGGAATACTGTAACTTAAAGATATTTCACGTAGTTTAAGATAGGTTCTAGAAAAAGCATCGGTTGTTGTTCCTGTGCCTCCCCAAGCGCTACTGGCATGCAAATCTTTGGCTGCTCTTAAATATGTTGTTGCTATATTATTTGTTTCAAAAACGCGAGTATCACTAAGGATGGTACCATCGGTATCAAACTCAACTGTTCCGCTGGTAACCATAACACCTTCACCTATATAATTTGATGATCCTGGTGTTGCAACATCTAAGGCTCTTTCTGGTGTTACCGAATCTGGATGCACACCTGATTGCCACATATAACTCTCGGTTCTAGAACTAGATAGACCGCCAACTAAACCATCAAAAGAGAGAAATAAACTAAAATCTTTATAACGTAACGTTGAGTTTGCTCCCCATATCCAATCTGGATTAGAGTATCCGTATACAGAACTGTATGGATTTTTAACTATCCGTCCATTGCTGTAAACGTGTTGACCTGTTGTTGGATCCGTCATAAACTCTGCTCCTACATAATGATCGGTGCGTTCCCCTACTTTAATCCATGGTCTACTATCATTTTGCGTATATGTTTGATCTATTTTAGCATAAACATCTTTATAAGTTGACCAGTTAACACCTAAATCCCATTGAAAATCGTCTGTTTTAATTGGAGTTCCGGTAAGCGCTAATTCCCAACCTTTACGATCTACTTCATCATCTTTATTAAGCACAACTCCTGTGTAACCAGATGCTGCAGATAACGCACCTGTTTCTAAAAAATCGTACATGTGTTTCTTGTAGTAAGACGCATCAATAGTAAAGCGTTTTTTAAAGAACATCGCTTGCAACCCAACCTCGTAAGTATTTGCGCTTTCTGGACTTATACTTGATAAATTGTATAAATTATTAGGAGCACTTGCTCCGTTTAAATCATTCCAAGTACCTGGAGATGTACTAAAAACACTATTAATATCGTAAATACCTGCAGGTTTTTTAGATTGTGTCCATGAGCTTCTTATTTTCAACAAATCCAACCAATCTCTAGTAGATTCCTTTATTAATTCTGACACCACAAAACTCCCTGAGAAAGATGGGTAAAAATAAGATTGTTTTGAGTCTGGAATACCTGGGCCAGCCAAAGTAGAACTCCAATCGTTACGCCCCGTGATATCAACATAAATTAACTTATTCCAAGACAAACCTAATCGACCAAAAACCGAATTAACTTGTTGTTGACTTATACTTTCATTTACAGAAGCAGGATTTACAGAAGCATTTAATGAGAAAAATTCGGGAATAGAAATACCTCCTTCAGTATTTGCCGTTAAATTATCATTCCTTTGGTAATATATCGTTCCTCCGGCAAGGTATTCAACCTCAAATTTATCATCAAGAAATTTTCTATCACCAGAAAGTAATACATCATTATTTATACTGAAACCTTGAGTTTTACCTGTTACATAAGCACCTGTTCTTGAGCCATTCCATGTAGAAGACGCACCAGGTACAGATGTATTTCCTGTAGATGTATAAGACCCTTGAGACACTCTAAGCTGACCACGATCAACGAAAAAATCTAACCCAGAACGCACCGTTGCTTTTAACCAATCTGCCACATCATAACTCATGGTTAAATCAGCATTAAAAATGTCGCGAGATACTTCGTTGGTTTTTTGATATCTATCAAAATAAGGATTGTTTTGATTTTTACCGCTATAATTATTGTTTTCAAAATCGTATCCGTAATGGTTGTTTTGTAACTCCCCAGGAATTAACCAATAATTATCTTTGTAATCACGTACATCCCAATCTGCAGGACTCCAAATTAATAAAGAATACATTGGGTCGTAAGATGTATAACCGTTAGACCCCATGTTTGGTGATTCTCTTTTAGAATAAGAGATGTTTGAACTTAATTTAAACTTATCTAAATTAACATCTCCACCAAAAGAATAGGTGAATTTATCTAACTTAGAATTTGGATATTGTCCTTTTTGCTCTATCCAGTTAACAGAACTTCGTAAAGCAATTTTATCTTCCTTAAATGCAATACTTATATTATTATTTGTAATAGAACCTTGCTCTAAAAAGTTTTTAAAATTATCCTTACCAATTGCAGAATACTCAAACTCACTAAACACCTTAGCAATAGGGTCCCATTGCGTTTGCAACGAGCCATCCATCACTTGCCCCCAAGATTCGTCGGTATTTATGTTATAAGTATTGTTAGTACCTCGACCGTAAACACTTTGACGCTCTGGAATAGCTAAAAACCCTGCCGAATACATGGTGTTACTTGTTAAATTAACACTAAAACCATCGTCACCAGTACTTCCGTTTTTTGTTGTGATTAAAATAGCACCGTTGGCTCCACGAAAACCATATAAAGCAGAAGCCGTTGCTCCTTTTAGAACAGACATAGACTCAACATCTTCTGAAGAAATATCACTAAGCGTTCTATTTTGATATGCAATACCATCTATTACCAATAATGGCTCTTCCCCTCTAATTGTTATTTCCGGAGCTACATTAAAATCGGTTGAATTATTTACCAAAAGCCCAGCAACCTTTCCCGAAAGTGATGTACCAATATCTACGCCTGATACTTTTTGAATAGTTTCTCCACTTATTTCTTGTACTGAATATCCCAGTGCTTTTTGTTCTCTCTTTATACCTAAGGCCGTAACAACAACTTCGTCTAAAGCTTTAACATCTGGTTGTAGTATAATAGTAAGAGATTGGCTAGAAATAGAAACTTCTTTAGTGATGTAACCCACGTAAGACACCTCTAAAATAGCGTCGTCTTTTGTTACATTTATAGAAAATTTACCATCAAAATCGGTAGATGTTCCATTATTAGTTCCTTTTAGAATTACGGAAGCACCAGGTAAAGGCATTCTTGCCTCGTCTAGCACGGTTCCATTTATTATATTTTGAGCTTGTGTCGTCGACATTGTAGCCACAAACAAAAACAGCATACATAGTATTGTTTTTGTTTTTTGATTACATCGTTTTAGTTTCATAAAAATGTTGTTTTAAGTTTGATGTCAAAATTAAAACTTGAATGAATTTTTTACTCGAAAATAAAATTAAGTCTATGTAAAGTTAATCTCTAAAAATAAAAAGGCTCTAATTTTTAAAGTCGATAAAAAACGAACATTGTATTAATTGAATGTAAAAATCGAGCGATTGCATCGGAAACCTCTAGCAATAAGGGATAAATCGCATTTTTAAAAAAAGCAAACAACAAGTCAATAATAACAAGGGTTAACAGCTGTTGTAGTGGTAATGTCGTGGTGAAATTTACGATTGTCGTGTTACTAGAACTTTAACATATAGTTAACTAGACTGTCCTCATGCTCTAAACCTAATTTTTTACGTAAACGGTAACGTTTGGTCTCGACACTTTTAGTTGAAATATTTAAAAGTGGAGCCATTTCTTTTGAAGATAAATTAAGCCTTAAATATGCACAAAAACGTAAATCGTTTGGTGTTAAATCTGGATGCTCCTTTTTAATTTTACCAAAAAAATCTTTGTCTGCATTGTTAAAGGCTTTCTCAAAAAACGACCAATCTTTATTGTCGTTTAAATTATTATCAATAAGCTTTATTGCTTCAATGTTATCGTTGTCTTTGCTATTTTTAATTTCTTTTTTAATCTTGTTTAAAACCTTATTCTTTTTAATAATACTCATGGTAGAAATAGCTAACTCTCTATTTTTACTCTCAATATTACTATTCAGTTTTTCATTTTTTATTTTCATGACTAGCTGCTGGCTCTTCAATTGTTCTTTCTCGAATTTTTTAATATAATAACGTTTATAAGCCTTGTGCGTAATAAACACAATTACAAAAAACAACAGAACATAAGCCGCAATAGCTGTATTTGTAAAATACCACGGCCTACAAACTTCAAAAGTATAAGCTGCTATATTTTGAGATAATATGTTACCTATTTTCGCTTTAACCTTAAAGGTATAAGTACCAAAAGATAAATTCTCGAATGTAACTGCCGATGCTTCTTTCCATTTACTCCATTTATCGGTATCACCTTCCAGAATATATTGATACTTTACACCCACGTAACGCTCGTATTCCGGAACGGCATAATTAAACTCTAATAAACCGTATTTAAACTTAAAAACTCCCTTTGTGCTAATAACCTGAGGAACGACAGAATCATTATTAGTATGCAATGCGACTTTGTTTAAATAAATTAAATGCCTATCTATTTTATGAGTCTCATTAAAGTCTAATGTAATATATCCATTTGCTGTTCCCAATACATAAGTAGATGGCGTAATAGATGAAATATTTTCAAACCCAAAAATACCTTTTCGAAATTTTAATGGAATGGGAATATTGGTTATTACCGATGCGTTTGTAAAATTATCATTTTCAATGAAACTTACATTTTTTTTAGAAAAAGTCCATAACCTTTCTATTTTATCAACTACAAGCCTCCCTGATATATAATCGCTTTTATCAATAATAGTACTCAATAAGCTATCACGCTTAAAGGCCCTATTTTCTTCAGAATACTTATAAACACCATATTCAGATGCATATAGCACATTATCCTTATACTTTATTAAACTAGAACTTTCACCTAAAGGCAAGCTTGCTTCAATATCTAGCTTTTCTACTTTAGTTAAACTATCGTCGAGCTTCAACTTAAAAACCCCTTTATATTCGTGATTAACCCAAACTTGGTTTTGATGGTTTATTTCAAAATACCTCGAGGAGTTTTCAAAGCCTTCAACTTTATTTCTAACCCGCCATTTATTATCCAACTTTTCTAATACTAAAAGTCCGCTATAATTCCCTTGAAGTAGATAATTTTTATGTTGAGGTATGGTTTTGAAACCCCATGCACCAAGTGTATCACTAATTTTTTCCGATTTATCACTATCAATAATAAAGGTGCCAAAATGATGACCGCAAAACAAATACTCATCATTTAAATTAAACAACTCCCAAACCTGACCAGCAGTACCTTCAATAAACTTAAAAGCATTATTAACTTCGTGAAGCTCTCTATAAAACAAACCTTGGTTTGTACCGATGTATAAATTATTTTTAAAAACTTGTGTAGTATAAACGGTTCCCAAAACACCTTCGTAATCGATAAAGCTTTTAATTGGAGATTTTACATTAATGCAATTAACCCCATTATCCAATGCCGCCCAAACATTTTTAGCATGATCCTCAAACAACGATAAAACCGTATTATTTGTTAGCCCTTTTTTCTGATTAATTTGATACTTAAAATCTCCTTTAGAACTTAAATGAATAACTCCATCGGAAATTGTGCCAATAATAAAACTATCATCTTTTAATTGAATACTGCTAAATATATCGATGTCGCTTAATAAAGCTGCGGCTGAAATATCCCAGGCTGTTAATTTATTATCGGACAAATTAAAAAAACCTGAACTCCGTGTTACTAGCACTAAATTTTGATTGCTTTCAAAAATATTAATAACACGATCTGTTTTTAAAACCTCGTCTGCAGCTATTAGTTTGGATTTTCCATTTTCTACAAGGTAAATTCCTTGATTAGCTACATGATAATATATTCTATTTTTAACTTTGAATATTTTATAGATATTCTGTGTTGCAGAAACAATTTTGAATGTTTCAGTTTTAGGATTATAAAAGTAAATTCTTTTACTTGTTTGAAAAACAACCCACTCATTATACTCCAAAATATTCCAAACTTGATTGTCGTTTAAAACTCCAACCTCTAACTTAGGCCTTAGTGAAGTATAAATTAAAGTACCTACGTTATTTTTTTCCCAATACCCTAAATCGGCATAACAGCCCGTATAAATTCTATCTCCAATAGCGTTAACGGCTCTAATAATAGTTTTATTTGGTGAGCTATACGTTTTCCATTCTGAGCCATTATACTCCAGCAAACCTTTATTATTTGCTACATATATAAATTGATTTTCAGCCTGAGAAATCATCCAGTTTTGATTATCACCACTGTAATCCTCTGTAGTAAATCTTTCAATTGGCGGCAACTCTTGTCCAAACCCTAAAAAGCAAAACAAAAGCAACAAAAAGCACAGGGGGATTTTCATACCGAAAACAAGTTATTCTTAAAAGATTTAAAGCAAATATAACCTACTTTAAAATAACTTAATATTAACTTTTACTGGAACAAATTTAGAGCGATAAAATTATAGGTAATACCATATTTCCCAATTGTATTAGACAAAAAAAAGAGCACCAATATTAGCTGTATAAAGCATAAACCAAAAAAAAACTTTTTTTAACCACATAGCATTACTCAATAAGGAAGACAAAGTGAATGAGGTAAACCGTAATTCATTATTAAATTATATTTATACATTTAAAAGCTTAATTAATAACAGCTATTAATGTCGATATTTCAAACAGAGAAAAAAAAGGATGTAATGCCTCAATTTGAATCATTCTTAAATAAAAAATAACATCAAACAGAATTAATTTAATTCAATTTACCGTACACAAATCGTACAAATTTAAAACATAAAAACCCGCAAAACACCTAAAAAAAAGCGCTTTACAGGTTTTATCTGTGGAGAAGATCGGGCTCGAACCGACGACCTCTTGACTGCCAGTCAAGCACTCTAGCCAACTGAGCTACATCCCCAAATATTATTTCAATCCACGTAGCACTAAAACAGGTAAGTTGCTGTAGAAATCCTTTTTAAGAATGACATTTTTTTCCCATTTTTTAACAAAGAAACCACGCTTACGGCGTACCACACAAAGCATATCTGGATTGTGCGATCTGTAATGTTCTAAAACACCTTGGAATGTGGTAGCGTTCCCGCTTTTAGTTACACTACTTGCTAACTCTCCTAAAGTTTCATTAACATCAAAATCACCATCATTGTAATATGGCGTTTTAACAAGTAATAAATTCACTTCAGCTTTAAATATTTCTTTTACTTCTTTTAATGGATTTAATGCTTTTTTATTTTTGATTATAGCCGATTTCATTGCTAATAAAATACTTGTTACCGGCTTAAAAACATAACCTTCCGGCACTATAAGCGCTGGAATATTAGTTTGTTTTATAATCTTACCCGAGGTTTTACCTAAATAAACTTCATCTTTTATGGAATTAGTTCTAGGCTCGACTAAAATTAAATCTACATCTCCAGTTTTACAAGCCAACTCTAACGTATCAATTAATTTTCCTTTTAAAACTTTTACAATAACATCAACATTCTTAGTATCAATTTTAGAAACTAAACTATCTAAAAACTCTTTACTTTCGCGTTGTATTGGCCCATCAACCCGAATCATAGTTCCAGCCTTTGTATAAACATTATACACTTGCACTACAAAAAGCTTAGCACCAACGGCTTCTGCAAAATCTACTGCATATTGTAAATGACTTAACGCATTTTTCGACGACCCAACAGGAACTAAAATATTCTTCATAATAACTAATATTATATATTAAATTTGCTGTTTAAAGAAGCAAAAGTAAACATTAAAACGATTCATTTAACTGCAATATAAAAATTGCTAGCTAAATATACAAAATCAAACACACCTTGTGAGCACAAACATTAGTTTTAAACATATAAATAAATTGGCAATACCAGCATTAATAGCCGGAATTGCAGAACCCATCTTATCTATTACCGACACCGCCATTATTGGAAACATAGATAGCAACGCAACAGAGTCTCTCGCAGCTGTAGGCATTGTGGGTACATTTATTTCCATGCTTATTTGGATTTTGGGACAAACTAGAAGTGCTATTTCGTCCATTATTTCTCAATATTTGGGAGCTAACAAATTACATGAAATTAAAAACCTGCCAGCACAAGCTATTTTTTTAGTAACTATGCTAAGCCTGCTCATAATAATTGGTACCTATCCATTCGCGACCTCAATTTTCAAGCTATACAATGCCACAAACATCATTTTAGATTACAGTGTCGATTATTACAGAATTCGTGTTTTCGGCTTCCCTTTTACCTTATTTACTATGGCTGTTTTTGGAGTATTCCGCGGTTTACAAAACACCTATTACCCGATGATAATTGCCACTATTGGCGCATTTTTAAACATTGGACTCGATTATATTTTTGTTTTCGGCATAGAAAACTACGTTCCTGCCATGAATATAAAAGGTGCAGCCTACGCCAGTTTAATTGCTCAAATTATTATGGCAATTTTAGCAGCCATTTATTTACTTAAAAAAACCGATATCCCACTAAAACCAACGTTTCCATTAAACCAAGAAATCAACAAATTGGTTGTCATGATTCTTAATTTATTCGTGCGTACCTTAGCTCTAAACATCACATTATATTTCGCCACACGCTTTGCCACAGGTTACGGCCCAACACAAATAGCAGCTTATACTATTTGCATAAATTTATGGTTTTTTGCAGCTTTTTTTGTCGATGGCTACGCAAGCGCTGGCAATATTTTATCAGGTAAACTGTATGGGCAAACAGCGTATTCTACATTACTAAAACTAAGTAATAAACTTATACGCTACGGCATTATTGTTGGCATCATGCTAGCTGTTTTCGGAGCCCTTTTTTATTATCCCTTAGGGCGTTTGTTCACCAAAGACCCCGAAGTTCTTTCGTTATTTTATAGTACCTTTTGGCTAGTGTTAATCATGCAACCGTTTTGCGCCTTAGCTTTTATTTTCGATGGTATGTTTAAAGGTTTAGGGAGAATGAAATTTCTAAGAAACGTACTTTTATGTGCCACAGGACTCGTATTTCTACCCATTTTATTTTGGCTAGATTCTCTAGGCTACCAACTTCACGGCATATTCATTGCGCTCACCTTCTGGATTATTGCACGCGGTATTCCTTTAATTATAAAATTCCGAAAAATATTTATTCCGCTGTCTCAAAAACATTAACTTTGTATCGTAATTATTATATAAAATACGCTAAAAATTATAATGAGTTTATTAATAAGTTTTTTTCAAGAAAATAGCATTGAAAAAAAAATACAAGACGCCCCCGATAAAGCTTATGAAATAGGTGTTTTTATTGGCGCAATGCTGCCTTTTATTCTACTCGTACTTTTAGCTTACCTTATTTACAGATATAATAAAAATAACAATAAATTTTTATAATATGGATATTCTCTCATTTATAAGCGGAAATGGATTATTTCTGCTATTAGCCATAGTATTAATCGTTGTTTACGTAGTAAACCGTAGAAAAAGAAGATAATGGGCAATAACATTCGTATTACAAAAAAATTCGCTTTCGAAACCGGTCACGCACTATATGGCTACGACGGAAAATGTAAAAACGTACACGGCCATAGCTACAAGCTATCCGTAACCGTAATTGGCGAACCTATTACAGATAACACCAATGTAAAATACGGTATGGTTATCGACTTTGGCGATCTTAAAAAAATTGTAAAAGAAGAAATTGTAGATGTTTTCGATCATGCCACAGTTTTCAATAAAAACACACCACACGTAGAACTAGCAAAAGAACTTCAAGCTCGCGATCACAATGTGTTATTGGTAGATTACCAACCAACTAGCGAAATGATGGTAATTGATTTTTCAAACAAAATCCAGAAACGTTTACCAAATCATATCAAATTACACTCACTAAAATTACAAGAAACAGATAGCTCGTTCGCGCAGTGGTTTGCTCACGATAATATTTAGGGCGTTACCCAAAAGGGTCGGGCTTTCACTACTCGCTCCTCCTAAGGTCGGGAGCTCAAACAAGCCGTTCAATCCCTAACGCAAATTCGTCTTATGTATTTTTGTTTTAGGCTATAAACTAAAAATCGCTTTTTCTAATCGTAAAACTTCTTATAAATAAAAAAGAGCAACTTTGAACAAATTTTAAAGTCGTTCTTTTTTTTCATCTTTTATTAGTTGTCATTTTTTTAATTTAACCACCCAAAAAGCATCACTTATATCGGTGATTTTAATAGTATAATTACCTTTAGGCAAACTATCTAAACCCTTATTAAATAAATTAATTTTTGCTTTCGCTCCTAAAGGCACAATTAAACTATGCGCACCAGCCTTTACCTTAGCAACATAATAATTTAAAATACTTTCATCTTCTAATAAAGCCAAATCATCTTGAGCATATTTAATAACAGTGCTATTTTGCTCATCCAACAATTCTATACCAATTATCCAAGCTCCGTAAACATCAACGCCTTCAGTTCTAAAAACATCAAACGAAAGTTTATTATTATCAATCATGCCATTAGTAATTTCTAACTTCGGTTTTACCGATTTGTTATGCAGCGTCCCCCATAATCCACCATGAAATATTTGGTTTGTCATTAAAGTCATTCCAAAAATCAAAATAGAACCAATTAAAACAACCTTAGGAAACACTCCTTCTCTAACAGGCAACATACCTGAACCTAGCCACGAAAACCACTTCTTATTAGTAATAGAAAAACCATTCTTAATTAAGTAATTATCCACGGAATACTTACTACTACCACTTAGAAATAACACAAATCCGGCGGCTATACCTAACACCCCAATTTGCCATTCATCTAAACAAGTTGTGCCTATCCAGCCCGAACCAAGAAGAATACCCATTGCTAAACCAAAAACACCAATACTCATAATTCGAGTAAACAAACCGAACATTATAAACAAGCCCACAATACCTTCTACAATAGTAAAGGCAACCATATTTATCCATAAAACATCTGGATTTTCTACTAAATATTGAATAATAGGTTTTATACCCAATGCGTTTGGCAAAAAGTGATTAAACTTAACTCCAATATATCCTGCTAAATCTGGATCTAACTTATCTGCTAAAATCGTCCGCCTAAAAAAAGCAGAAAAATATGTCCAACCCACAACCAATCTAAGAGCAAGAACTAAGAGTCCTGCATCATTTTTTATACTAATATTTTTCATTTTATTTTACTTATCTAAAATTAATAAACACCCAGCAAAGTACACTGGATAACATTTTTTAAAAAAAAGATGCTTATAGATAAACTTTAAAGTTCCGATACAAAATATAGTAAGGAACAAAAGAAATGGAGTGATTCTTTGTTTTATAAGAGTCAAAAGGTTGCCTCCTATGTTCAATTACACTAAAATAATGAACTAAGTTTAGTGCACAAGCAGGTAAAAACTGAAGGGATAATCTTGAAACTGTTAATACACTATCGGTTACTTCAAACGTATTGCAATTTGAATTACCAATAGTTGTTTTACTCTTATTTAAAACTTCAGTTTGAAGAGTCCCGAGTTCCAATTGGATAAATTTCCTAACCTTGCATGGCGAAAGCAATAACAAAATCGCTAACCCCAAAGTAGAGATCACAACATTCGTTTTTCTTATATTTAATTTGTCTTTCACTATGCAAATTTAATACTAAAAAACAAATTCTTCCTTTTTTATAAAAACATTTTTCAACCCAAACAAGCTATTCAAAAGCAACTGGCACCAACCATTAAAATTAATGGTAAAAAAAACAATAAAGTAAAACTAACTTTCTATTAAACATCCAAAACCCAACTAATTTCATAAAGTAAAAGGTTTAAATCCAAAAAGATGCTTATTTTTACGACACTATATAATAATACCCTGAGTTTCTTGTTATTATTTTAGACTTAAAACACCAGCATTGAAAACATCGTTTAAAACTATATTATTCCTTTTAATAGCGACTATTTTAATAGTGAGTTGCTCACGAAAAAAAGACAAATTCATTAGTCGAAATTTCCACGCAGTCACCGCCGAATTCAATCCGCTTTTTAATGGTTACAATGCTTTAGAAGAAGGTAGAACAAGTTTAAACGACGCTTACTTTGATAACTATTGGGATTTGCTACCTATAGAACGTATGCAGATTTCGGAAGAAGTAATGCTGCCTGGCCAATCTAAAAACGAAAACTTTTCTCGTGCCGAAGAAAAAGCAGTTAAAGCCATCCAGAAACACAGCATGAATATTAGGGGTAAAGAAATAAACCCACAAATGGACGAGGCTTACCTCCTACTCGGTAAAGCAAGATATTTCGATCAGCGTTTTGTACCTGCCATAGAAGCTTTCAACTATATTCTTTACAAATACCCTGCGAGCGATAAAATAAACCAAGCTAAAGTGTGGCGTGAAAAAACCAATATGCGTCTGGATAATAACGAGTTGGCTATTAAAAACTTAAAACGCCTTTTAAAACAAGAGGAATTAGAAGGTCAAGATTTAGCCGATGCTACATCCATGTTAGCACAAGCATATTTAAACACAAAATCTATAGATAGTGCAATTACCGAATTAGAAATCGCATCTAACTCAACGAAAAATAACGACGAGCGTGGGCGATACCGTTTTATTCAAGGACAACTTTACAACCAACTCGGCCTAAAAGATAGTGCTAATTATGCTTTCGACAAGGTTATAGATCTTAATCGAAGAACACCAAGGATTTATATGATTACCGCTTATCTCGAAAAATTTAAAAACTTCGATTTCGAAAACGGGAATAAGCTAGAGGCCGTAGAATTACTTACAGAACTTGAGGAGAACCGAGAAAACCGTCCGTTTTTAGATAAAATTTATTATCAAATTGGTGATTTTTATTTAAATAATGGATCAGATTCTTTGGCTGTTGCCTATTACAATAAGTCATTACGCACCAATTCCCGAGATAACATATTAAAATCAAAAGACTACGAAACCCTTGGTGATATGTATTTCGATAATTCGGAATATGCGAGAGCCGGTGCTTATTTCGATAGTACCATGAGTAATTTAAAGCTTAATTCAAAACCTTTTCGAGTTATTAAGCGCAAACGTGATAACTTAGAAGATGTTATTTATTACGAAGCTATCGCTAAAACAAACGATAGCATTTTACACTTAGTTAACTTACCAGAAGCTGAAAGATTAATTATTTTCGAATCCTTTATAAGCGAACTTAAAATTAAAGCAGAAGAAGAAAAGGAAAAAACGGAAGCTGCAGAACGGAATTCTAATACAGGGTTAATTACAACAAATAACAATAATACTATTGGCTCGCGAGGTGGTTTACCCGGCCAGGCTGCACTATTTTATTTCTACAATCCAACCACAACATCTTACGGTAAAAACGAATTTGTTAAAGTTTGGGGCAACCGTGCTTTAGAAGATAATTGGAGATGGTCTAGTAAAAGCAATAACATTACTAGTAATAATGCTGCAGGATCGGCCAACGATTTATTAGCTTTAGCATCAGATGAAGAAAAATTTGATCCGCAGTTTTATATTTCTAAAATTCCTGCAGAAGAAAAAGAAATCGACAGTATTTCTAAAGAAAGGAACTATGCTTATTATCAATTAGGATTAATATATAAAGAGAAATTCAAAGAATATCAGTTATCCAAAACTAAGTTTCAAAACTTACTAGAAAGCGATCCTGAGGAACGATTAATTCTTCCTTCAAAATATAATTTATATAAAATCTATGAGCTTTTAGGTGAAAATGATGAAGCCTCGATTGCAAAATCTGAAATTATTAAAGACTATCCCGACTCTCGCTATGCAAATATTTTAGAGCATCCGGAATTAGTTTCTGATAAAGATGAAAACAGCCCAGAAAGCTTATATGAAGCTTTATATAGCTTGCATGGAAAGCAAAACTATGCAGAAGTTATTTCTAAAAGTGAAGACTATATAAAACGCTTTGATGGCGAACCTATTGTTCCGAAGTTAGAACTTTTAAAAGCAACTGCAAACGGGCGTCTAAATGGTTTTGAGGCTTACAAAAAAGGCATCAATCATTTATCTGTAACTTATGCCAACACTAACGAAGGTAAACAAGCCCAAAAGATAATAAATGAAGTGCTTCCAAAAATTGCAAGCACCGATTTTATTGAAGCTATAGATAGTATTCCAGCACATTACAAAGTAGTTTTTCAGTTTAAAAATTCGGAACGAGCAAATATTCCAGAATTTCAAAAAACACTGGATTCTGTTTTAAAAGATATTAAATATTATAAATTATCATCATCTGTAGATTTATACAGTCCCAATACGACCTTTGTTTTAGCTCATGGATTAAAAAATGAAACCGTAGCTAAAACATTTACTCAATTATTAACCGATAAAAACAAAAAGAAGATTATTAAACCTTTCTTCGTAATTTCATCGGCGAATTATCAAGTTGTTCAAACTCATAAAAATCTAGAATCTTACTTAACTATAAATAATCAATAACACGTTATGTTTTCAGATAACAAAAAAAACAAAAAAATGGCAGATGCTACTACAAACCAAAATATTATAGCCAAAGGCACCAAAATCGTTGGTGATTTAATTAGCGAAGGCGATTTTAGAATTGATGGCGACGTCGAAGGCAACATTAAAACTACGGGCAAAGTTGTGGTTGGTAAATCTGGATCTATCAAGGGCTCTTTACAAGGTACCGATGCACATTTTGAAGGGTCCTTTATTGGGAAGCTCAATTTAGCTGGAACCTTAACATTAAAATCTACCGCAAACATTGAAGGCGACGTTGTGGCTGGAAAATTAGCCGTTGAACCTGGCGCTACGTTTAATGTGTCATGTGCTATGAAGGGTTACAAAAAAGATGGAAATAATGGCGGACAACAAAAAGCAACCCAAAAAACAACTTAAACAAATTGCAACGCTATCAGGGATTGCCATACAAATGGGAATTACCATATATCTATTTGTGGTTTTTGGCAAATGGTTAGATTCGAGTTACAACCCCTCTGGTAAACTTTTTTTAATAGTTTTCACCCTAGCAGGTGTTGCTATATCTTTGTATGCTGTATTAAAACAAATAAATAAATTAGACCCTTGACAATTAAAAAACTCATTATTAACGGCTTCATCCTTATTGCGGTTGCTGTAACTTCGTTTTTTATTCATTTTTTAGTAAATCGGTCTATTGAAATTAATAAACTTATTTATTCTTACAGTGTTAATGTTCTAATGGCTTTTGGTGTTATAATATTAATGTTTTTCCTTCAAAATAAATTTAAAGATCAATTAGGGTTTGTTTTTATGGCAGCAAGTATGATTAAGCTTATTTTCGTTTTTCTTCTTTTTTACCCAAACTATAATGCTGAAGGAGATTTAAAACGAATAGAATTTTTAGCTTTTTTTATACCATATGTAATTTGCCTAATTACCGAATGCTCTATTTTATCAAGGTTCCTCAATGATTTAGATGGTTCTAAAGCGTCAAAATAGAGCACAGTAAATAATTTAAAATTTTGTTTTTCACTTTTAATATAAAAACATACCTTTGCAGCGATTTTAAGCCCACTATTAATAAAGTGATATGCAAAATATAATGTCTTTAAAAAATATTTGTTTATTGTTTGTTTTTCTAACAAGCATTTCTTTCGCTCAACAAGAGATGCATTTGGAAAAGATTGCTGTTGAAACTCAAGATAAATCAGATGTTAAAACAGAAATAAAAGAATACATTAATCATCACTTATTAGACTCACACGATTTTAGTTTGTTTTCTTATGAAGCAGATAATGGTGAGCACAAATACATTGGTTTCCCTTTACCTGTAATTTTATGGGATGCAGGATTAAAAGTATTCTCTTCATCAAAACTACACCACGGTGAATCGGTTGCCGAGGTAGATGGAAATTATTATGCATTACACCATAATAAAATTTACAAAACGGATGCTGCTGGAACTATAAACTTAGATGAGCATCACCACGCTTCAAATAAAAAACCAATTGATTTTTCAATAACTAAAAATGTGTTTACAATATTTTTAGTTGGTTTACTTATGTTTGCTATGTTTAGCAGAATGGCTAAAAAATACAAAACAGGAAGCATGCCTAAAGGAATGGGTAGATTCTTAGAGCCTATCATTCTTTATATTAGAGATGATATTGCTGTCCCTAACATTGGACCAAAGAAATACAAACGTTATTTACCATATCTATTAACTGTTTTCTTTTTTGTTTGGATCATTAACTTGTTAGGTCTAACACCGTTGGGTGTAAATGTTACTAATAACATTGCAGTAACTTTAGCTTTAGCATTAACAACATATTTTCTTACAACATTTACAGCTAACAGAAACTACTGGGCACATATTTTTTGGATGCCGGGTGTGCCGTGGCCAATGAAAATTATACTAGCTCCAATTGAATTATTAGGTACGCTAATTAAACCTTTTTCATTAATGATTCGTTTATATGCTAATATTACAGCAGGACACATTGTGTTAATGAGTATTATCGGTTTAATGTTTATATTTAAAAACTGGCTAGGAAGTTCATTATCATTTGGTTTAGCATTTGCTTTATCATTGCTAGAGCTTTTAGTAGCCGCTTTACAAGCATATATATTTACAATGTTATCTGCTTTATATTTTGGATCGGCCGTTGAGGAACACGGAGATGATCACTAAAACTTTGAATGTTTAATTTTTAATTTATATATACATTATGACAATTCCAACTATTGTAGGAGCAGGTTTAATCGTTATTGGTGCTGGTTTAGGTATCGGTAAAATTGGTGGATCGGCTATGGACGCAATTGCACGTCAACCAGAAGCATCTGGAAAAATCCAAACTGCTATGCTTATTGCTGCAGCCCTTATTGAAGGTATCGGATTTGCTGCATTATTTGCATCTTAAAAAAACAAAAAGCAGCTTTAACGGTTGGTTAAAGCTTCTTTTTTAAAATTAAAGATTTATTAAAAAAATATATAAATGGAAAAGTTAATTAACGAGTTTTCAATAGGATTGTTCTTTTGGCAATTTGTATTGTTTATTGCATTAGTGCTACTTCTAAGGAAATTTGCATGGAAGCCAATACTTGACGCTGTAGAGAAGAGAGAAAGTGGTATAGAGGATGCTTTAAAATCTGCGAAAAACGCAAAATTAGAAATGGAAAACCTTCAAGCAGATAACCAAAAGTTATTGCAAGAAGCTAGAGCTGAACGTGAAGGTATGCTTAAAGAAGCACGCGACATGAAAAACAACATGATCGAGTCAGCCAAATCTGAAGCACAAACTCAAGCTAATAAAATGATAGTTCAAGCGCAAGCTGCTATTGAAAGCGAAAAGAAAGCCGCATTAGCAGAACTTAAAAGCCAAGTTGCTGGTATTTCTTTAGAAATTGCCGAAAAAGTAATGCGTACAGAATTATCTAACAACGACAAGCAATTACAATTGGTTGAAACGATGTTAGCTGAAAAATCATTAAACTAAATTATAATGGCGGGAGCAAGAGCAGCAATACGTTACGCTAAAGCATTATTAAGTTTAGCATCAGATCAAAATACAGCCGATGCTGTTGGCAATGATATGAAGCTAATCTCTAATACTTTGGCTACAAGTTTAGATTTAAGCGAAGCACTTCAAAGTCCTGTAATTCCATCTTCAATTAAAAAATCAACTTTATTAGAAGTTTTTAAAAACTCTAATAATTTAACAAATAATTTAATTGATACTTTAATTACTAATAATAGAATTAATATTTTGGGCGATATCGCTGTAAAATACAGTCAATTATTAGATAAATCTAAAGGAATTGAAGTAGCAACCGTTACTACAGCAGTAGCGCTAACAGATACATTAAAGAAAAGTGTTTTAGCAAAAGCTAAAACTTTTACAGGAAAAGATGTAGAAGTAGAAAATATTATAGATGAAAACATTATTGGTGGTTTCATTTTACGTATTGGTGACTTGCAGTACAACGCAAGTATTGCCAATCAGCTTAACAAACTAAAAAGAGAATTTACATTAAACTAAGGTCTTTAGATCTAAATAAACAATAAGATGGCAGAAGTAAAACCAGCTGAAATATCAGCAATCTTAAAACAACAACTTGCAGGTTTCGAAGCAAGTGCTACTTTAGATGAAGTAGGAACTGTATTAACTGTAGGGGATGGTATTGTTCGTGCTTACGGATTAGCTAATGCCCAATACGGCGAATTAGTAGAATTCGATGGTGGTTTAGAAGGCATCGTACTTAACCTTGAAGAAGACAATGTAGGTATTGTACTTTTAGGAACTTCAGTAGGAGTTAGAGAAGGTTCTACAGTTAAACGTACTAACCGTATTGCTTCTGTAAAAGTAGGAGAAGGTATTGTTGGTCGTGTTGTTGATACATTAGGTAACCCAATTGATGGTAAAGGACCAATAGCTGGAACAACTTATGAAATGCCTTTAGAACGTAAAGCTCCTGGTGTTATCTATAGAGAACCAGTAACAGAACCGTTACAAACAGGTATTAAAGCAATTGATGCTATGATTCCAGTTGGTAGAGGTCAACGTGAGTTAGTAATTGGTGACAGACAAACAGGTAAAACTGCAGTTTGTATTGATGCTATCTTAAATCAAAAAGAATTTTACGATGCAGGCGAGCCTGTATATTGTATATATGTTGCTATAGGTCAAAAAGCTTCAACAGTAGCACTTATTGCTAAAACTTTAGAAGAAAAAGGCGCTTTAGCTTACACAACAATAGTAGCTGCAAATGCATCAGATCCTGCTGCAATGCAAGTTTATGCACCTTTTACAGGAGCATCTATTGGAGAGTATTTTAGAGATACTGGTAGACCAGCTTTAATTGTATTTGATGATTTATCAAAACAAGCTGTTGCTTACCGTGAGGTATCTTTATTATTACGTCGTCCACCGGGACGTGAAGCATATCCTGGAGATGTATTTTACTTACACTCTCGTTTATTAGAGCGTTCTGCAAAAATCATCAATAATGATGCTATTGCTAGTGAAATGAATGACTTGCCAGATTCATTAAAACCATTAGTAAAAGGTGGTGGTTCTTTAACTGCTTTACCAATTATTGAAACACAAGCAGGAGATGTTTCTGCATATATCCCAACCAATGTGATTTCTATTACAGATGGTCAGATTTTCTTAGATGGAGATTTATTTAACTCTGGTGTACGTCCAGCAATTAACGTAGGTATTTCGGTGTCTCGTGTTGGTGGTAATGCACAGATTAAATCAATGAAAAAAGTATCTGGTACTTTAAAATTAGATCAAGCACAATACCGTGAGCTAGAAGCTTTCGCTAAGTTTGGTTCAGATTTAGATGCAGTTACTTTAAACGTAATTAATAAAGGAAAACGTAACGTTGAGATTTTAAAGCAAGCACAAAACGATCCTTTTAAAGTTGAAGATCAAGTAGCAATTATTTATGCTGGATCTAAAAACTTATTAAAAGACGTTCCTGTTAATAAAATTAAAGAATTCGAAAGAGATTATCTTGAATTCCTAAACGCTAAACATAGAGGTGTTTTAGATACTTTAAAAGCAGGTAAATTAACTGATGAAGTTACAGATACATTATCATCTGTATGTAAAGAGCTTTCAGCTAAATATAAAGCATAAAACATTTTGAATTTATGAGTTAGAATTGTCTAACTCATAAATTCTTTTAAATTATAAAATTAACGTCACTCTGATGGCAATCACAGAGTCTTTATAAAAATAAAGAATGGCTAATCTTAAAGAAATACGTAACAGAATATCATCGGTATCTTCAACGATGCAAATTACCAGTGCCATGAAAATGGTATCGGCTGCAAAGTTAAAAAAGGCACAAGATGCTATTACCGCAATGCGTCCTTATTCAGATAAGTTAACCGAACTTTTACAAAGTTTGAGCGCCACTTTGGATGATGATTCTGGAAGTGCATACGCAACGCAACGTGAAGTAAAAAAGGTGCTAATTGTAACAATAACCTCTAACAGAGGTTTAGCTGGTGCTTTTAACTCTAACATTATTAAAGAAGTTGCGAAATTGACTTCTGAAACTTATGCAAACCAAGAGGTTTCTTATCTTGCTATAGGTAAAAAAGGAAATGATGCCTTTAAGAAAACTAATAATGTTATTGATAACAAAAGTGATATTTACGATCATTTAACTTTTGATAACGTTTCTGAAATTGCCGAAATGTTAATGGATAAATTTATTACCGCCGAATTCGATAAAATCGTAATGGTTTATAATAGATTTAAAAATGCAGCAACACAAATTGTAACAACAGAGCAATTTTTACCTGTTGAACCAGTTGAGGGCGGAGTAGATAATATTCCTTATTATGTTTTCGAACCATCAAAACTAGAAATTGTAGAGGAATTGATTCCTAAGTCTTTAAAAACACAATTATATAAAGGTATTCGCGATTCTTTTGCAAGTGAACACGGCGCTCGTATGACTGCTATGCACAAAGCAACAGATAATGCAACCGAGCTAAGAGATCAACTTAAATTAACTTACAACAAAGCACGTCAAGCTTCTATTACTAACGAGATTTTAGAAATTGTTGGTGGTGCAGAAGCATTAAATAATTAGACGAAACTTTATATTAGCTAAAGAGATTTTCAGTAGCTCATTAAAATATTAAAAGGCCCTTCAAGTTATATAACCTGAAGGGCCTTTTCTTTTTGGCATTAAAATTGAAACTATGCTTTTATAAATTCAAACGAATATTAAAATGAAATTTTTAAAACTCATATCATCTGCTTTTTTACTTTTAGTTATATCGTTTGCTTTTACACAATGTGCAAGCTCACAAAAGTTACAAAAAAAAATACCGTTTGATCTTGGAGAGACTTACTTTCAAAACTGGAATTCTGGTATAAAACATGGTGATTCAGGCACAAATTTATATATTTCCATCAATGCCAATAATGAAACTGCTTTAGATAGCGTCTACTTTAAAAATCAGGTTAAAAAGCTAGAGCTATTAAAAAACAACATATACGTTGCACATTTTATAACAAAACAAAAACCTCATATAAACCTAAGTAGTAATCGTGAAGAAGAATATGGGAATACCATCCAAAAGCAGACAAAACCGATTCCCTTTGTTTTAAACAATGACGAATGCGTAATTACCTTTAAACATGGTGAAAAAACTATGTATTATAAAATCTTGAATATCTCTGAAAAACCATCAATTAACTATCCAAGCACAACACCTAACAAGCAATAACTTATCTTTGCATTACGTTAGCTAAAACCGTATTTTTAGCCCATCAAACAAGCAATCATTGAGCGCACTTAAATCACTATTCAAACAAACTTTTATTTATGGTTTAGCCACGGTTTTGCCAAGAATGTTAAGTTTTATGCTTGTACCTCTCTATACAAGTGATGGCGTGCTTTCATCGGTTAGTGAATATGGTAAGGTATCGGTTATTTTTTCATATTTCGTACTATTCAACGTCATACTTGCCTATGGTATGGAAACGGCTTTTTTTAGATTTTTCAATAACGAAGAGGATAACACTACTGTTACAGGAACTTCAACAATATCACTTATCATTTCGTCAATATTCTTTTTCGTTTTGGCATTATTTTTTCAAAACCAAATTGCTTCATTTATAGATATTGACGTAAAATACATTAACCTTGTTATTTGGATACTACTTTTAGACGCTTTAGTTATTATACCTTTTGCGTGGCTAAGAGCAACGCAGCAACCCATGCGCTATGCTGTAATAAAAATTTTGAATGTCGCTATTAACTTAGGATTAAACCTCTTCTTTTTACTCGCTTTAAAAGATTTATCATATAACTTTTCAATTTTCGATAGTATTTGTAAAGACAACTTTGAAATTAGTTACATATTTATAGCTAATCTAATTGCAAGCGGAATAACTCTACTTTTAATGTTTCCTTTCTACACGAGAGTTAAATATATATTCAATTCCGATCTATGGAAACGTATGATGCGTTACGCCTACCCCGTTTTAATTGCTGGCGTTGCTTTTTCTATAAATGAAACATTCGATCGTATTCTACTAAAAAAACTATTACCAGAAAACATTGCCGATACCGATATTGGCATGTATTCTGCATGTTATAAGCTAGCACTGTTTATGACGCTTTTTGCAACAGCCTATCGCTTAGGTATTGAACCTTATTTTTTCAGTCACGCAAAAACTAAAAATCCGCAAAAGAACTATGCTAGAATACTAGAGTTTTACGTAGCACTAGGGTCCATTATTTTGCTTGGCGTTGTTGTTTTTGCCGATGTTTTAAAACCAATAATTGTTAGAAGCGAAGATTACTGGGAAGCTATGTGGGTAGTGCCTATTATTTTAATGGCAAACTTTTTCTTAGGTATTTATCATAATCTATCGGTTTGGTACAAAATTACAGACAAAACAAAATTTGGTGCTTACATCTCAATAGCTGGCGCCATTATAACTCTAACAATCAATATCCTTTTTATAAAAGAATATAGCTATAAAGCATCTGCCGTGGCTACACTTTCAGCTTATGCCTTTATGATGATTTTATCCTATTATTTTGGACGAAAATATTATCCAATTCCATATAATCTAAAAAAAATATTATTATATCTTATCCTTTCCATTGGTCTAGCCATATTGTCCTTTTATCAATTTAGAGGCAATTATGTTGTAGGCATATCAATGTTAATTGTATTTTTGGGAATCGTTTATTTTTCAGAGAAAGATGATATTAAAAAAATCTTAAAAACGAAGTAAAACGTTAGTAAAAACCATGCAAATAAAAATAATAAATAAATCTAGCCACGAGTTACCGCACTATGAAACCATAGCATCGGCGGGTATGGATTTACGAGCAAATATATCAGAAGCTATCACGTTAAAACCTTTAGCGAGAACTATTGTAAAAACAGGGCTTTTTATCGAGTTACCAATAGGTTTTGAAGCACAAGTACGCCCACGAAGTGGCTTAGCTGCAAAAAAAGGTGTAACCGTTTTAAACGCACCAGGAACCGTTGATGCTGATTATCGTGGTGAAATTGGTGTGATTTTAGTTAATATTTCAAACGAGGATTTCATTATTGAAAATGGTGAACGTATTGCACAATTAGTAATTGCCAAGCATGAACGTGCCGAATGGATAGCTGTCGAAGAATTATCTGAAACCTCAAGAGGTGAAGGCGGATTTGGAAGTACAGGCGTAAGATAATCAACTTAAACAAAACCAATTCCTCACAAAGGAATAAAATAGACTTACTATGAAAATAATAGTTCCAATGGCAGGACGAGGATCTCGTTTACGTCCACATAGCTTAACCGTACCAAAACCATTAATCCCAGTCGCCGGGCAACCTATTGTTCATCGTTTGGTAAAAGATATTGCAAAAGTTTTAAAACAACCTATCGAAGAAATTGCCTTTGTTTTAGGCGATCCTGCTTGGTTTGGTGACGATGTTGTAGATAGTCTAAAAGCATTAGCCGAAAACTTAGGGGCAAAAGCCTCTATTTATCGTCAAGATAAACCATTAGGAACTGGCCACGCTATTATGTGTGCAGAGCCTTCACTTTCTGGCCCAGCAGTTATTGCTTACGCCGATACATTAATACGTGCCGAATTCGATTTAGATCCAACTGCCGATAGTGTTATCTGGACTAAACAAGTAGATAATCCAGAAGCTTATGGTGTTGTAAAGTTAAACGATAATAAGGAAATTATAGAGCTTGTTGAAAAACCAGAATCTTTTGTTAGCAATCAAGCCGTAATTGGTATTTATTACTTTAAAGATGTTGCTGTTTTAAAAGGAAAGCTACAAGAAATTCTTGACGAAAACATTATGAACGGTGGCGAATACCAAATTAACGACGGTATAAAACGCATGATGGCCGAAGGCAAAGTGTTTAAAACCGGAACTGTAGATGAGTGGATGGATTGTGGAAACAAAGCTATTACCATCGAAACTAACCAACGTATGTTAGGTTTTTTAAAGGCAGATGGTGAAGAGCAATTAGTAGCTTCATCGGCGAAATTAGAAAACTCGAACATTATAGAACCATGCTTTATTGGTGAAAATGTAGTGCTTAACGATGCTACGGTTGGACCTTTTGTATCTATCGGAAATAATACAGTTGTTGAAAATTCGACTATTAAAAACAGTTTAATTCAAACAAATTCAAACATTAAAAACGCAAATTTAGATAATGCTATGATTGGAAATCACGTGAAATACGACGGAGATTTTACAAGTATTAGTATTGGTGATTATTCTGTTTTAGAATAATTTTGTCCACTCCCGTGAAACAGGAAATTTTATAAATTGAAGTTTACATTATTAATTAAAATCTAACTCTCAACTTTAATGATAGTTGAAAGGTCTTTTTAAAATGAAACAAAAAATCTACTTATTCATTTTTACCATTGGAATGTTAATCTTTCCGGAGGTGAACTATGCGCAAGTGGATTTTAACAAATTACCAAATGATGATTTAGGTAATAATGACGATGAGTTCCAAGAGTTATTTTACGAAGCTTTAAAACAGAAAAGCATTGAGAATTTCGATCGCGCGGCTGAAAATTTTCAGAAATGTATTGCTTTAAATAAAGCAGTTCCTGTTTTATATTTTGAATTAGGGAAAAGCTATTTTAAACTTAAAAATTATAACGCTGCCGAAGATGCTTTGAAAAAAGCAGTAGATTTAGAGCCCGATAACGAATGGTTTCTAGATGAACTTTACGGTTTTTATGCAGGACAAAACGATTTAGACAATGCCATTAAAACGGTTAAGCAACTTGTTAGTTATCATCCCGATTACAAAGAAGATTTAGCATCACTTTATGTGAAAACTAAAAAGTACGACGAGGCTCTTCAACTTTTAGATGAATTAGATACCAAGTTTGGAGTTTCTATCGCTAGAGATCGTTTACGAAATATAGCATATGAAGCGACAGGTCGTAAAAAAGATCAGATAGAAAATTTAGAATCTCGTGTTGAAAACAACCCTGATAAAGAGTCGAATTATTTAGCGTTAATTTTCCGCTACAGCGAAAACAATAACAAAGAAAAGGCTTTTGAAACAGCAAAGGAACTTCTTAAAGCGAACCCGAATTCGCAATTAGTACATTTGGCATTGTACAAGTTTTATTTAGATGAAAACAATACAGACAAAGCTATTGAATCTATGAAAATTGTTGTGCAAAGCACACAAATTAAACCTGAAGCTAAAGTAAAAGTATTATCAGATTTTGTGAATTTCGTTAAACAAAACCCACAATACGAAGCCGATTTACTAGAAGCCACAGCTATGGTAAGCCAGGAAGATAACGAAAAATCGTTATTAGAAATGGGCCAGTATTACTTGTCTAAAAATGATAAACCAAAAGCTCTAGAGTATTTCGAAAAAGCTTTAGCTCAAGACAGCAATAATTTTGCGGTCCTAAAAAATATTTTATTGCTTCAAATAGATTTACAAGATTATAAACAGGTTGAAGAAAAAAGTACAGACGCTTTAGAAAAATACCCATCGCAACCTTTGCTATACTTAATAAACGGCGTGGCTTTAAATAACCTAAACAAACCTAAAAAAGCAATCGATGCTTTAGAAATTGGTTTAGATTATATTATTGATGATGTTAAAATGGAAGCCGATTTTTACAGCCAATTAAGTAAAGCTTACACACTTTTAAACAATACCGACAAAGCGAAAACGTTTAGTGACAAGGCACAACAATTAAAAAATTAATGAACAAATCTATATATTACATTTTAAGTTTTATCCTCCTACTAAGTTTTAGCTGTAAATCGGTGCGAACAATTACTGGTGGAGCTGGCGATTTAAACATGTCGTCCAAAGCTGTTATTAAAGAGAACACTAAGAAAAGACCAGATTTTAAAACACTGCAAGCTAAACTTAGAATTAACTTTAATAAAAACGGAAAGTCGCAAACCAATACCGTAAGTTTTAGAGCTAAAAAGGATGAAGTATTATGGATGAACGCTCCATTTTCGGTAATTAGAGCCATGATAACACCCGAAAAAGTTGGCTTCTACAACAAATTAGACAATACTTATTTTGAAGGTGATTTTAGTTATTTAAGCAAATTATTAGGAACAGAGCTCGATTTTCAAAAAGTACAAAATTTACTTTTAGGCGATGCTATTTTCAACTTAAATAGTGGTTCTTACAGCACTTCGATTATTGATGAAGCCTATGTACTTCAACCTAAAAAACAACAGCTTTTATTTGAAATTTTCTTTTTAATAGATCCGTCTTTATTTAAAATAAAATCGCAACAAATAAGTCAACCTAAAGAATTCAGACATTTACAAATCGATTATTTATCACATCAAGAGGTTGAAAAACAAATTCTTCCAGAAAATATAAAAGTAATTGCTGTGGAAGGTAATGAAGAAACCATTATAAATCTCGAATTTAAAAGTGTTGCTTTAAACGAAGACCTACGTTTTCCGTTTAAAATACCTTCAGGTTTCAAAAAAATTGAATTGGAATGATTTTAGGAAAATCTTCATATAAAATAATATTTCTACTAGGCTTTTTGCTTTGTGGCTCTCTTAGTTTTTCTCAAAACAATAAACAAAAAGAGTTAGAAACACGTCGTCAGGAATTACGTCGCGAAATTCAGAAAATAAACGAATTACGTACCGAAAACAAAACGATTGCTAAGTCGAAACTTTCTTTAATCGAAGATTTTAATCACAAAATAAATGTGTTGGATAACTTAATTAAGGTTACCAACCGCCAAGCCAATTTACTAACGCGTGAAATAAACACAAACCAGAACAAAATAACCAGTTTAAGAGACGAACTCAAGCAATTGAAGGCTGAATATGCCGCAATGATTGTAAAGTCTTATAAAAGTAAAAATCAGCAAAGCAGGATTATGTTTTTATTGTCTTCAAACAATTTTAAACAAGCTTACAAACGCGTGCAATACATGCAACAATATGCGGATCACCAAAAAAAACAAGGTGAAACAATTAAAGCAAAAACACTGGAATTACAAACAATAAACACCAGCCTATTAAAGCAAAAAGGGATTAAAAACAAACTTATTGCTGAAAACAAGGTGACACAAAAATCTTTAGAAAGTGAGCGCAGACAGCAGCAAGCTTTAATGAAAGAGATTCAAGGTAACATTTCACGTTACGCTAATCAAATTAAGAAAAAAGAAAAAGAAGCCAAACGTATTGATGCAGAAATAAATAAAATTATTAGAGCAGCTATAGCAAAATCGAATAAAAAGGCAGGTAAATCGACGAGTTCAAAAACTTTTGCTCTAACGCCGGAAGGCTTAGCATTAGCTAAAAACTTTGAAGCCAACCGTGGTAAATTAGTTTGGCCAGTAAGTAAAGGTGTCGTACAAATGGGTTATGGTAAACAACCTCACCCAGTAATAAAATCGCTAACTATAAATAGTAACGGTGTGCGTATTGCAACCGAAAAAGGCGCAAAAGCTAGAGCTGTTTTTAATGGCGAAGTAATTGGAGTTGTTGCTAATAAAAATGTGAATCCGTTTGTAATTATTCAACACGGAAATTATATTACCTATTACAAAAACTTGTCTAAAATCTATGTGAAAACCGGAGATAAAGTAACTACAAAGCAGGATATTGGTGAGGTATTTACCAATCCTTCAACTGGAGAAACTATTTTGAGTTTTGTAATTTCTAAAGATACGAATACTCAAAATCCGGCGAGTTGGATTTATAAAATGTAATTTTCTATTCTACAACTTCTTCACCAGCAAAATGTGCCTCCAATTCTTTTAGAGTTGCTTCACTAGTTTGTAAATCTTTCACTACCATTCCTTTTTCTAAAACTACAATACGCTCGCAAACATCTGTTACATGCGATAAATCGTGACTAGAAACTAATACGGTAACGCCTTGTTTTTCGGCTAAATCTTTAATAATACCTTTTAAACGGATTTGTGTAGTTGGATCTAAATTCGCAAAAGGTTCATCTAGAATTATAACTTCAGGATTGCCAATAAGTGCGGCAACAATACCCGCTTTCTTTTGATTTCCTTTACTTAAATCACGTAAGTACTTTTTCTGACCTAAAATTTCACCGTGAAAAAAATCAGCAAATTGACCTATCAACGCATCAACATCTGCTTTGTTTTGATTCCTTAATTCACCTATAAAATAGAAATACTCTTCTGGTGTTAAATAACCTATCAGAAAACTTTCATCTATAAAGGCAGAAGTAAAGGGTTTCCAATCTTCACTAGTGTTAACTTGCACACCATTATTTGTAATAAAGCCCGTTGTGGGTTGTATTAAATCTAAAAGCAAGCTAAAATAAGTAGTTTTCCCGGCTCCATTATTACCAACTAAACCAAAGCTTTGGCCTTTGGGGATGTCTAAAGATTCAATGTTTAAAACTTGAATTCCGTTATATGTTTTTGATAAGTTTGATGTTGTTATCATAATCCTTTAATTATTTTGTTTGTAAGCTGATATAGTTTTGTATTTCTCTGCTTTATACACTTTTTCAATAATACCAAAAACCTTGTTTTTAAATAAAAATCCTGCAATACCGACGAGTGATACTAGTACAAAACCAAATACTTCTCCTAAAGCAAAATGACCAATAGCATAAATAACCATAGGTAAAACTAACTTAGGAATAGTTAATAATAATGTTTTGGCATTAAACGATTTTTTATCGCCAAAAGCCTTTTTATTAGATGTTAAATCTATTGGTGTTTTAATATAAGCGCCTCCCCAAAGTACCATATGTGAGTTTACACCAATATTATAAATAGCTCCTACCACTACAGCTGCGTACGCTTGCCATCCAAAATATAAATAAAATGAAGCGAAGATGGTCGATACGATAGTTGCGAAAACCATTAAATACCATTTAGAAGATAGATACTCTTTGTATCTAATATTCTGACTCATAATTAACGGGTAATATGCACTATCCCAACTTGGAACAAACTGTCCGAAATTGAACAAAAAGCCACCAGAAACAAAAATACCAGCAAAAATTTTCCAAAAAGGACCATTGTAAGCTTCTATTGAATTTGTAAAAAATAGAAGTCCGTAAAAAATAAATAAACCACTCATTAATAAAGTCGTTCTAGAACGTTTATTTCTTTTTAATAACCGAATATCATTCTTTAAAAAAGTTGATAGACTTCCAAAACGATTCAACCATGCAAAATCTTCAGTTTTTACAATTTTCACCTTTTTCGCTAAACCAGCATCGAGATATAAATTTCTTCTAAAATAACTAAACGCTGTTTTATATAATATACCTAAACCCAAAATTGGAATTAAAGCAAAATAAGGAGCGTTATAAAATGCTTGAAATATCGGTTCTGTAAAACTCGCTATATCAAATACATTAAAATATTTTAGTCCACCAAGAATAACAAAAAGACTAAGAATAGAATAAAAAACAGAATCTTTACTATTTACAAAAACATTAATAAAATTATTGCAATAAATTAATGCTAAAATTGCCACATGCCACCCTAAAACATTGATAAATGGATGTCCTTCAATAACCAAGATCACGGAAAACGGGACAAAAAAGAAGGCGTGTAAAATATTAAAAAAAGATAGAATAGTTTTGTTCAAAGCAAAACCTACAACTTTACTCTTTTTAATAGGTAAATAAAGCAATGGCCTGATATTAACGATTGGCATTTTTTGGAGAAAATAGCGAAATACTAAATCGAAAACTAAATAAAAAAGCAACAGATTATTAATGGTTGTTAATGGATCTAAATGCAATTGTTTTTCAATTAAATAATAAGCGCCAACACCTAAACCAAGAAAAGTAACGAGCATCCATAGTGCACTAAATCCCAATAGGATTTTAAAAACCAGATTCATTTTAAATGAAGCCGACCTAAAAAATGCTTTCCATTCTAAACTTAAAAATAGTTTAATCATGGTGCGTCTTAATTATATTTTGCTGCGATTCCCTGTACTTCTATCCCCCAAGATTGTCCAAAAGCCATGGCGCGTTGTGTTAGTTTTAATTGCTTAGTCGCTAACTTTTTACCTAAATCGGTGTGGTAAAATTTAACCAATTCCTGAATTTCACCTTGCGTGAATTCACTCATATATAAATCAGCCATTTTATCGTATAGACCAACTAAAGTTCCGTTTGCTTCTGTAGTGTAAGCTTCCTTATTTTCATCAGAAACCATCATACCTAATTGCGCGATAGCATTCTCGAAGGCGCTAGCGGCCCCAGTAATTTTAATAAACTCAACAGTTTCATTTTTAAATTCTGAAGAATCTTGTGCGTTAGATTTTGTAGCGAAAGCCACCATAAATAGACAAACGAGTAGTACTTTTTTCATTTTAATCGAAATTTAATAGGTTATACTTAATTGAATTATGATTGTTAGTAAGAAATTTAAGTGATTTGTTACAAAGTAAGTTAAAAAATTTTCGGCAAAAACTTAAAGCTTCACTATTTTTGTTAAAAATTAATACACATGTCATCATTCCATAAACTATCTGTTAAGACCATAACTAGAGAAACCGAAAAATCTATTAGCATTGCTTTTAATTTACCGGACAATTTAAAAGAAACTTTTTCTTTTTCGGCGGGACAATATATTACCCTAAAAACCGAAATTAATGGTAACGAAATACGTCGTGATTATTCACTATGCGTTTCGCCAAAAAGCGGTGAACTTAAAGTTGCCGTAAAAGAAGTGAAAGATGGCACCTTTTCGGCTTATGCCAACAATACTTTAAAAGTTGGAGATACTCTAGATGTTGCACCACCAAAAGGTCGTTTTACTTTTACACCCAACGATAGCAAAACCAAAAATATTGCCGCTTTTGTTGCTGGTAGTGGTATTACACCTGTTTTAAGTATTATAAAATGTGCTTTAGAAGAAGAAACACATAGTAATGTTATTTTAGTTTATGGTAACAAAACTAAAGAAGACACTATGTTTTTTGATGAAATTTTAGAACTTCAACATGCTCATAAAGATCGTTTTTCTGTACAATTTGTTTTTAGTCAGCAAGATCAAGACGATGCCATTTTTGGTAGAATCGAAAAAAGCACGGTTAATTATGTTATAAAAAACAAACATAAACATATTGAAGTAGATGCCTTTTACCTTTGTGGCCCAGAGGCTATGATACATATGGTGAAAGATGTTTTAACAGGACATGATATTGATGAAAACCGCATTCATTTTGAACTTTTTAAAGCATCAAAACCTGCTGAAATTAACGAAGACAGTGCTACTCCTAACGGAAAAACTAAAATTACAGTTACCGTTGACGATGAAAGCACAACTTTTGAAATGTCGCAAAAACAAACTATTCTTGAAGCTGCTTTAGATGAAGATTTAGATGCGCCTTACTCCTGCCAAGGCGGTATTTGCAGTAGTTGTTTAGCCCGTATTACTGAAGGAGAAGCCACTATGCGCCAAAACAATATTTTAACCGAAAGTGAAGTTGCCGAAGGTTTAATTTTAACCTGCCAGGCACACCCAACAACAGAAACTATTACGGTAGATTTTGATGATGTTTAAAAAATAAGTTTTAATGATTCACTTAATTGTTGGGAATACGGGTTCTGGGAAAACAACCTATGCAAATAGTTTAAAAGAAAAATCTAAAGCTGTTCTTTTTTCTATTGATACATGGAATAAAAATTTGTTTCTTCCGGATAAAAAACCAACAGATAGTTTAGACTGGTTTCTTGAGCGTATTGAACGCTCTGAAACCATAATTTTGGATTTAATCCATCAACTAGAAAAAGCTGCAACTGATTCTATTTTAGATTTAGGACTATCAAAATTTAAACATCGCGAAAAATTCAGAACGTTTTCTTCTGAAAACGGCTATAAACTCACTACACATTTTCTAGATATCTCTAAAGAAATACGCTACGAAAGAGTTTTAAAAAGAAATATTGAAAAAGGTGATACTTTTGAATTTGAAGTTAGTAAAACCGATTTTGATTTTATGGAAACTTGGTTTGAAAAACCTGGTGATATTGAAATGACTAACGGAATTATAATTAAAAAATAAAACCTCAACATTAGAGGCGTTGTCTTGAAACAAAAAATGGTTTAAATACTACCTTTTACTTTTGAAATAATAGTTTCCGGACTAATACTTCCTGCTGCATCTTTATAGTTTTCGGGATATTTATTACCAAAAATAGAAGTTGGAATTTCAGGGAATAGATCTCTATTGGCAACCAAAGCGTAATCTTTAGGTTGATTAAATGGTGCGAAACCAGCAAACGGATGCGTTACACCCCAAATAGTTATTGTTTTTACGCCCATCATAGCTGCCATGTGCGCATTTCCCGAATCCATGGCTAACATACCATCCAAATTAGAAATAAGGTCCAATTCCTCGTTTAAACTAAGTTTTCCTGCGGCACTCACAACGTTTTCAAATGTATTTTCTATATCATTTAAAGCCTCCACTTCCTTTTTTCCACCACCAAATAATACAATTTGATAATCTTTTGAAAGTGCATCAATAACTTTTTTCATTAAAGTTAAAGGATACATTTTACCTTCGTGAGCTGCAAAAGGTGCAATACCAATAATTTTTTTAAAACTGTGCCCAATAAGCGTTTGAAGCTTAGAACTTAAAACTACTCTTTCTGGAAATGTGGGGTTAGAAATATCAATTGGAAAACCTAACTTACCAAAAACATCAGCATAACGTTGATGTGTAGTTTTTAATTGCTGAAATTTTTTACCAGAAACCAATGCTTTCTTTTCTGCTCGCCCCTTATCAATTTGAACTGTTCGTTTTCCGAAGAAAAATAATTTCAAAATATTACTTCGCAATACATTGTGTAAATCGGCAATAACATCAATTTTAAAGACCTTTAATTCTTTTGAAAGTTTCCAAAGACCAAAAACGCCTTTATGCCTACCTTTTAGATCGGCAGGAAAAACGGTTACTTGAGGTAAATCTCTAAAAAATGGAGTAAAAAATTCTCTGGTTAGCACTGTGATTTTTACATCTGGATACTTACCAACTAAACCACGTATAACGGACACCACCATAGCTACGTCTCCCATTGCTGATAAACGGATAACTAAAATATGTTGTTTTGGTTTAGGCATTAAATTTCAACACTAAAAAAAACGGATTGAACCAAAAAAAAGCACAATCCGTTTTATAATTCTATAAATTATTTTTGCCCTCTTAAAACAGGGTTCAATTCATCATCATTATACATTTTCATCTGCTTGTACACTTTCATGTATTTATCACCTTTTTCAATATCGGTTAAAAGCGTATCGATAGCAGTAGATAAGTCTACACGTTGTTCTAACAAAATATCAAGCTTTGTTTGGCAAGCTGTTCTATGAGTATCGGAAGCATCTGTACGCGTTGCTTCTTCATTCATATGGTATACTTTTAGCGCCAAAATTGATAAACGATCTACACCCCAAGCTGGGCTCTCTGTATTAATTGTAGCACCATCTTTAACCTTAACATCTTTATATTTTTCAAGAAAATAGCTGTCGATATATTCTACCATATCTGTTCTATCTTGGTTAGATGCATCAATCTTACGTTTTAAAGTTAACGCTGCAACCGGGTCTATTTGTGGATCACGAATAATATCTTCATAATGCCATTGCACGGTATCAATCCAACATTTTCTATATAATAAATGTTCTAGTAAATCACTTTCCGCGTAAGCGTTTGTAAAAGGTTGATCGACTGTATTAATAATGTGGTATTTGGCAATAACGTCCTGAAAAATTTTATTAGCTTTAGTTGTAAACATATTGTATAAATTTTAAAGTACAAATATACTTGATATTTACTTAACTTTACTGATAGAAATTCGAACAACATTATGCATATTCATCATTTATCTGAACAAAACTCTGTGTTAAACACGTTTCTCGCTGAAATGAGAGATATTGAAATTCAAAAAGACAGCATGCGCTTCCGTAGAAATATAGAACGTATCGGTGAAATTTTGGGTTATGAAATGAGTAAAAACTTCAACTTTAAATCTTCCACAATTAAAACACCCTTAGGAGATTGTGTTATTAATGAGTTGGATAACAATATAGTTTTATGCTCTATTTTGCGAGCTGGTGTGCCTTTGCATAATGGCTTACTAAACTATTTTGATACTGCAGAAAATGCTTTTATTTCTGCATACCGTCACCATAAACATGAGCCTGAAAGTTTTGAGATTATAGTTGAATATTTAGCTTGTCCGGATTTAGAAAATAAAACACTAATTCTAGCAGATCCCATGTTAGCCACGGGACAATCTATGCTTGCAACTTTTGAAGCCTTAAAACCTTTTGGGACGCCAAAAGAAGTTCATTTAGCTTGCATAATTGGAGCACAAGAAGGTGTAGATTTTATTGAAAAACATTTTGATAAAAATACAAATTTGTGGATCGCTGCTATTGATAAAAAACTGAATGATAAAGGTTATATTATTCCCGGACTTGGTGATGCTGGAGATTTAGCTTTTGGCCAAAAACTACAACAATAACAGTGCAAAAGGGAGAATAAATAATATAGCAAGAAAGGTTTCTTTAAACCAATTCTCTTCAATAATCTCAATATAATTGGCTATAACTATTGCCAAAGGTGCAAATACAAATAAAAACTCACTACCATCTTTTATTGGCGATAACACTACTATGGCAGAGCCTATTATCGCAGAAAGCAAAATAGACTTAAATGATACTCGAAATGCTTTTTTCTTCTCTTTAATACTCTTTATATAATAAAAGGAAGACCAAATACCGAAGGATAAAAGGATGGTTATTGCAATAATATAGGAGGCGGAATTGTAACTGTTAAAGTTAAAACTAACTTCTGGAAGGCTTTTAAATGTATCAAAAAAACTATCATAATAAACAATAGAAACAGCCGAAGTGATAACAAATACGGCACCAACTCCTGTAAAAGGAATAAACCAATGGTTTACTTTTATATCGTTATATAGGGCCAACGACACTAAAATTAGTATGAAAAACAAAATGGCCCAAAAGTAAAAAAGTGCCGCAATAGCAAACCAAAATGCTGCATCAAACAACTTTTTATTCATCTGGATTTGAGAACGTAAACTTATAACACGCCGTAAGCCCAACAATACAAAAAAGTTAGAAAATAAAATATTTATATTGCTCGTAGTTTGCGTTAAGCTGAATAAAAACAGACTAAATAACAAGATTTCGTAGTTACTTTTTCCGCTTAAACTATTTTTACTAACTATAAAATTAACAAGTAAAATAGAGGCATAACAAACGCAAAATAGCCCGAATTCTTCCAATACCAAAAGCGTTGTAACCTCTTCGGTTGGCAAACCTATCCGCCCCACAATAAATGCCAATAGCGTAATAAAAAATACGATAATGAAATTTATTGGCTTAGATTTACTAAAAATACTTGTAATCATTAACTGTTTTTGTATTTTTGCCATGTAAATATACTAACAATCTAACCAAGTTAGAAATAATATACCACACATGAAAGATTTCTTTTACGCAATACAAGATTTATTTGTTAATGTTCTTTTAACTCCTATGGATGCTTTAAGAGCTTTAGAACTTGAAAATTGGTTTGCAGCAAGTACTATTTCTTGGATTTTTGTAATCATTGGCTTTGCAGCAATGGTTTACTGGATGTTACAATTAAAAAGTTTCAACGATAATAACGAAGAAAACAAAAGCATTTCTGCTCATTCTTACTTATAAATCGAATCCAATATCTTTACGATAATTCATCTTATCAAAATTTAGTTTATCTATGTTTTGGTAAGATTTTTTTATGGCCTCTTGGTACGTATTTCCATAAGATGTTATTGCCATAACTCGGCCTCCAGAGGTTACAATTTTTCCATCTTGTAGTTGTGCACCTGCATGAAAAGCTATAGAATCTTCAATAGTATCTACTCCTGTAATTTCTTTACCTTTCTCATAAGCTTCTGGATACCCACCAGATACTAACATTATGGTTGTTGCAGCGCGTTCGTCGATTTCAATATTAATTTTATCTAAAGTACCGTTTGCCATAGCTTGAAGAATTTCAACAAAATCATTTTTCAATCTTGGTAAAACCACTTCGGTTTCTGGATCTCCCATGCGCACGTTATACTCAATAACTTTTGGGTCGTCTCCAACTTTAATTAAACCGATAAACACAAAGCCTACATAAGGTAAATTATCTTTCTTAAAACCACTAATTGTTGGTTTTACAATACGTTCTTCAATTTTGCTTAAAAATTCATCTGTCGCAAAAGGCACTGGAGAAACAGCTCCCATACCACCTGTATTTAAACCGGTATCACCTTCGCCAATACGTTTGTAATCTTTTGCTGTTGGTAAAATTTTATAATTTTCTCCATCGGTTAAAACAAAACAGCTTAATTCTATGCCGTCAAGGAATTCTTCAATAACCACTTTGTTACTAGCTTCTCCAAATTTAGCATCAACCAACATACTTTTTAGTTCAGCTTTAGCTTCATCTAAATCATTAAGAATAACAACACCTTTACCAGCTGCTAACCCATCGGCTTTTAATACGTAAGGCGCGTTTAAAGTTTCTAAAAAAGCATAACCTTTTTCTACAGTTTCTTTTGTAAAACTCTCATAAGCTGCGGTTGGAATATTGTGACGGTATAAAAATTCTTTTGCAAATTCTTTACTGCCTTCTAACTCAGCTGCCACTTTTTGCGGCCCAATAACAGAGACATGCTTGATAGTATCATCATTCAAGAAAAAATCGTGAACACCTTGCACTAAAGGATCTTCTGGACCAACAACAACCATATCGATTTGTTTGTCTAACACCAATTCTTTAATAGCATCAAAATCGGTAACACCAATATTTACATTGGTTGCCACGTTTGCAGTTCCCGAATTTCCAGGAGCAACAAAAAGCTGATTACATAAAGGACTTTGAGCAATTTTCCAAGCAAATGTATGTTCTCTTCCGCCTGAACCAAGAATTAAAATATTCATTATTTTTCGATGTTTTTATACTTCCGTTTACACGGAAATAACAAATTGTTGATTATTATTTTTCGTAATTACGAAAGACAAAAATAAAACTAATGCCACGAAAACACGAATATTTTTTATTTACTTTACAAAAACTATTATACTCTATTTTATTTTGAAATTATTCAACTTGTCTTTAAAATTAAAAGGCTTCCCGATAAAGGAAGCTAAGGCCTTTTTGAAAACAATCCAAAGTAAACAAAAATTAGATTTTGAAAGTTATATTGAAACCTCAAAACGTGATATTCTAGCTCATCATTTAAAACATAATCCGTTTTATAAACAGTTTGTAAAAAACGTAGATTTAAGCGATTGGAATAGCATTCCTGTAATGACAAAACGTGATTTACAGCAACCTCTAGAACAAAGACTTTCTGAAGGATTTACTGCCAAAACTGTTTTTATTAATAAAACTTCTGGATCATCGGGTACACCCTTTATTTTTGCGAAAGATAAATTTTGCCATGCCTTAATTTGGGCAAATTTTATGGATAGATACAGTTGCTTTAATTTAGATTTGAATCACTCTAAACAAGCCCGTTTCTATGGAATTCCTTTAGGTAAAAAAGACTATTATAAAGAACGTTTTAAAGATGCATTAAGTAATCGGTTTCGCTTTTCCGTTTTCGATTTAAGTGATTCTCAATTAGAAAAAAATATTGAGAAATTCAGCAAAACTAAGTTCGATTATATTAACGGTTACACAAGTTCTATTGTTCAATTTGCAAAATATTTAGAACAACATAATATTGTTTTAAAAACGATTTGTCCATCCTTAAAAGCTTGTATTACAACTTCAGAAATGCTTTTTCGCGAAGATAAAAACCTTTTAGAAGCACAACTAGGTATCCCTGTTATTAATGAATATGGAGCTGCCGAATTAGGCTTAATTGCTTTCCAAAACAAAACTGACCAATGGGTAGTTAATACTGAAGATTTATTTGTTGAAATTTTAGATAAAAATAATAACGTATTACCTTACGGCGAAGAAGGGTGTATTGTTATTACGTCGCTTTACAATAAAGCGCATCCCCTTATCCGATACGATTTAGGCGATATTGGAACTCTATCTAAAAAAAGCACGTTACAAAAACCTATTCTAGAAAAATTAGTAGGACGAACTAGTGATTTGGTGATGCTACCCAGCGGAAAAAAAGCGGCCGGATTAACTTTTTATTACGTTACAAAAACCATTATAGAGAATGATGGCAATGTAAAAGAGTTTATTATTGAGCAACTAAAGTTGGACACCTTCAAGATTAGCTATGTTAGTAATAAGCTTTTAACTGAGGAAAATTTAGAACACATAAAAAAAGCGATTTCAAAATATCTAGAACCTCATTTAATTGTTGTGTTTGAACGTAAAGAAAAACTTGAGCGCTCTAAAAGTGGTAAACTAAAGCAATTTAAGTCTTATTTACCTTAATGGTTTGCTTCGACTTTACAAAAAAGTGCTCATTTAAAAATACAAACATCGAAAAAATTGACTTTACCGTAGAAAACCTCAATCCTTTTTTATAAACCCAATAATTATGCTTTACCAAACTTAACTTATTTGAAGACATTGAATTTTCGTGAATACGATAGTAAGCCAATGATTCTTGAATGCCTCTGGCGGGTTTTCCTGACTTTTTAATTGCAGCTAACCATATGAGCCAATCTTGCCGTTTTCTTAGATTAGACGTTGTTATTTCACCTAAAACACGAGCATTATACATACCCGTTAAATTACCAATGTAATTACTCTTTAAAAGTTTGGTGTAGCTAAGTATTTCTAAAGCTTTAACTCGTTTGTTTAATTTGTCTCCTTTTTCGTTTATTAAATCATAGCTACAAAAACACACATCACAATTTTCTTTTTCGATAAAAGTAATTTGAGTTTTAAGTTTTTCTGGCCTCCAAAGGTCGTCAGCATCTAAAAAAGTAATATAATCACCCTTTGCAGCTTGAATACCTTTGTTTCTAGAAATCGCGGCGCCAGAATTAACTTGGTTTTTAATAAGTTTTATATTGGAATGCGCTTGCAAGAAAGGTTGAATTATTTTTAAAGTATTGTCGTTAGAACAATCATCAATTAATAACAACTCCCAATTTTTATAAGTTTGATTTATAACACTGCCTATAGTTTCTGAAATAAAGACTTCAGAATTAAACATGGGTGTTATTATGGAGACTGAAGGGGTTATCATTGAATTGTTTTAACACACATTATTATCTCTTATTAATATAATTTTAATCGTCATAATAATGATCAATTCTAAACATAAAAAACATCATCTTTTATAAGATTGATATCAGGTTCCACTTAGATTCGACCCTAATGATTATAAACAATAAATGCTTATCGTTATAAATATTTAAGAAGAAAAAATATAAATTTACTATTTATTTATATAGCCAGTAAAATCTTTATGCTCACTTTTATATAGCTCCTCTTCTGTTAAGCTTTTAAAATAATCAAAAGTTATTTTCATTCCTTCGGCTCTTTGTACCTTAGGCTCCCAACCCAAAAGCTTTTTCGCTAATGAAATATCTGGTTGTCTTTGCATTGGGTCATTAACAGGTAAATCTTTATAAATTACTTTTTGCATTGTTCCTGTTAATTTAATAATTTCTTCTGCGAAATCCTTTATCGTTATTTCGAATGGGTTACCAATATTTACGGGTTCTACATAATCACTTAACAATAACCTGTAAATACCTTCAATTTGGTCGTCTACATAACAGAATGATCTTGTTTGCGATCCATCACCAAAAACAGTTAAATCTTCACCTCTTAAAGCTTGCCCCATAAAAGCCGGAATTACTCTTCCGTCGTTAAGTCTCATTCTAGGTCCATAAGTATTAAATATTCTTACTATTCTAGTCTCTACACCATGGAACCTATGGTATGCCATGGTAATCGATTCTTGAAAACGTTTGGCTTCATCATAAACACCACGAGGCCCTATTGTATTAACGTTCCCATAATAATCCTCTGTTTGAGGGTGAACTAACGGATCTCCATAAACTTCGGAAGTAGACGCTATAAGCATTCTCGCATTTTTAGCTTTCGCTACACCTAACAAGTTATGTGTACCTAACGAACCTACTTTTAAAGTCTGAATTGGGATCTTTAAATAGTCTATTGGGCTTGCTGGCGAAGCGAAATGAAGAATATAATCTAACTCACCCTCTATTTCGATGTACTCTGTAACATCGTGGTTAATAAATTCAAAATTGGAATTGTCAGATAAATGATTAATGTTTTTGGAATCTCCCGTAATGAAATTATCCATACCATAAACTTTAAAATTCTCTTTAAGAAAACGATCGCACAAATGAGAACCTAAAAACCCTGCTGCTCCGGTTATTAATATTGTATTCATGTTTATATAGTTAAAAAACTTTTAATTTTCTCAATACTCAGAAATTTCAGTGTTAATAATATACTATCAAAAACACCTAATTTGGTTACTTGCTTTATGTGAATTGAAATAACTTAATCAATTTTCATTTAAATTGTTTTAATAAGCTTTATCTTCTCCTTGAAAAACATTCACAATCGTTTGTAAAATAATATTAATATCTAATAAAAACGACCAGTTTTCAATATAAAAAATATCATATTTTGTTCTGTTAATAATATCGAAATCGGTTTCTACTTCGCCTCTACAACCACTTACTTGAGCTAAACCAGTAATACCTGGTTTAACATTATGCCGGACCATATATTTATTCGCCTTTTTCGAATAAACTTCAGATAAAGATGTCATGTGAGGTCTAGGTCCTACTACAGACATATGCCCTAAAAGCACATTATAAAACTGTGGTAATTCATCTATACTTGTCTTTCTAATAAATCTGCCAATCTTAGTTACACGCATATCGTTTTTTTTAACATGTAAATCATCTGTTATTTTATTAACAGCCATAGACCTAAACTTTAGACATCCAAATTCATGACCATCTAAGCCATGTCTTTTTTGTTTAAAAAATATTGGTCCTTTAGACTCTAACCTTATTAATAAAGCAATTAAAGGTGTTAACCATGATAATAAAAAAACTGTAGCAATTGATGAAACAATTACATCTAAAGCTCGCTTAACAAAAGCATTTAATGGTTCGTGGACTGCAATTTTTCTTAAAGATAAAATTGGAGTAAAATCGTAATATTCATATTGCAATCTTTTTGAAAAAATATCTTTATTATCAGGTATAAACTTCAACGTTCTTAAATTGTTATCTGCAAAGTTTATAAGTAAATTCATTTCCTTATTACTTAATTCTGAAACCGAAACAAATATTTCGTCAATATTGTTTTCTACAACATATTTAAAACATTTTTTTAACGAAAAATCTTTATCATTAGAACAAAATTGAGCTCTAAATCTTAGACCAAAATCTGGTTGATTTTTAAAGGTTTGTATAAGTTGTCTTATTTTGGTGTTTTCTCCAATAACAATAACATCTCTTTGATTTCCTTGTAAAACAGAACGGAATTTTTTAAAAAAATAAAAAGTTATAAACTTAAACAAGAAAATTAAAATTATTGTAAATAAAAGGTATTTAGCTAAAGCAACTCTGCCTATGTGCGGTTGTTTAAAAAACCCCATGTAAGCATACAAAATAAATGTAAAAAAAACAAGTTGATTAACTAGTAATCTAGTAACCTGAATAATTCGTGTATGCCTATATACTTCATAAAAATTATTCCTTACAGCTATAATTACCCATGAAACGGATATATAGCAAACAAATAAATAATGATTGCTTAAATTAATTGGAAACAAAAAAACCGCACCATTTAGAATTATTAAATCAATCAATCTAATAACTGGTTTTATTAATTTAGAATAACGTCCTTGTTTATAACTCATTTAATTTTCTTTATTAAGAATGAAATCTTTCTAATGTCCAAATATTCTAAAATAAAAATGAAATACCAAAAAATTAGTTAACATTAAAAAACTTTCAAAAACGTTCTTTTTTAAAAACAACCTAAAAAAGTTAAAATTCTCCTTGATTAGCAAGAATTTATTCTTACCTAAAGAGCTGTTTGATGTTCTATAAAAAGCCAAGGGTTATTTAATACCTGTAGCCTTTTCTGTTTTATCTAAAATATTAAACCAAAATCTCCAATCTTGTCTTTTTATATACATTTGACATATAGATTTCACCAATCATAATTTTAAATGATTTATATAAATCATTGTCTACTTTTATTAGGTTTCTATTGTCCTCGAGTAAACATGTGTTTAAATAATCAAGATTCTAAAATTTGAGATTCATAAACCAAGTTTAAAGCGCTTTCGTTTAAATCGTTATCGGTCACTTTTTATTTGGACATTGGCTTAGTGACTGCCCACATATTAGGGCCAAAAGCATAACATATATTTTTGATATTCATAATATGAATTATTTAAAACTGCTATTTATTTTTCAGAAAAAAATCTATTTGAAACTGCATTTTTTCTAAAAAAATCTTTTCAGAAAATCTTTTAGCATGATTTCTTATCCAAACTGAATTAAATCCATTCTCAAGTTTTTCAAAACGCCCAATAGCCCCTTCTAACGAATTAACTTCTTGATTCTCAAAAAACACCCCAGAAGACTCCTCTACCTTCAATAAATTTTCAACAACTGTTTCTAACGCCCCCCCTTTATTATAAGCTATTACAGGAATACCATAGGACATAATTTCTAGTGGTATCATTCCAAAATCTTCTTCTCCTGGAAATAATAAAGCTTTAGACCTAGAAAGAATACCTTCTATCTCCTCCCATGGTAATTCACCTTTAAATTCTATATTGCTTTTTGCTCTCTTTTTTTGTTTTTCCATTTCAGACCCTCTTCCAATAACTATAAGTTTTTTTCCATTTATATTAAAAGTGTCTACTAATAAATCTATTCTTTTATAAGGTGTAATAGCTCCAAAGCTTAAATAAACATCCCTATTTTCATTAATAACTAATGGTTTATCAAAGAGATTGTCTGCAATAGGAGGATATACAACTTCTGCTTCACGATTATAAAAATGGTTTACACGTTTAGCCACGTTTTCAGAATTTGCTATGTACAAATCAACTCCATCAATAGTTGTTTTATCCCATTCTCTTAGTCTATTAAAAAAAAATGATAATATAGGCCTTAGCATTTTATTTACAGATAGTAAATACTTGTCGGTAAAGCCCCAACAATACCTCATAGGAGAATGAATATAACAAATATGAGGTATTCCATTTTTATTTAAAATTCCCTTAGCTGGTCCAGATTCTGAAGAAATAATCAAATCGTAATCATCCTTTAATTTCAAGGATTTAATACCAATAGGATATAATGGGAAAATTTTTTGGTATCTTTTTTTTAGAAACGGGATGTTTAAATTTGAAGTGTACACTTTATGGTTTTTAAGATAATCTCCATAAATTTCTTTATCGTAAAAAAGCGTATAAATATCTGCACCTGGAAATAAACTTAAAATAGATTCGATAACTTTCTCACCACCTCTTCTAGTTATAAACCAATAATGTATAATAGCTACTTTCATTATTTAAAAACATCTAGTGGAATAGAATTCCAATTCTCTAAAGCTCTTTTAAAACCAAAACCTTCATCTATTAAATATTGCAGTTTAGTATTAGTAGGAAAACCTGCTTTTCTAACCCTCACAAGATGGATATCTGAGGTTTTACCTATTAATTTGAACAAAATTTGAACAAAAAATGTAATTACAGCCAATATGGAAACTGGTAATTTTAATGTTGGTTTTTTAATATTCAAATATTCTTTAGCAATAAGTACCATTTTGCTCAGGGGTTCTACTGGATTTTCCGCATAATTATACAATATAAACCTCTCCAATTTATTAATAGTAACTAACATGCTTTCCACTAAACCATAAACGCATCTACAACCTTTAATTACATTACCACCATTAGGAAGAATAAATGTTCCTTTTTTAAGGGCTTTAATCATTCTATAAACACTACCAAGGTCTTTGGGTCCAAAGATAACACTTGGTCTTACTATAACCAATCGTCTTGTTGTATTCTCAGCCATCAATTCTTTATGGATTTTTTCGGCAAACCCTTTCGATATGCCATAAGCGGTTTCGGGGTATAATGTTGATGATCCTGTTCTTTGCTTTAAAGACCAACTGTAAGGCGCAATACTACTTGTGAAAAATATGTTTTTAATATTAAAATCTCTAGCAAATTTATTTGTATTTTCTGCCAGTAATTTTTTTAAAAGATGAATTCCGATATATCCGGCTCCTCCAAAAATCATTACTGTTTTATTCATGGTTATTTTTAATTTCAACAAAGTTATGATATTGTTTTATTAATTTAAGAACAATTACCACATAAACGAAAAAGATCTTATATTATGTTAATTTTTAGATACTTATCTTCAAAAAAAAAAACGTTAAACATTATTTCGATATGAGTATACCTTTTTTTCTGTAAGATTACTATAAAACAGCAAACTAGTGATAAATGCAAATAGCATTATTCCCCTTTGCCTATAAAGCAATGCTTCTGTTAATTCTGCTAGGCTAAAAAAGATAATAAAAATCAATAGCGTCCTTGGGCGCTGTACAATCGCTTTTTTTAAAATTTCAAACTTCAAATATAAATAAGTAACTAAACCGAATAAACCAGTGGACACAAAAAACTCTAAATACTGGTTGTGTGTATTGGCTATTACTCCATTTGGTAAAAACTTAGATAACTCAACTTGATAGTTTACTAAGCCTAACCCTAAAATGATATTTTCTTTTACAGCAATAAAAGCGGCTTCCAAATAATAATATCTTTGATATACTCCAAAACCTTTTTCAAAAACACGCATTGTTTTCTCATTTAACATTGGAAAATTATAACAAGCGTATCCTATAAAAAAAACAATACACGTTAACAAGATAACAGCTTTTTTTGTTGACTTAAAAAACGATTTTAAGAGTAGCACAAACAATAGCAGAGCCAAAAAAAGAGATGTTCTTCCGGTAAAATAAAGCATAAACACTAATAATAAACAAAACATATAAATGTATTTTTTTTGCCTAAATGCCTTATGGTAACAAATAATACAACCTGTTAATAAATAAAAACTAAGATAAGGTGTATGAAACTCAAAAACCCTTGATATATATACCTGACCTACTAGAATAGTTTTCTCTAAAGTTAATAAATGTTCGCGGGTTTCCGTTAACCAATAATTAATAGAAACATAACCTATTGAAAACACACAAAACATGATAAGTGAGCCTAGGAAAAAATCTAAGATCCTATTTAACTCTTTTGAGTTTAACTGTACATTAAAAAAAAGAATTGGAAAAAAAAGAATTGGAACTATTCTAAGTAGTTTTTCTAATACTTTACTATCAAAACCAAAATATAACATGTTAGCAATAAACATCATAATTAAGCTTGAAAAAACCAAATGACTTTTTTCAAATTTAATTTCTTTCAACATAAAGCTTTCTGTTAAAAAGGCTGTTATACTAATTGCTAAAGCTATGCTTGCAAAAATATACGGCATAAACAAGCACACCACAAATAAAAGTAATGACTGCTTTGTTATATAATATTTTTCGTTGTTCAATTTAATTTAATTTAAAATCATAGATTTAATAAGTAATATGTGCTCATCAACCGCTTTTTCCCAAGAAAAATCATCTAACCTTTTATATCCTTTTTCTATGAGTTTCTCTGATTCTATCTCTGAATCTAGCAGATAAATAATTTTATTTACTAAATCACCTGAATCACTAGGGTCGAAATAAATAGAAGCATCTGATGCGACTTCTTTAAAAGGAGGAATATTTGAAACAATAGTAGGTACGTTATTCGAATAAGCTTCCAAAATAGGCAAGCCAAACCCTTCATAAAGAGATGGAAACACAAATATTGATGATGTTTGATAGTGGCTCTCTAGTTCTTCATTTGAGACATAACCCGTAAGTTCAATGTTTTTATTTGCTTTAATTTTATCTATGATATTATTGGATACTGGATTAATAAATCCAGTAATTTTTCCAATAATAACTAATTTTAACTTTCTTTTCAAACTTAAAGCTTCAAAAGCATCTAACAATACACCTAAGTTTTTATGTGGTTTTAGATTACCAACAAAAAGTATTTTCGGAGCGTCTTGTGTTTCTTTTTTATATTTTGATATTGAAGATTTTTTAAAGCCATTATAAACAATTTCAACTTTTTTCGATACGTTTTCACCTAAATAAACTTCAATTTCATCCTTAGAAAATTTTGAGACAGTAATTATCTTTTCTGATAAAAATCCTGCCATTGTATATAGAAATTTAAGATACCTATATTTAAAAAAACTAAAATATGATGGGTTTGCTAGATGAAAGACGTCATGTATTGTTGTTAACCTCTTTTCTGCTCGTGTCGGCAATATTGTTGTGTTAAAATGAGGTGTCCAATAAATTATTGACTTAGGTATTTTTAAAGCCAATTCAAGGTTCTCTAGAGGGTTGTAAACTTTGTGTTTTAGCACTATATAATGTAAGTTACTATGCTTTGGACCAAAAAAATTTAAATAGTCATCAAAAACCATCAACAATATTTTAAAATCACTAGAAATAGTTATTCCTTTCACAGTATGTTCAATATATTCACCTATCCCTGAAGCCCCTAACATTCTAGCGTCAATTACCAGGTCATATTTTATGATTTTATCATTCAATTGATTTTGCTTTTTTATAAGAAATCGCTTTAATTATTAAAACGGTTAACAGCACTAATATAGGAGTAACAATTAGAGCAATCATGATGCCTTGATAAAACAAATATACGCGCCAAAACTCTGCAAATATATACATTATAGTAGTATAAACTAAAATCAAAACATTACTTTTAAACTTAATAAATATTCCAGCCATAAAGGCATAAGTAAAAAGAAAAAACGAAGCGACCAGAAAACACATCCAACCATGAGCTCTAAAATAGTATAAAAAAGAAGAATTTGTTGTAAGACTGAGTGGTATTCCAGAATATTTATACCAGTTCAGTGGTTCTGCTCTTATCATTTGAGTATTTTCTCCAACCGAAACAGCCCCTTGAAAAGGAGTACCTAGATACACTATCATATCTGCTGCGCCAGCTTCAAAAAAATTCATGTTTCCAAATTTTTTATAAAAGCCATAATTTCTTGTGTAATTAAAAGTGCTTATAAGAAGATAAAATAGAACGCCACCAATTAAAACTCGCCGCGGTTTAAGTTTAATTTTATTGTATAAAACAAGAATTAACACAGTTTGAACAATGGTAACAATGATTGATAATCTACTCGAAATTATAGCGCACATTAATAATGTAGCAAGAGCTGTTAAATCTAATTTTAGTGATTTCTTTTTAAAAACGATTCTCCTAATCAAAGCTAACGTAACAGCGTGTATAGATACATAACGCAAACTTTTTAAACCTATTGAATATTCTCTATACAAGCTTCTTTTTAATTCATTGGCTTGGTTGTTTTGAATTAAAGATATCATCCCGTCTAAACCTCCAATATCAAGATAAATAGCATACATAGAGTAAAAAGAGCCGATAACAGCTAGTACAATAAATATTTTAAAAACTAAATCTGAATCAAGGCTGACATATTTATTTAATAAATTACTTTTTATCTTAATTGACTTCCCCATTCGAAAACCCAAAAAAGCATTACATATTGCGAAAAAATACCAAACGAATGCTAAAACTACTCCTAACGAAAATACTGAAAATGGTTTTTTTAAAGTATAATACATGTTTTCAGTCAAAACTAGCCATCCTATAAAACTCAATAAAGAAGATAAAAAAACAATTACAGCTGGAGATTTTAAACTTTGTAAGTTAAATAGTTTCATGAATTTTTATATTGTAGAGTTTAAATAAATTATTGACAACATCATTGGTATGAATTTTTATATCGATGGGCTGGTAGGAGTGTAGTCTTATTCGATCTTGAAACATATCTCTTATTGTTATAAGAGCTGTTGAATTAAATGAAATTACATGTTTTGGTAATAGGTTGTTGATAAGTAATTCAATAGGTTTTTTATCTTCTACAAGGATAATTTGACTAGAATCGGAAAATTTCAAATTCAACATTTTAATAAGTAATAAATTAGATGATTTTTCAGCTCGTGGGTGCGGTTTGTAATATACTTTAATAGCTGTTTGACTCTTAACTGATTGCATTAATATTTCCACCATTTCACATACCAATTCACGATACTTTTTCATCGATAACATTCCCATTGCTATTGGTTCTTGTCCTAAAACTAGAAGTACATTTTCTTTACATTGCTTATTAGAAGATATACTTTTTAATGAGACTAGCTTTGATTTTTCTGGAAACACAGAGTATTCTGGTTTTGTTACATATTGGGATGTTACAGAATTGAGAAAAACACCCGTTAAATGCGTATTATCTTTTAACGCTTTATAGGAAAGCCCGTAGATTGAGTAATACATATGTTTTAACCAAACGTGTTTTAAAACTGTACGATCATCATTATAATAATTTAAAATACCATCTTCTATAACATAAGCCCTTCTGAAAAAACCTTTTGAAAAAATATGGTTTGATAACACATGATAAAGATCTACATAGAAAAAATTATAATTTTGATTGTTAATTATTTTTTTAATTCTTTGATAAAATACTGAAGAGTCTTTTAAATAATTAGCATTAATAACTGTTTTTTTTAAAAGATTCGTAGAATTTATTCTTTTCATATTAGCTATATAAACCTTGCCCCATAAGTTATCATTATATTCTAAACCATGTGGATTTAACAAAATATTATCTGCTTTTGCCAATCCTTGCTGCTCTATTATTAATTCAGACAAAAGCATCGAATAACTGGTGATAGGTAAAAAAACATTTATCATGATGCTTTATTTAAGTTTAATAATGATTGATTTGTATAATATTTTCTCAAGATAAAAAATATAATTCCTGAAAAAAATTGTGCTACTGCGGCTCCATAAACACTAAATAATGGAATTAAAATAACGTTTAAAATAATATTAATTAATAAAACGCCTATTGCTACATAGAATATCATTTTAACTTTTCCAAAACCCATTAAAATAATGTTATAATAATGACTAATATTAAGAAAATAACTGCCCACAACCAATATCAATACCGCCCAACGACTTTCCTTGAGTTCTTCTTTACCTAAAAATTCATATAAATAGTTATTAAAAAATAAATACCCTATAATAATACAACAAGAAATTAATGTTGCTCCAATGTAAACTTCTCGCTTTATAGCCGTTAATTTTTCCATATTACGTTCTTGAGAATGTAGCAAAATCTTAGGATAAACAAACGCTAATATAATTGTGGATATTATAATTGTGGACACATTAGAGATTTGAAAATAAACGGAATATATACCTACCTCTCTTTCCGATTCAAATATTGCTAAAATATATTTATCAGAATATTCAATCAACCGAATACAAATGGTTGACAAAAAAATAAAAGTAGAAAAAATAATTCCTTCCTTAATGAATTTTTTATCAATTTTCTCATTAAATATATTTCTTATTCCTGGAAAAAAAACAAAACCCAAAATAATTGATAAAAAACTACAAAAAATCCAGAAAATAAAAATCTGCTCTATTTCTATCGTTTTTTTTAAAATCAATACTACAACTGCCATTAACGCCCATAATCCCGTTCTAAGAAAAAGTAATACATTTGCAAAGGTAATTTTCTCTAATGCAATATATATCCTTATTAACTCCTGTCCTAAGTGTTCAAAAGCAAATAAAACTAATATAATTAACATCAAATTTAAGTCAATTCCTAAAACAAACATAGATATTAACACAAAGACAATTGAAACAATCAAACCCGTATAAAGGTATAAATAAATAGCATTTTTAAAATAAAACACACATTTATCTATGTTTTTAACCATTTTTTTCGTATAGAAAGTGTAAAAATCAAGTCCTACAAAATAAATCATTAAAGTAATAGATTGGTTTATTAATGTAAATGAACCTTGAAACTCTAAACTTTTATATTTCGTAATTAAAAAAAGTAATATAAACTTAGCTCCAATTCCAGAAAACCGAAGGAGTAAAGAAGATATTTTATCAAACTTAAAGAATGAACTAATTATTTTAATAAACAAAATTTTTGTTTTTTATATTAATAAAAATATGCAAAATAACTTCCAATTACATTCTTTAACATTTCAGGTTTAAACAATCAAAAAACTTTAGAAGTATTAAGACAAAGTTTATTACTAACTATGGAAATTACATACAAGTATGAGGAATGACAGTTATAAAATAACATCCCATGATAAAGGTGTTCCTTTTTTATATGGCTCTTTAAAATTTTTTCCGAGTATTTCATTATAATACTTAGGGTGTAAACCATAACTTGGCCTTACAGATCTTATATTATCCTCTGAAATAACATCACCAACCTTCACATCTTCAGTAATAAACAAAGAGCGCGAAAATTCTCTACTTTTTTTCTTTTTATCGGTCATTTCATAATCAACGTATCCGATTAACCTTTCAGTTAAACGTACAGCATCCACCATTTGTTTGAATTCGTTTTCATCCATTGAAAAATGCGCATCTGCCCCTCCAATAGATTTATCTAAAATAAAATGTTTCTCTATTACTGTGGCCCCTAAAGCAACCGCAACCATTGGTGCTTCTGCTCCCATAGTATGATCAGACAATCCAGATTTAACACCAAACCGTTTTACTATATCGGGAATGGTTAATAAGTTGGCATCTTCAGGTGCTGCTGGGTATGCTGATGTACATTTTAATATAGTAATATCTGTATTACCTGCTTCCTTACATGTCGCTATTGCTAACTCAATATCTTCAATGGTTGCAATTCCTGTAGATATAATTATAGGCTTTTGTTTTGACGCGATGTACTTAATTAATGGAATATCTGTAATCTCAAAAGAAGCAACTTTATAAATTGGCGTATTTAATACTTCTAAAAAATCTACTGCTGATTTATCAAAAGGGGATGAAAAACAAACCAAACCTTCTTCTTTTGCTACATCATATAATGGTTTGTGCCATTCCCATGGTAAGGATGCATTTTTGTATAAATCATGTAAATATTGTCCATCCCAAGCAGTGCCTTGTGTGATTTTAAAAAGGTCCGTTTTAACATCCAAAGTAATGGTATCTGCTGTATAGGTTTGCAATTTTATGGCATCAGCACCAGCTCGTTTTGCTGCTCTAACTGTTTCTTTAGCAATCTCTAAAGATCCGCCATGATTTGCAGAAAGTTCTGCTATTATAAAACATTTATTTGATAACATCTGATTTCTCTAATTTATATACAAAACTAAGACTTCCTTTTATTATTTCGTCTTTAAAATACGTATATCTTGCATTTTCAAACGATTTTACCGAAGCTGTATTTTCTTTTTTAATATATGCTAAGATTGGAATGCTGTTGTTTTTAAAATATAGTTTTGCTGAATTTATTAAAATTTGACTTGCTAATTTTTGCCCTCTATAATCCTTTGATACTAAAACACCAACAATAGCGTGTGTTTCTGTAATATCATATCTTACTACACCAGCTGGTTTATTATTTATTAATGGTAATAAGAATAATGTATTACTGTCTTTTATTTTATTTAAATACCATTTTTTATGATTCTTTAATTCTATAGGCTTCGAATCATATGAATTTTTTCGAACAAATGCATCATTAGACCAACTGTAAACCTGCATTAAATCTTCTTGTTTTGCCTTTCTAAAAGAAATATTTAGCTTATTCATTATTCCTAAAAATCGCACTTTACTTTTGCCATCAAAAAGTTTTTTTTGATTTTTCAAATAGGTATCTATTTTATGATTTTTTATGATTTTATTAATTTTTTCTTCAAAATCTAGTACAGAATAGTCTTTAAGGTTGCCTCCTTTAAAAATCACTTCTTGTTTTGCTAATTCTTTATAAATACCTTTTTGATTATCTACAAAATGACCACTAAGAATTGGCATTTTTACAGAGCAAATTTCATACAAAATAGTACTAGAAGGAGCAATAGATATATTACAGGATTGCATTAAATTACATAAATCTTCCTCGTTTAGGTTTTTGTGTAAATGCAGTTTTTTGGTCTGGTTTTCTAAATCAAAAATTTCTCTGTGCTTGTAAGCGGCTCCTAAAACTACATGAATACTAATTATTGTAGGTACTTTTAATAAGGCTTGAACAGCTTTTAATGATAAATTAAACAAATCTGCTCCACCAAAACAAACAAAGGCAGTATCTATTTTGTTAATTGTTTTATCTTGTTTTGCTTCTTTTAAAAAAAGAGGTCTAAGCAATGCAAATTTAGTCCCTAAAGCTAATTTAGTATAATCTTCTTTAATAAAATCCCTTTCTAAAGCATGTGGTGAGTGATTTATTACAATATCAGCGAACATATGCTCTTTTATTAAATCATCAACATATATTAAAGAAAACCCACCCTTTTTTATTTTTTTTTGATAACTACTAACAAACTGATAACCATCTGCAATAATAATATGATCCTTTGGAGCAAAATGAGAACCAATCCATTCTGGTTCGTTACTAATATCTATACTGTTAGGGATTATATTAACTATATATTGCTTTGGAATTACACCTAAAACAGAATTTTCTTTAGTTAAAAACAAAAAATCATAATGACTTTTATACATTTCAACTAAAGCAAACAAACGATACAAATGCCCTAATCCCATTGTAGAATTACCATCTGCTCTAAATATTATTTTCTTTGTCATTTAACATGATTTTATACTTCCCTTCTGCTAATTTCCAGTCGGTTCTGTATCTATATCTTGGGCTTGAAGTTCTGAAATAATTATTGCTCCAGAATTAGTTGTAAGTATCTTTTGTTCGTTTAAAAATGCCTTTGTATTTGTCCAATAAAACTGCCCAGAATCATGATATCTTGGTTCTAAATCTTGTGAGCGTGTATTTAAATGCTCGTTCCAAACCATAGATACTTTATTATTTTCAATTTTTAAAGACCGCTGTATTGGAAATGAAAACTCTAATACAGGAAAAACGCAATTAAAATTACCTTCTACTAATTTCTTGAATGCTTCCGTAATTTTACTTGATGTAACAAAAGGAGCTGTTGGTAGTATACAACAAATGTTATCAAAATTGTTGTTTTTCTTTTTATAATTTCCGACAACCTCTTGAACCACATCTGCTAAAACGGCAAAATCGTTCGCATTATCTTTACTTCTTAAAAAAGGAACTTTAGCGCCATATTCTCTTGCTATTTTTGCAATTTCCTCGTCATCCGTAGAAACCATAACCTCATCGAACAAATTACTTTTTAAAGCAGCCTCAATTGAATAAGCAATAATTGGCTTACCTAAAAAGGGTTTAATATTCTTTCTTGGAATACGTTTACTACCTCCTCTGGCAGGAATAATCGCTATATTACCCATTTAAATAAGTTAATACTTTTTCTATAACGAAACCTTGCTCTTCATTTGTTAGGCTAGGGTACATCGGCAAACTAATACATTTAGAATAATAATTTTCTGCGTTCTTTAAACTTGCGCTTCCGTAACCTATTTCTTTATAGTAGGGCAATGTATGCACAGGAATATAATGTATTTGCGTAAAGATATTATGAGTTCTTAAAAAATCGTACAACCCTTTTCTATCTTCCACTTCAATTACAAACAAATGGTGCGCATTTAAAACACCATCAGGCAAGTTTTGAAATTTGATTATTACTTTAAAGGCTTCTTTATATGCATTGGCTATTTCGTTTCTTCTGACTACTCCTGCTTCGTTCTTAGCAAGTTGTGTAATCCCTAAAGCAGATTGAATATCTGTTAATCTATAATTATAGCCTAATTCTTGCATTTCATAAAACCAACCTCCATGATCTTCTGCCATGTTTTCTTTGGTAATACCATGCGTTCTTAAGGAAGCAAGTTTTTTGTATAATTTTTCGGAATTGGTCGTTATCATTCCACCTTCGCCACATGCTATATGTTTTACTGGGTGAAATGAAAATATGCCTATATCGGCATAATTACCATTTCCACACATTTGTTTTACGCCGTTAGAATCTTTGAAAGAACCACCAGGTGCATGGCAAGCATCTTCAATTATCCATAAACCGTGCTCGTTGGCTAAATTTCTAAACGCTTCTAAATCCACTGGAAGTCCAGCAAAATCTACTGGAATAATACCTTTGAAAAAACCTTTTGGTTTACTTTCAATAAGTTTTCTAGTGCTTTCTAAAGATAATACATAAGATTCTGGATCGATGTCCGCAAACCAAACTTCTCCACCAGCATATCGCACACAATTTGCTGATGCTGCAAAGGTAATTGGGGTAGTAATTACACGTTCTCCCTCTTTTAAATCTAAGGCCAAAACGGCTAAATGTAATCCTGAAGTAGCATTATTAACTGCCACTGCATATTTAGCACCCACATATGCCGCAAACTTATCCTCAAACTCTTTAACTTTTGGTCCTTGAGTTAAAAAATCAGCCTTCAATGTTGATACTACTGCATCAATATCATCTTGCTCGATGTTTTGTCTTCCGTAAGGTATTGCTTTCATCTATACAGTGAAATTAGAATCTACGTGTTCCTTTATTAATGTTCTTAAGCTCTCTACAGTTTCCCAATCATCATTTTCACCTGAGTTGTAGCTAAACCCTAATGGTGCTTTTTTAGCATTAAAAGTTTTAACAAAATCCTCTATTTTCCATTGATGAGTTGCTGGTAGTATGGTATAATATTTACCAAGGTCATAGGTGTAAAAAGAATCTGAAGGTGTAATCATTTCTTCATGTACTTTTTCACCTGGACGAATTCCAACTACTGGTTTTTCACAATTTGGACCGATAGCTTCAGCTACATCCATAATTTTATAAGAAGGTATTTTAGGAACAAATAACTCTCCTCCCCAAGCATGTTCTAAAGCATGCATAACCATATCTACGCCACCCTGAAGAGAAATATTAAAACGGGTCATATTAGGGTCTGTAATAGGTAAAGTGTTATTTTCTTTCTTTTTATTAATAAAAAAAGGAATTACGGATCCATTAGATCCCATAACATTACCATATCTTACTACTGAAAAATGAATTTCGTTATCACCTTTAATATTATTAGCGGCAATAAATAATTTGTCTGAGGTTAATTTAGTTGCTCCATATAAATTTATTGGTGCACATGCTTTATCTGTAGAAAGAGCAACAACGCGTTCTACTTTTGTTTTTAGACAAGCATCAACTACATTTTCTGCCCCTCCAATATTAGTTTTAATGCACTCGTCTGGGTTATATTCTGCTATATGAACATGTTTCATTGCAGCTGCATGAATAACATAATCAACACCTTGAAAAGCTCTAACTAATCGTTCCTTATCTCTAACATCCCCAATAAAATAACGTATTTGTGGATAATCCTTTGAAGAATATTCCTGAGCCATTTGAAATTGTTTTTGTTCATCTCTTGAGTAAATAATTAATCTTCTCGTTTCTGGATATTTATTTAGTATATGAGACGTAAGTGCCTTCCCAAGAGAACCCGTTCCTCCTGTTATTAAAATAGATTTCCCCGTTAAATCAAACATTTCTTTTGTTAATTAAAATTTTGTTAATATTTTAAAACTACTTAATTATTGAGAATAGAATACTTCTCAAAAAAAACTAATTTCACTTATACGCTTAAATCACCAAAACTAATTTTTTTGGTCGTAAAGCAAAAGTACGATATTTGTTGGTTTTTACAAGAGTTATGCTTTCATAGATATTATTCTCTAATAATATTTTCTTCGTAAAGCTATATCAAGTCATTACCTGTTTATCTTTAAACTGATATATGACAAAACCACCTTCTTTTATCTTTCAATAAACTTAAACTAATTGTATCTGTAGGAAAATCTATTTGAGAATCTGTTAGGCATAGCTTTTGTTCTGTTTTGTTTTTTACTATACAGTCAAGAGGTTCTTATAATAAAATAGCGTTCTAAAATATCTTGAATATATTTTTCTCCTTGCAGTTTTGACTTTCAATATTCATTGATTGAATTAGGTAAGTCTTTGGGTGTATAGCCCATTTCTTTGTCTCCATCAAATACATAATCTGTTGAAATACGAATTAAAACCACACAAAATTATTTACAGACTTTATAAAGCCTCTTAACACCTTCTCCATTTACCTCAAAAGCTGTTTTTGGTGTTATTTCAGCTTGCTCAACATTAAGTATATGCCGCACAACTAATGCAGCAATCAAATTGTTCTGTTTCAAATATATTTTGTATTGAGTTAATATCTGCAATATCCAATTTCGATTTAGAGGAGAATATAAATTCAATACCTTAATTGTTGTTTAGATACAATTCTTCTATCGTTTCACCTAATTGTCCTGTAGATCCCGTGACAAATACTTGCATAATTATTTAAATAAATCGTTAAAGGTTCGTAAAATCAAATCTTTTTCAGAAACAATAAACTCTTCCTTTGACATTACCCAATCAATATTCAATGTTGGATCGTTAAAAAGAATTCCTCCTTCTGACTCTTTATTATAAAAATTATCGCATTTATATGAAAAAATTGCAGTATCACTCAAAACAACAAAGCCATGTGCAAAACCACGAGGAATAAATAATTGTTTTTTATTTTCTTCTGTTAACTCAATTGAAAAATATTGACCGAATGTTACAGACTCTTTTCTTAAATCTACAGCTACGTCTAAAACACTTCCTTTAACAACACGAACCAGTTTAGCTTGCGCATACTCTCCTGTTTGATAATGCAAACCTCTTAATACCCCTTTAGATGAAAACGATTCGTTGTCTTGTACAAAATTAACATTTTCTCCTATCAATTGATTAAACATTGCTTCGTTAAAACTCTCAAAAAAACAACCTCGTTTATCTTTAAATATTTTGGGTTCTAAAATATAACACCCTTGTAATTTTGTTTCTGTAACCTTCATTATTTATTATTCAATAACCCTAACAAGTTTTTACCATATCCACTTTTTAATAATGGTAATGCTAACGCTTTAAACTCTTCTTTATTAATATATCCCATTTCAAATGCAGCACCTTCAATGGCACCTATTTTTAGTCCTTGTCGTTCCTCAATCACTTCAACAAACTGTGAAGCCTGCATAAGTGATTGAAAGGTCCCTGTATCTAACCAAGCTGTTCCCCTATCTAGTATACTAACATTTAATTTTCCTTGCTCTAAATACGCTCTATTAATATCTGTGATTTCTAATTCTCCTCTATGGCTAGGTTTTATGTTTTTTGCAATTTCTACAACGGAATTGTCGTAAAAATAAATACCAGGCACAGCATAATTTGATTTAGGGTGTTCTGGCTTTTCTTCTATTGAAATTGCATGTCCATTTTTATCAAACTCAACAACACCATAGCGTTCAGGATCATGAACTCTATACGCATAAATAATTCCTCCTTCAGGATCATTATTTGCCTGCAATAGTTCTGTTAATCCTGTTCCGTAAAAAATATTATCACCAAGAATTAATGCAACTTTATCGCTACCTATAAATTCTTCTCCTATAATAAAAGCCTCAGCTAAACCATTGGGGGCATCCTGAACAGCATATTCAAACTTACACCCATACTTTTTGCCATCACCCAATAAATCCTTGAATAAAGATAAATCTTTAGGTGTTGAAATAATTAAAACTTCATTTATGCCGGCAAGCATTAAAGTTGAAAGAGGATAATAAATCATAGGCTTATCGTAAATAGGCATAAGTTGTTTACTTACCGATAACGTTAAGGGGTGTAACCTAGTTCCTGAACCACCTGCTAATATAATTCCTTTCATAACTATGTATTATTAATTATACTGCTTTTCGTAATAAGATTGGTATTGTCCACTTGTTACATTATTTAACCAATCTTCATTACTTAAATACCATGTAATTGTTCTTTCTAAACCTTGTTCAAAAGTAACTGAAGGCTCCCAGCCTAACTCTTCTCTTATTTTTGAGGCATCAATGGCGTATCTTAAATCATGTCCTGGGCGATCTTTTACATATGTAATTAACTTCTCCGACATACCCTCTTCTCTATTCAATTGAACATCCATTTGTTTGCATAACAGCTTCACTAAATCAATATTCTTCCACTCATTAAAACCTCCTATATTATATGTTTCCCTATTTACCCCTTTGTGAAACACTAAATCTATAGCTATGGCATGATCTACAACATACAACCAATCTCTAGTGTAATTACCATCTCCATAAACGGGTAATGGTTTGTTTTTAATTATATTATTAATGAATAAAGGAATTAACTTTTCTGGAAACTGATTTTGACCATAGTTATTTGAACAATTTGTGATAACATAAGGCATATCATAAGTTTCCCCATACGCTCTAACAAAATGATCTGAACTTGCTTTTGATGCCGAATAAGGCGAATTTGGATTATAAGAAGTTGATTCTGTAAACAAACCTGTTTCTCCTAATGTTCCATAAACCTCATCTGTACTTACGTGATAAAAAAGTTTATTACTAAAATCGGCTTTCCAACATAATTTAAAAGCATTCAAAAGATTCATGGTTCCAATAACATTTGTTCTAACAAAAGCCAAAGGATCTTTAATAGAACGGTCTACATGTGATTCGGCAGCCAAATGAATAACTTTATCAAATTTATACTTAGTAAAAAGATCATTAATAAATCGCTCGTTAGTAATATCCGCTTTTATAAATGTATAATTATTACTAGACTCAATATCTTTAAGGTTTTCTAAATTACCAGCATATGTTAATGCATCTAAATTAAAAATATGATAATCTGGATACTTTTTTACAAATAACCTGACTACATGAGACCCAATAAAACCCGCTCCGCCAGTAATTAAAATAGTCATTTAATTAGTTTTACTTGTTACTTTCCTTATCTAAATACTTACCTAACCCAATAATCATAAAAACAGAAAATGTTAATAAAAACATCACTAATGGTATTAAAATTTTCATTTTATTGTACCAGTTTCTTATATCGTAACCTGTAGCTGGGAAATTAGCTAGGACGTTAATAATATTCTTTTGTTCGACCCTATTAGTATTAATCGCTCTTCGTTGTGCTTCCAAATCAAGGCGTTTTTCAATAACTTTAGACTCATCCACAATTAAACTAGCAGATTCAGCATCGCCCATGTATAAGTTAGTTCCAGAACTCGAAACACCTTCCTTATTAGATTCGTTTATTCTTATATTCAAATATTCTTTTACTAATGAGTCTGTTTTTTCTATCTGTATTAAAAGAGCATCATCTTGTTTATCTAAGTTATCAACATTAACCTTAAGAACTTCTTCTAAATAACTGTTGCTAGAAATTTCTTTTATAAAAGCTTTTTCAATTTTTTTATAAATTCTTTTATCCGTTGCCGCTACACCTATTTGATGTGTTTTAAAGTTATATGGCGTTAAAGATTCTTTATACCGATCATAAGTCATTTCTAATCTAGAAATAGAATCTAATTTTTTATAATAATTCGAGTATTCCTCTGCAATAATATTTTCATCAATATCAGGTTCAATATAAAAACCTTTTAAGGCAGAAGCCTCTTCTTCGGTAATATTTAACCTTTTAGAAAGCTCTACTACATCTTTATCTTTACCCGCTAATTGATTAAACTGCTTAATATTCTCATAAACTTGTCTCGCCGAATTAAAATTAGTTTCAATAAACAGACTAGCTCCATAAGATTTATCAGATGTTGAATCTATACCAAAACCAATAACAAGACCTAAAATCACTGCTGACGCATACCAAATTTTTCTTTTATAAAAATGAGAAAGCATATTTATAAACAATTTAAATATCCCAATAAAAAACCCTCCAATAAACTTAAATAATCTATCGAAAGCTTTGCCTATAAGTTTAAATAACTGACCTAAATCTACCTCTTCAGACTCTTGTGGTTGTGGTAACTCTTTACTCATAATTTTAATTTAATATTTGTTCTAATATAGTTCTTGTAATTAAATATGTAGGTCTTACTCCAGAGGCTCCTAAACCTCCCGATGCTAATGTACCTCCTGTTTCTAAAGGGTTATCACTCGCGTAATATGCATAACGCACTTTTACATCTCGGCTTATACTTCCTCTTACTTTCGATGCGGCTTGTATTGCTTTTTGGTAATGTGCACCTTCCATTTCTAAACCTATTACATTCCATGTAGAATTGTAAAAAAACTTTAAAATATCTTTATTTTGAAGCGATGTTCCTAAAACCGTAATCATAGCTCCGTCGTAAACATTTACACCTTTACCTTCTAAATCTTCTCTTTTCAATTCGTTATCAAAAGGATAATTATCTGCAGTTCCTTCAAAAATATGTGCAGATGGTATCATAATATCACCTTTACCACCTTCTAGAATACCTGCCTTTCCCATAATCGATAAAGACTCTATATTTAAATGTACCTTTTCTTTTCCTTTTGGTTTATAAGGCTTTAATAATTCGTCTATAGTTTCATAAGCTTGCTCTCCAAAAGCATAGTCCATAACTATAATAACTGGTTTTTTATCTTGTAAAACAGCTTCAGATACCTGAATATCCAGTTTTGAAGTATCAATTTTACTCGTATCAAATATTTGGACATCAATATTAGCACCCGATGTATCTTTGATGTAAAACATCCCTTTTTGCAACGCTTCTTTAGAAATTTTATTGCGCAAGCTTTCGTTTTCTTTATGACTTAAAGATTCGTAAACATCGAATATATCTTTTTTAGCTACAATAGATTTTAAAGCATTTGGTGTAAAAAGCGTATTCATAACACTGTGCATATTTGCACTAATAACATGGATCGGTCTTTCTAATAAATTATTTCTATGTAAGGTTTCTTTAATTGTATTCGACCATATTTCACCATGGATATGGTGACCTATACGCTCTCTTAAAACGGGACTAAAAGTAATAGTACGCTTATCGTTACCAATTAACTCTTCTATAGCTAATTTCCCTAACCAATATACAATATGTAACAATCGTTCAGGCTGTAAAGTTGTTGCAAAAGCATTATAAACAGATGTAATCTCTTTAAAGGTTCGCCCTAAAATATTTGCCGTATGCGATATAGCAACCTCACGCTCTTCTTTACTAAGTTTCTTTTTAGATAAAACAGTGTTTTCAAGTTTTACCCAATCGCGAGTGGTTTCACCCTCTTCATTGGTTAGTACTCGCCTACTAATTTTATGAGACTCAACAAAAAGAAAAGTAAGGTGCGTTAAAATATCATAAATTTCCGAGCGTCCACGTGTAATTTCAATATTCATTTGCTCGTCATCGATTCGATAACAGTTACGACGTCTTTTTGGTGGAATTATAGATTCAAAATGCGAATCTCCATAACCCTCATCACTTGTTAAATTGATAAACATGCACTCTTCAATACCAATTGGTAATCTATCAATTACATAAAGTAAACCCTCTAATTCAGCTTTTTCGTCGCCAATAGAACCATAAATTTCAGGTCGCAACAACAACAAAGAACTCCTTAGCGTTTCACCAGAAATACCCATTGGTTTATAGAAACCTCGGTTAAATAAGTGTCGCATAGTAATGTATAGCCTTTCAATGGCGTTCGAGCTCTCTTGTGCTCTCGTTCTTTCGTGATGTTTTTTATTACTCATATTTTAATTTAGTGCGTCAAAGGTACTACTATTTTAATTAATTTTCTTACTGTAATAGGTCTACAATTTTTCTGTCATTTGAAAGCCTCGGAATTTTATTTTGCCCACCTAATTTCCCAATAGATTTCATATAATTTTGGAAACCATCTTTTTCAACCTTTGTAATCTTTAATGGCTGCAACACTTTGCCTTCAATTAAATCGAAATAATAGCTGTTTTGTTTCTGTAATGACTCATCTAATTTTTTCGCTAAAGCGGAAAGGTCTTCAGGGTTATTTTCAAATTCTACAAACCATTCATGATACGGCAATCCTTCCGAAGGACTAATTTGAGGCGCTACAGTAAATTCTGAAACTCTAATATCAGAATTAGCAGTAGCTTCCTGCATAGCTTGCTCTACCTCTTTCCCAATAACATGCTCGCCAAAGGCAGAAATAAAATGTTTTATACGCCCAGAAACAATAACACGATATGGTTTCGTTGATGTAAACTCAATAGTATCGCCAATATTATAAGCCCAAAGTCCTGCGTTAGATGAAATTATCATCACATAATTAACGCCAATTTCAACATCTTTTATGCTAATTCGTAATGGACTTTCATCAAAAAATTCGTCAGCTTTTATAAATTCGTAAAAAATACCCGAATTTAATTGAAGTAACATCCCTTTTTCATTCTGCTTATCTTGAAAGGCGAAAAAGCCCTCACTTGCCGGATACAGTTCAATACTATCTACTTTTCTTCCGATAAGGTTCTCAAATTTTGCGCGGTAAGGTTCGTAATTAACGCCTCCGAATATAAATAAATTAAAATTTTTAAAAATATCACCGACTTTCTTTCCTGTTTTCTCCTGAAGTTTCTCGAAATACATTTGTACCCAAGATGGAATTCCAGAAATGATAGTCATGTCCTCAGGCAGTGTTTCTTCAACTATAGCATCCACCTTAGTTTCCCAATCGTCAATACAATTGGTCTTCAATGATGGTAAACGGTTTTTCTGAAGATATTTAGGTACATAATGCGCAACAATTCCTGAAAGCCGGCCTAATTGCACTCCATTTTGCTCCGTTAAAATAGGACTTCCTTGTAAAAAAATCATTTTACCATCTACAAACTTAGCATTACCTGTTTCGTGAATGTACATTAAAATAGCATTTCTAGCAGCTTCCACATGGCTAGGCATACTTTCTTTTGTAATAGGAATGTATTTTGATCCTGAAGTAGTTCCAGATGTTTTGGCAAAATAAAGAGGCTTGCCTACCCAAAGAATATCTTTTTCTCCAGCAACAACTTTTTCAACATACGGTTTTAAAGCTTCATAATCACGAACAGGCACACGCTTAATAAAATCAGCATAAGAGTTTATACTAATAAAATCATGATCTTTTCCAAATTCGGTTCCTGCTGCTTTTGCAATTAAATCTTGAAATACTTTTTCCTGAGTTTCCACAGGATTATTACTCCATTTTTGAATGGATTTAAAAACACGCTTTGCAAATGGTTTTGCTAATGCAGATTTTAATGAAAACATATTTATTTTGAATGCGTTTTAAACCAATTAATAATTAAACTATCACGTTCGTCAGCGAAATTTGATAACGTATGATTACCGCCTTCAAACAATTTATAGCTAAAATCTGTTTTACCAGAAATTTTAAGCGAATCTATAAGTTGTTTTGCTTCTTCAACCGCCACTCTATTATCATCTGTTCCATGCAAAATAAGTATTGGTTCATTTATTTCTTTATGCCAATATACGGCAGAACGCTTAAAATAAGCTTCTTTGTTTGTAATTGTATCTCCAAAAAGCGGCTTATAAACTTGATGATACATGCTTTCGCGGAATTTAATAGATTCAAATTTATTAGTAGGAGCTCCAACCACAGCAATACTGTTTATATTATCGGTTAATTTAGAAATTTGATAGGTATTCATACCTCCTCTTGAATAACCTAAAATATGAATATTTTTTTCATCAACAAAATCTAATTCCTTTGCAATTTCTATTAATTTTAAAATATCATTCAAATCTTTTCCGCCAAATTCATCAACACCTTCACTAGCCATGTTTCCACGTAATTGCGATCCCAAAACTACATAACCTTCTGCACTCAAATTCCCCATCATTCTTAACTGATAGCCATTTAACATCCCAAAACTTTGGTTACCTCCACGACAAAATATTATCGCTGGTAATTTTTCTGTTTTATTTTGGTTTGGCTTAACTATAAATCCTTCTATATTTAAGGTGTCTACCAAATATTTTATTTTATAAAAATCGACAAAATCATTATTAAAAAAGTCAGTATTATTTAATAAATTTTGATAACTGATGGCTTCGTGAAATGATTCGTTTTTTGACCGTTTTACACAAGACATGACAATCAACGCTAAAACTAAAGAGTAAAACACTTGCCTAAAACCAAACATTCTATTTAAAATCTATAAAGTTTGTTGGGTCTATTGGATAACCATCATTCCAAAGCTCAAAATGCAAATGTGGGCCCGTAGATAATTCTCCTGTATTTCCTGCAGTAGCAATTACCTCCCCAGCCTTAACCAGATCGCCTTGCGCTTTTGTTAAACTCGCGTTGTGTTTATAAACAGAAATTAAACCATAACTATGCTCAATGATAATAACGTAACCTGTACTGGCTGTCCATTCGGCAAAAATAACAATACCATCGGCCGTGGCTTTAATAGGTGTATCTTTCGCAACAACAATATCAACAGCATAATGCTTTTCTTTTACATTGTAAGGATCACTAATGGTACCGTTTACCGGTGGAAATAATATAAAACTGGTAGCCGATGTTGCCGACTCGAATAAATTATACTTATCCTCTTTGTCTACCTTTTCACGAAGTAATGAATCGGCCGACGACGGATTTAAATCTACCTCACCTACCTCCAACTTAACCGCCGATATTATTGAATCTTTATTAAAGTCCGTCGGGCTCAAATCACCTTTTAGAACCTTTTTTATAGATGCATAATACAATTCGTTAACAGAAATAGCCCTTTGCAATGAATCGGTTTTGTAGTTTAATTCGGTAGCTTTCTTTTTTAATGCTGTTGAAGAATAGCCAGGAATATACTCTCTAAGAGGTGTAAATGCTATTAAAGTATACGTTACAGCCACTAAAAATATAGCAGATAGCGATATTAAAACAAACACATTTAAACGTGTTAACTTAAGGGATAAGCGCTCTTCGAACGTGTTTTCGTTAAGTATAACCAATTTATACTTATCGAGTAATTTACTTTTTATTTTTTTGGGTTCTTTCTTTTTCTCTATCATGTTAAAACAAAAATAAATAGAATTTATTAAGTAATTACAAATTCAACTATTTAAATACACCTTTAACAATATGCTAAAGTTATGTTTAAAACGATGTTATTTAAGTTTAATTATTAACTTTGCAAAACAAAATTAACAGTTATGATATTATCAAACATATTTTTAGGAATGATTGGACCAATGCAAATAGCATTAATTGTAGTCATTGTTTTACTTTTATTTGGAGGTAAAAAAATACCTGAATTGATGCGAGGACTTGGTAGCGGAATTAAAGAGTTCAAGGATGCCAGCAAAGAAGAAGAAGATCCAGCAAGCGACAAAAAGAAATAAAACTAATTTTAGTTAAAAAAAAGACCAACATTTTATAAATGTTGGTCTTTTTTTATGTCAATTTTTTATCAACTATTTTATTTTAACAGATCTAATTATAGCTTCAAGTTCTAACATATAATTACGCTTTTCTACCGATGGTGCAAAAGCAAAACCTTCAACAACTACCCAGCGTTTATTAATTTCATCTTCAATAACGTAACTTATAAATGGACCTCCCATAAAATCACCTTTTAAGTCCCATAAACCTTTAGTTTCTAAGGCTGGTTTATTATCTACAATAGTTTCACCGTAAAATGGCGTATACGCGTTCTCCGTAACCATATAAGACTCTATTTTATCTCCACTTGCGGTTAGATCACCATCTTGACGTCCTCGAATGTATAACTTACCAACAGAATCTCTTACTTTAATAATTTGATTAACCACACTATCGTTTCTTTTAATAGCATCATAGGGCAAACTATAAATCATTAAATTATTGGTTCCTGTTGTAATCTCCTTTCTAACCCAGAAAAAATTATCGCTTTCTTTTGCTATTATATAAACAGAAGGAAAATCGATAGTTAAACCTAACTTTTCTTCAATAGCAGTATACGTGTGATGCGATTTACTCATTTGGCGCATGCGTTCACTTAACTCAGTATTACGAAAAGTTTCAATGATTTTATCTGCATTTTCGTTTAGTGTACTAATAATTTCTTCCCTTGTTTTTCCCGAAACAGTAATCACCTTTTGAGGCTTAGCATACACATTATCAGTAATTTCAATTCCAGCTTCTTTATTTGGTGCTATTTTTAAAATAGTTCTGTTTTTTGTAACAAAACCTGAAAAAACAGAAGCAGGAATCTGACTAACAGAAAACATAGGTTCGTCTTGCGGAAGCCCGTAAATAGGTGTACCCAATATGTTTCTAATGGTCTCGCCTACACTACCATCCCATAAATCGTTACCGAGAACTACAGAGACATGACTCATATTCCCAGAAGAATCTGGTAACAAAGATTGATCATTTTTTTTCTCATTACCGCAAGACACTAATAGAATTAAAGCCATTGCAGAAAAAATAATTTGTCGCATAATATTGTTATTTAGTTTTTAAAATTTAGCTTTTAGCTATTTTAAGTTTCATTCCTATTTTCAGTTTAGTACCACTAATACCGTTCCAATCTTTAATATTTTGAACAGAAACTCCAGTAAATTTTTGAGAAATAGTCCAAAGTGAATCACCATCGGCTACCGTATAGTAGAAAAATGGCCCCGAAATAGGTTTAGGTTTAATTGTTTTTACCGGTTTCGAAGTCCCAGAAACATTAGGGTTTTTATTATAAATAGTTAATCGTTGGCCAATTTTCAAACTGTTACTTCGTAAACCATTCCAACGTTTTAATTCACTTACACGAACACCGTGCATTCTAGAAATTTTACCTAAATAATCACCAGATTTTACACGATATGTCGTTTTATTATCGGCCTTAAAAAATTGAGGTAATGGTTTTTCGCGTTTTGCAAATTCCGCTTTAGCGAACTCATAAATTTTATCTTCGTTATTAACAAATTTACCAATCACTTCATTCGGTAATCTTAAACTATAATTTTTACCCTCTACAAAAGGAACAACATCTAATTTATATGAAGGGTTTAAGAACTGTAATTTCTCGATAGGCACATCAGTCACTTCAGATATTTGATCTAAAGTAATCATACGTTTTACACGAATAGTATCAGTTTCAAAATATGCAACTTCCGGTTTGTAACGTTTAAAACCGTGTTCTTCAGCATATTCAAAAATATACATATTAGCTAAAAAAGCAGGTAAATACCCAGCAGTTTCCCGAGGTAAATTATGCCTAATATTCCAGTAGTTTCTATACCCACCAGAGCGCCTAATAGCCTTAGAGACATTTCCTGGACCAGAATTATAAGCAGCCAACGCCAAATCCCAATCGCCAAAAATACCATATAATTTTGATAAGTATTTAGATGCTGCAACAGTAGATTTTATAGGGTCACTACGCTCATCAACATAGCTACTCACATCTAAACCGTACTCTTTACCTGTAGCAAACATAAATTGCCATAAACCGGTTGCTCCAACTCGAGATTTTGCGCGTGGTTTTAAAGCCGACTCTACAATAGCTAAATATTTTATTTCTAAAGGAATGTTTTGATTATCTAATTCACGCTCAAACATTGGAAAATAGAACGAACTAAGCGTTATTAGCTTCTGTAAATGATTGCGCCTGTGTTTTAAATAAGATTTTATAACACTCTCTAGCGACTCGTTATACTCTACGTTAAAAGGCGTTCTAGCGTCTAATTCTTTTAAACGCGCTTTTAAGGTTTCTGTAGATAGCTCTGGATAATCAACCGGCTCGTAAGTTAACTCGGTAACCGATTCGTAGATAGAATCGAAAAGCGTATTACTATATAGTTCTTCATGCCATTTCTCATCAATTTTGGCTGCATAAACGTCGTCTAACAGATTTTTAAAAGCCATACTATCTTTCTCAAGATCAATCCCTGTTACTTTTTGGGATGTATTATCTATTAAAGAATCTTTAATAACTATTGTTTTCTGAACAAGCGAATCCTTAATTTGAAGGGGCTGCACCACTGTGGAATCGGCTTCTTGCGAAAAACAAAAGCTAACATTAATAAATAATAAGATTGTAAAAAATCGAAAAGCCATAAAATCTATTCAGTTAATTGTTGAATGATATTATGGCTAAATTCGTCTTTTTTATGAGAATCTGAAAACTTAATTCAAATTATTCTAAAATAGCAGCAATTCCAGGTAATGTTTTACCTTCTAAACTTTCTAACATTGCTCCGCCTCCAGTACTTACGTAACTTACTTTATCTTCAAAACCAAATTGTTTTACAGCTGCAACAGAGTCTCCTCCACCAACAAGAGAAAAAGCACCTTTTTTAGTAGCTTCTGCAATAGAATTTCCTAATTCTATAGTTCCTCCAGCAAATTTTTCCATTTCAAAAACACCTAATGGTCCATTCCAAAGTATGGTTTTACATTGCATAACAACATCGTGAAATTGTTTTCTCGATTTTGGTCCAGCATCTACACCTTCCCAACCATCAGGAATTTCATTAATATCAACAATTTGAGTGTTAGCATCATTGCTAAAATCATCTGCAGCAATAGTATCTACAGGAATATGGATTTGTACATTTTTTTCTTTGGCTTGCTTTAATATATCTAAAGCTAACGGCATTTTATCATCTTCACAAATAGAATTTCCTATTTTTCCACCTTGAGCTTTAACAAAGGTAAACGCCATTCCACCACCTATAATTAAGTGATCTACTTTATCTAAAATGTTTTCGATAATTGTAATTTTAGACGATACTTTTGCACCACCAAGAATAGCTAAAACAGGTTTTTCACCAGTTTTCATAACCTTATCAATACTTTCAATTTCTTGAGCTAATAATTTTCCGAAGCATTTTTTACCTTCAAAAAATTGAGCTACTATAGTTGTAGATGCATGCGCACGGTGTGCTGTTCCAAATGCATCATTCACATAAATATCTCCTAATTTAGAAAGTTTTTCAGCGAAATCTTTATCTCCTGCAGTTTCTTCTTTATAAAAACGTAAGTTTTCTAATAATAAAATTTGTCCTGGTTGTAAATTTGCCGCTAATGCTTCAACATCTGCACCAATACAATCCGGTGCCATTATAACTTCAACACCCAAAATATCTTCAACTTTATTTACAATATGTTTTAATGAAAACTCATCTTGAAAACCCTTAGGACGACCTAAATGAGACATTAAAATACAGCTTCCACCATCTTCTAAAATTTTGATAATTGTTGGTTTTGCAGATACAATTCGCGTATCATCCGTAACTTCAAATTTATCATTTAAAGGCACATTAAAATCTACACGAATTAATGCTTTTTTATTCTCGAAATTAAAATCGTTAACCGTTTTCATTTTATTTATATGTTTTAATTTTTAACTATTTGATTCACAAATGTAACTAAATAAACAGCCATTTAAAACGTGTTTTTTCACGAAAACGATATAGACAAGCAATAATTTTTAAAAATTAGAATTGTTGCACTCAGATACATGGATTTTTCGGAGAGATTCACCGATAAATAATAAAAAATATCGAAATTTTATGTAGGTTTGTTTCATGCTTTTTAAAGATGTTTTAGGTCAAGACCATATAAAAAACCATTTAACCACTAGTGTTGATAATGGACGAATTGCCCACGCGCAATTATTTGTAGGCAACGAAGGTTCGGGTACACTACCCATGGCCATTGCTTATGCTCAATATATATTATGCTCAAATTCTGGTGGTGAAAACAGTACAGGAAATGAGTCTTGTAACCTAAAATTTAACAACCTTTCGCATCCCGATTTACATTTTGCCTTTCCGGTAACCACAAGCGATAAGGTAAAAAGCAAACCTGTTTCTAGTTTCTATTTAGAAGAATGGAGAAAACTTGTAAAAGAACAGCCTTATGGCAATTTATTCGATTGGTATAAACTCCTTGGCGTAGATAATAAACAAGGGCAAATTGGTGTAGAAGAAGCTCTAAATATTGTAAAATCGCTTACGCTGAAATCTTACGAAGGCGGCTACAAAGTGATGCTAATTTGGATGGCCGAAAAAATGAACACCGCATGTGCAAACAAGCTTTTAAAGCTTATAGAAGAGCCACCAAACAAAACGGTTTTTATTTTAATTACTGAAGAAGAAGAACAAATTATAAACACCATTCGTTCGCGCTGCCAAATTTTACATTTCCCGCCGCTAGCCGAAGATGTTATAGTTGAAGCTTTGGTAAAACAATTTAATATTGATAGAAATGTTGCTACAAAAATAGCACACCAAAGCAACGGAAATTATAATAAAGCAAGCGATTTAGTATATCAAGATACCGAAGATAACCAGTTTGAAACTTGGTTTATTCTATGGATACGTAGTGCATTTAAAGCCAAAGGAAACAAGGCAGCAATTATAGATTTAATTTCTTGGAGTGAAGACATTGCCAAAACAGGACGAGAAACTCAAAAGCAATTTTTAAATTTTTGTTTAGACTTTTTTCGCCAAGCTTTATTACTTAATTATAACGCCGACGATCTCGTTTTTTTTGAACCAAAAACAGAGAAATTTAAGCTAGAAAACTTTGCTCCTTACGTGCATGGCAATAACATTATGGACATTAGTAACGAACTTCAAGACGCCATTTATCATATTGAACGTAACGGAAATTCCAAAATTATCCTAACAGATTTATCTATTAAACTAACCAGATTACTTCATAAAAAAGCAGATTAAATCTGTGTCTATTTAAATAACAGTACATAAAAAAAGGTCTATTAAATGAGAATTTAATAGACCTTTTTTAGTTTTTATAATCTAAGCTTATTCTGCCTTCTTATAATCAGCATTTAAAGCATCAACAATAGTTTTAGTTAAATCGCTTTCTTCTGCTCCGTACATTACTGTAGCAGCAGCTTCGCTAGTTCCTAAAATATAGTTGTAACCATTAGTTTTTCCGTAAGCTCCAACAAAGTCTTTAACTCTTACAATAACAGAATCGATATCCGATTGAAAAGCCAACGTTAATTGTTGTTGCTCTACTTGCATTTGCTGTTGTAATTGTTGTTGTTTTTGTTGTAAGCCAGCCATTAATTCTTCAGCCTTTTTTCTATTACTTCTAGCTATTCTTTGAGCTTCAGCTTGAGTTTTTTGAGCTTCCGTTTGAAAAGCTAATCCAATACTGTCTGCTCTTTTTCTAAAAGCTTCTTCTTTCGTTTTGTATTTTGCTTCTAAATCGATTTTTTCTTGAAAATCGTTAATAACGGTTCCGTTATCTACAAAACCAATTTTGTTTGGTTTTTCACAAGATGCTAAAACAAGCATCGCGATGGCAACATAAAGTATGTTCTTCATTTTATTCGTTGATTAGTTTTTGGTTATTTTTTTTAATCCAAACAAATGTAATAAAGTAAGATTAAAACTAAAGACGAATTATTCTGATTTTAACATAAATCACTTCTAAATTAAAAACTATTCGATTAAACGACTTTATCGCTAATTTTTTTAGAATAGAAGCCAAAATTAAAATCTATAGAAAATCTTATCCAAAAACAATACATATAGATAAAATCTATTCATAATTTATATAAAATAGTAAATTATTATTAAAAACAAGATGTTTTAAAGGTGTTTAAGGCGTTTTTAAAAAATCGTTATATATTTAGATGTTATCAAATAATACAATCAAAATAGACGTGTTAAATTAACTTTTATCTATTTTTTATGACATAAATTAACGAAGAAGCCTCTTTTGTTCTCAAAGATTTAATATTTGAGCGCAAACCAAACCAAAATCCTCTTACTGGATTCATCTTCCCGGTTTTATACTTTTCCGAAAGCATGCTCACATAAAACGCGTCAAATAACATCGGTTTTGTTTCAACAACTTTCATGTTTTGTTTAGCAACTAAATTAGAAATTGAGTTTTTGTTAAAATGCCAAAGATGTCTTGGCACATCATAAGCGGCCCAAAACTCTTTATAATATTGTGCATCGAAACTGTTATAATTAGGTACTGCGATAACTAAAGTTCCGTCCTCTTTTAATAGGCTCTTAAAAATTTGAACCTGCTCTTCTAAGTTTGGCAAATGTTCCAATACATGCCAAAGCGTAATAACATCGAAACTGTTTGATTCAAACTCTTGAAGCTTTTCTGTCCCAAAAACAGAATCATTTGTTTTATTATTAGCAATAGTTCGCGCTTCATTGTTTGGTTCAATACCAGAAACACTCCACTTATTTTGTTGTGCTGTTTGTAAAAAATCACCTGTTCCGCAACCTACATCTAGTAGTATTTTTGTTTGAGATGAAAACGAATTAATAAGCTTTAACTTCTTTTTAAGCGAAATACTTCTTACTAAATGATACACCTTTTCAAATAAATTTCGCTTAGAATCTGTATGAGAAATATAGTCTTCGCTTTGATAATATCCTGGTAATTTATCTGAAGTTGGCTGAGGAATTGTTTCTAAAAAACCATATACTTTGTTTTCTATTAACTGAAACTCTTCACCGGAAACGGAAAAATCTTTAACTTTTAACGGACTTTTTGATGATTGATAATTGGACACTGAATAAATAGTTTACTTTATTATTGAACTAAAAACGATTAGTTTTTTGATTTAACCCGATTTACTTTGAACTTTTAAATACTAATTACAACTGTTTTTAATCAACTTATTAGTTATAGTTTATGTTTCTTCAAACATAATATAATAGCAAATTTTTGAATTATAATTAAATTAATCTTAGCTTCTTGTTCTTTTTACTCTTCGTTTTTTTTCTTGAAAACTCAAAAAAACAGACTTAATCTATCAAAAAAAGAAGAAGCAAACGTGATTTATAAAACCCAATTTAATTCAATATTTTCATTCTGTAAGATCACATTTTAAAATCATAAAGATAAATTAACGTGTTTTTAAACAATTGGCGTTCATTTTAAAAACAATGTTTCCATAAAAATATTTCTAAAAACTATATAAACCTCTCTCTATTCCTAAAAAAATTAAGTGTTTTCATTTTCTAAAAACTAAAAAATAACGCATTAAAAGTTTAAACACCTTTACTAAAAAAGGTTTTCAAAAACATGTTTTAGATTTTGGTTTTCTATAAAATCAAAAACAAACAAATCACTATTCTTTCATGATTTAATTCTTTTTGTTTCAAAAAACAGTATTTAAAAACACGTTAATAATAACAAAAAACTGATTTAAATTGAATTAAAAAAACAAAAACAAACAGCTGTTTATATAAAAGTATTAGTCTAAATGTTTCATTTTAATATTGAATTACATGTTGAATGTGGTATATAAATTTTTAAAAAACAGATCGAAAACACATCAAAAAGTCTTTCAAAAATCACATTATAACAAAGCTATTTCAGCGTTGAAACATCTATTTATCTTTAATAATTCATACTAAAAAACAAAACTTACACTACACATGTTCCACGTGGAACGTTATAAAACTAGCCAAATAATCTAATAGCAAAACAACTTATACTGTCCAAAAGTTAATTTATCTACCCATATAAACAAGCAAAACAGATACATCATTTGGAGATACCCCACTAATTCTTGACGCTTGAGAAACTGTTGCCGGTTGGATCTTTTTAAGCTTTTCACGCGCCTCTAAACTCATAGATTTTATCTGAGAGTAATCAAAATTTTCAGGAATTTTCACATACTCTAAACGCGATAATTTATCAGCATTAACTTTTTCCTTAGCAATATACCCAGAATATTTAACCTGAATTTCGGTCTGTTCTATCACCTCTCTATCCAGATTATGCTCTTGGATATAAGCCTCAACACTTTCAACTTTACGTATATCTTCCATGTCAACATTAGGTCGAGCAAACACTTTAAAAAGCTTACCAGATTGATTTACAACAGCCGATTTTTTAGATTCTAATATTGGGTTTATCTCTTCTGGCTTTACACTTTGTGTCTCAAAAAAGCTTACAAATTTCTCCGCAGCTTCATGCTTTTCCTCCATGCGTTTTAACCGTTTTTCAGAAGCTAAACCTAAATCAAAACCTTTTGGCGTTAACCTAATATCTGCATTATCTTGGCGTAATAACGTTCTATATTCAGCACGAGAAGTAAACATTCTATATGGCTCTTCTGTACCTTTTGTAATTAAATCATCAACTAAAACACCTATATATGCTTCATCTCTTTTTAATGTAAAAGCATCACGTTCTTGGGTTTTTAAAGCTGCATTTATACCGGCCATTAATCCTTGAGAAGCAGCTTCTTCATAACCCGTAGTTCCATTAATCTGGCCAGCGAAATACAAACCTTCAACTAACTTAGTTTCTAAGGTATGCTTCAATTGTGTTGGCGGGAAATAATCGTATTCTATAGCGTAACCCGGTCTAAAAAATTTCACGTTTTCAAAACCAACTACAGACCGCAAAGCTTTAAATTGAACATCCTCTGGCAAGGATGTAGAAAAACCATTTACATAAACCTCACAAGTATTCCAACCCTCCGGCTCGATGAATAATTGATGACGATCCTTATCTGCAAAACGATTAATTTTATCTTCAATAGATGGGCAATAACGCGGTCCTAAACTTTTAATTCTACCATTAAACATTGGTGACCTATCAAACCCTTCCCGAAGCAAATCATGCACTTCAAGACTTGTATAAGTCATGTAACAAGAACGTTGTTTTTCCAATGGTTTTGTAATATCTAAATAAGAGAATTTTTCAGGGTTTTTATCACCAGGTTGTTCTGCCATTTTAGAATAATCTAAACTACGACCATCAACTCTTGGAGGTGTACCTGTTTTCATTCTACCAGATTCAAAACCTAATTCTACAAGTTGTTCTGTAATTCCAGTTGCTGCTCTTTCTCCTGCTCTACCACCACCAAAATTTTTATCACCTATATGGATAAGCCCATTTAAAAAGGTGCCATTTGTAAGCACGACAGACTTCGCTTTTATTTCAATTCCAAGCGATGTTTTAACACCAACTACTTTATGGTTTTCCACTATTAATCCAGAAACCATATCCTGATAAAAATCTAAATTTGGAGTTCCTTCTAACATCATTCTCCAATCTTCAGCAAAACGCATTCTATCACTCTGAACTCTTGGACTCCACATAGCAGGCCCTTTAGATTTGTTCAACATTTTAAATTGAATAGCCGACGTATCAGAAACAATTCCACTGTATCCTCCAAGCGCATCTATCTCCCGAACAATTTGTCCTTTAGCTATCCCTCCCATAGCAGGGTTACAAGACATCTGAGCGATGTTTTGTAGATTCATGGTAACCAACAGTGTTTTACTACCCATATTAGCAGCCGCGGCCGCGGCTTCGCTTCCTGCGTGCCCAGCCCCAACAACTATAACATCATAAACATCATTAAACATGCTTTTTCTTTTTTTTAAAACCTATAGTGTTCCACGTGGAACATAAATATTTTTTTTGTTGAAATTTTATTTAGAAATCGTAATTACTACTTAATCAAATTTAAATAGTACTCTTCTTTTTCACGCATCAAACTAGCGTCCGATTCCGTCTTGTCTTTATACCCACAGTAATGTAAAACACCATGAACAATAACTCGTTTTAATTCTGAAAGAAAATTGACTTCAAAATCCTTTGCGTTATCAATAACTCTCTCAATGGAAATAAAAATATCCCCTTGTATAATTTTGCCAACACAATAATCAAAACTTATTACATCTGTTAAAGTATCATGATTAAGAAATTCCACATTCAATTTATGAAGATACTCATCATCACAAAACACATAGTTTATTTCTTCCAACTTAAAACCTTCGTTAGAGATTGCTTCCATAATCCATTTAGAAATCACTTCCTCTTCCTCTAATATAAAAACTGTTTCGTAATTAAAATTAATCATTGCTTTGCTTAAAATATTCTTGAACTTTCTGTTTGTAAATTTGCTGCAAAGGTAAGCTTTGTCTGTTCAATATTTCAGTTGTATTAAAATATTGTTTAGCTGTAGGTATTTGGTTGTTAGAACTATTATTAAAATCATTACTACTACTTTCAGATTGACGCTTACTGTCTTCACCTTGCTGAAAACTCGCTTTATCTAATTTTAATAACTGATGTTTTAATTGCATCATTTTCCGAAGCGTGCTATTATCAAAACCCTTATTCAGAAGGTCTAGTTCTATATCTTCCATTTGCCTTACAAGCTTATCTCCATTTCCACCTTTTCCAAATTTACCTTCTTTGCTTAATTGCTCTTCTAAGGCTTGACGTAATTCTTGTTGTTGTTGGTAAATTTTAAAAAGCTCACCATTTAAGTCTTCATTTAAACCTTCGCCATCCTCTCCAGACTGTTTTCCGTTTTCACCTTTTCCATTACCATCTCCATCAGAACCACTCTCTCCTTCTTTACCATCTTTTTCACCTTCACCCTCTTTCTTACCATCGCCATCTTTAGGTTTTCCATTTTCACCCTTTTTCATTCCTTCCTGCATCATTTTATTAAGTTGCTCCTGGCTCATAATCATATCTGGTAATTGCATATCACCATCTTTCCCTTGCCCCATAGACATACTCATACTTTCTTGCATATTATCGAGAATACCACTTAAAATGTTAGCTAAATTATTAGCGGCTGTAACAACAAATTGCTGACTAGACACACCTTGATATAATCTATTTTCGGCTAACAATTCCATTGCTTTATCCATGTGGTAATACGCCTCCGTAATTTCTTTATTTACAGTTTCGGATATTTTTGGTTGACGCAACGATAAAGCAAATAAGCTATCATCTACATGCTCAAAGTTTTCCTTTAAATCTTTTTGTTTCTTTAAAAATGAAGCAAACTTGTTATGGTTTACTTCTATAGATTTAAAACTATTCATAAGTGCTTCTTGATCGAAAGAAAACAACACTAAGTTATCTAAAACCTGACGAAGCATCTCTACATCTTCTTGCATCTTATCACCTTGCATAGAACTCATAGCCGCTCCCATTTGCTCACTCATTTCCATCATTTTCTTGGCAGCTTTCTTTTGGCTATCCTTTGCTTTTTTAGAATTTTCGTTTTTAGAATCTTTTGGCTCTCCTTCTGGTTTTTCTCCTGCTTGATCCTGTTCCTTTTTATCTAAAGCATCAGACGCTTTTTTTTGTTCGTCCTGTACTTCTTTTTCATCCAGCTTGTCACGCGGAATTTCCATTGGCTTTTTAAGGGATTTGCTTTCCTCTTCTAGATCGCCAATCTGTTTCTTAAAATCGTCAAACTCTTTATTTAATTCTTCTTGCTTTTCTTTTGTATTTTCTTGTTCAGGTTTGTTAGATAATTCTTCTTGATCTATAGCAAGCTTCATTAAATCCTCTTTAAGTTTTTCCAGTTTCTTTTCAACATAAAAACGTTTCGTTAATTCCAACAGCTGTTCTAAACTTTTCTTTTTGTTTTTATTTTGCTTAGCAAGTTCATCTAACTTTTGTACCAACTCATCTTTTCTAATTTTTTGTTGAAGATGTTTTATTTGCTCTAGTAACTTTTCATCTTCTTTTAATTTCTCTTCATTATCCTCTAGTCGCTTTTTTAAATCTTCCTTAAACTCATCTTCCTTGGTATTCTCCTTTTCAAATTCATCAAGATTATCTTTTAGCTTTTTATTGAAATTTTTCATCATTTCGTCCTGCTCCTTCTGGCGTTTAAAAAATGATTCTAACTTCTTCTTATCATTAAAATTTAAGTTCTCTTTTTCTTTTTGAGTTTTGGTTACATCCTTTAATTGCTTATCCTGTTTTTCAAAATTTTCTAGAGATTTATTTAAATCCTGAATATTTTCCTTCTGTTCTTGCAGTTGTTTTTGCTTTTCCTCGTCTTTAGTCCGTTTTCTATATGAAAAAATCTTGCTTTTAGTGTTTTTATAGCTATTAACAATGTCATTATCAAATACTTGAAAATAAAAACTATAAGAAACCCCTTCTTTAACCTTTAAATTATTAGGAAAAGCACTTATAAATTCTCCAATATTTGAATTACCGATCGGAATATTTTCAACTTGCTTATTTTTTTCATCTTCCGAAGGGTAATAAACTAACTGTAATTTACTAAAACCATAATCGTCGCTAACCTGTCCATAAAAATATAAACTTTGCAAATCCACAGAATCTGTTTCTACTTTTAGTTTTAATTCTGGAAATTCATCTTTAACCACATTTATATTAAAGGCGAGGTTTTCATAATTTTTTAAATCTGCGTTGCTCGTACTTAGCGTATATTCAAAATTTTTAAATATTTTTCGGTTTACGCCAAATATACCAGTATCAACTTTTTTGAAATTTATAGTGTCTCTAGAAAATAAACTCACAGAAGTAGTCGATTTTGTTTTTAGCTTCCAACTAATTTCTGTTCCTTCTGGCACAGTTGCATTACCCGTACTTTTTAAAGTTTGTTTTTTCTTTCTGATATAATTAGGGTAATTTAAAACCATTTCAAAATCTAAAAGTGAAGGCACCTCAACCACATTAATAGTATATGGTTTTGAATTCACTTTATTTGCCGATAACTGAAAATTAATTGACGTTTTAGGTTGAGAAAAAACGTACTCGAACTCACCTATTGCTTTCTGTTGTAAAAAGTAAGTTTCATCATTATAAGTTATTTGTGCGCTCTCTGGAATAACATCTCCCGTAGTTTTCACAATAAGTTTAAAATCTTTATTCTCTATCGCATTCAAACTTTCGTTAACCACAAAAAACTGAAATGGAGCAGGTGGCTCATAAGCCGTTTTATAATTCACAACACGCGTATAACTATCGCTAAACCAATTAAAATTTCCTGTAAAAAAAGTAAGTAATAAAATTAAAACCGGAATGGCTGCATATTTTAAATAACCTAAATTCTTTTTAAAATTTATAGCAAGCTTAAACGGAATAGGATTTAACTCTAAAGATTTTTGATCAATGCTTGCCAACAATAATTCTGATTTAGAATCGCTTTCATTAAGCTGAAGTACATTAAGTAATTTATCGTTCACTTCAGGAAAATGCTCTCCAATTAATTTTGAAGCTTCCTTATAATTTATTCCTTTTTGAAGTTTGAATAATTTAGCCAACGGAAAAATTACAAACTTAACTAGTAATGCTAATTCCACAGCAATAAATAACCAAAACAAAATACTTCGCGCCGTGGTATTTAACCATAGCACATACTCAATAAAAAGTGTAAATAAAAAATACAGCAAACCAATGGCAAAAAACAAAATAATGCCTTTAAGCAATTCATTGGTATAAAACCGCTTAATAAATGCTTCTAATTTACTCTGTATATTTTCAAAATTATTCATGCTTTTCTAAAAACTATTCGGGACAAAAGTATTAACCCACTAAACTACAATTTTATTTTTTACAAGGTTTATAATTAGTTGTTAATTGTATCTTTGTCGCAATTCTAGTAACAAAACTTAGTTTTTAGACTACAAAACCATTTCAATTAACACTTAAATGTAAAAATTTAAGCCTTATTATAAATTTCAAAATGACCAAAAATGTTCGCGTGCGTTTTGCACCAAGCCCAACAGGACCACTACATATTGGTGGTGTTCGTACTGCTCTATTCAATTATTTATTCGCAAAAAAACACAACGGAACTTTTATTTTAAGAATAGAAGATACCGACCAAAACCGTTATGTTGAAGGTGCCCAAAAATACATTATTGACGCCTTAAATTGGTGTAATATGCCTTTTGATGAAGGCCCGAACACCAACGAAAAATTTGGTCCATACCGCCAAAGTGAACGTAAACCGCTTTATAAAGCTTACGCTGAAGAATTAATTGCTTCAGGAAATGCTTATTATGCTTTTGATACTTCAGATGAATTAGATTTTCATAGAAAAGATCATGAAGCCAATAAAAAAACATTTATTTACAATTGGCACAACCGCTTAAAATTAAGTAATTCTTTATCGCTTACCGCAGAAGAAACTCAGGCTAAATTAGATGCTGGCGAAGATTACGTAATCCGTTTTAAAAGCCCGCAGGATGAAACACTTCATCTCAAAGATCTTATTCGTGGTGATATTAAAATTGATACTAACGTTTTAGACGATAAAGTTTTGTTTAAAAGTGACGGTATGCCTACCTACCATTTAGCAAATATTGTGGACGACCATTTAATGGAAATATCACATGTTATTCGTGGTGAAGAATGGTTACCAAGTTTGGCATTACACTACCAATTATACCAAGCTTTTGGATGGAATGCACCAGAATTTGCACACTTGCCACTTATACTAAAACCAACAGGTAAAGGAAAATTAAGCAAGCGTGATGGTGATAAATTAGGATTCCCTGTTTTTCCTTTATTATGGGAAGATCCAAAAACAAACGAAGTATCTAGAGGTTATAAAGAAGACGGTTATTTTGCCGACGCTATGGTAAATTTCTTAGCCTTTTTAGGTTGGAATCCGGGAACGGAGCAAGAAATTTTTAACATGGAGGAATTAATTGCTGCCTTCGACTTAAAAAAGGTAAACAAATCTGGTGCAAGGTTTGATCCAGACAAAATAAAATGGTTTAACCACCATTATATGCAAGAACAAAATAACGACGAGTTAGCAGATATCTTTAAAAATTCAAGACCAGAATTAGCCGATATTGATACAAGCTATATCGCCATGGCTGTTAATTTAATTAAAGAACGCGCTACTTTTGTTAGTGATTTTTGGGACTTAACAAGCTTCTTTTTTGTTACACCAACAGAATATGACGCTAAAGCCTCTAAAAAAGCTTTAAAAGAAGGTACAGCGGACTTAATGAATGAAGTAATAAGCCTTTTAAACGCGAATATGGACTTCACGGTAGAAACACTTCAAACCGAAATAAAAGGTTGGATTACAAGCAATGAAATTAGCTTTGGAAAAGTTATGATGCCACTTCGTTTAGCTCTTGTTGGTGCTTTACAAGGTCCTGATGTTTTCGATATTATTTACATGATTGGAAAAGATGAAACGGTTAAGCGTATTGAAAAAATTATAGCGATACTATAACAACACATTTATTAAAACGTAAAGACTTCTAAAAAGTTTAAATATTTTTTAGAAGTCTTTTTATTTAAGTCATTTTTAAATATCCCCATATATTCTGTTAATTCACCAGATAATAAAAGCAAAACTTTAGAAAAAAGTTTCGTTTTACCTAACTAAACTAAAATTACCTTTTTGGGTATTTCCATTATGATAGGTTATTACATACCAATAGTCATTGTTTGACAAAAGTTCACCTTCAAATGTACCGTCCCAACCTTCGTTTATATTCGTTATTTGTTTTAAAAGCTTTCCGTATCGGTCATAAATATAAACACTCAATACGTCATTTAAAGCGTTAGGAACCACCCAATAATCATTAATACCATCATTATTTGGTGTAAAAAAACGTGGCGGTAAACCTGAGATCTCTTTACTTGTAGTAAAAGTCTCCTCCAAACATCCAACTGCTTCTCCAGATGAATTATAAGGTTCTATAATTACATACATAGTTGTCCCTTTGGGTAAATCTACTGGTATGTCGTAATTCGTAATGTTTCCAACATCCAACTTGTTCAAAACATCGACATCCTCAGTAAATGTTTCCAAAGTTAACATATAACCTGTCGCGTTTTCAACCGGAGTCCACGATAAATTAGTATAAATAGGAACCTGCTTTGCACCAGGTAATGGCTCAATTAAACCCGTACACTCTGGAATCAAAATAGGCACGCCAGTGGTAAAACTTTCCTCAGTGCAAGCAGCAGCATCGCCATCGTCATTATAAGGTGTTATACTAACGTAAACCATGGTCTCTCCAAGTAAGTTTTCGGGTAAATTGTAGGTAGTAGCATTTCCAACATCAAATATATTTAAAATATCAACGCCTCCAGAACTAGTTCCAACCGATACTTTATATCCTATTGCTGTGTCAACGGGTTGCCATGATAAATCTGTGTCAACAGACACATCGGTGGAGCCTGCCAGCGGGAATACCAATGCTGTACAAATTGGAATGGAGGTGATAGTAAGCTCAAAACTTTCTTCAGAGACACAACCAAATTCATAGCTATCGTACATGTATATAGTAACTGGATACGACGGAAAATCACTAAAACTTATAATATCGCCTGCTTCATAAGCTGTTCCGGTACCATTGGGACCTGTATAAAACCTTTGGTTACCCGAAAGGTTGCCTCCTGTAATTGTTGGTAATGTAAACGTGAAAGACTTTTTACGATCTACTTTAGGATAAATAAAAGGGGTTGCTATGCTATTACCATCGGTAATGGTCCAATGGTCTTTAGTTATCATGTCGTTTCTTGCAGCTTCTCCAGCGCAATATTGGCTATTGCCACCACTAAACACCACATTGGGCTGTAAGGTTTGCGCACCCCAACCTATGAGTAAAGCATCATAGTTGTCTATGGATAACTTTACATTATCGAACATGCTCTCCATATTGGTAACATTGCTTACGTTCCAACCTCCAATATCTTGGTTAAACGAAGTGGCATTTCTAAACATAAACCCCATATCTGTTACACTACTAACATCCCAATTGCTTATATCTTGATTAAAAGGATTAACACCATTAACATACATACCATTAATAAAATAAACATTACCGTCAAACATCCTCCACATATCAGTAACACGACTTACATCCCAACCGCCAATATCTTGATTAAACAATTTTGCTCCATTAAACATATTTCTCATATGAGTTACACTACTAACATCCCAATCTCCAATATCTTGATTGAAGGATTCTGTAGCAGCAAACATCTCGCTCATATAAGTAACACTACTAACATCCCAACCGCCAATATCTTGTTGAAATGATTTAGTATTAGAAAACATCCCGCTCATATCAGTAACACGACTTACATCCCAACCGCCAATATCTTGGTTGAAGGATTCTGCAAAACTAAACATACTAGTCATATTATTTACATGACTTACATCCCAACCGCCAATATCTTGGTTAAAGGTTTCTGCATAAGTAAACATAGTAACCATATCAGTTACATGACTAACATCCCAATTGCCTATATCTTGATTAAATACAAGAGCTCCAAAAAAAATAGACGACATATCTGTTACGTTCCCAACATCCCAAATACCTATATCTTGATTAAACAATTCTGTATGTTGAAACATCCCTCTCATATCTTCTACATTACTAACATTCCAAACACTTATATCTTGGTTAAAGACGAGAGTTCCAGAAAGTAGATAAGACATATCGGTTACATTGCTAACATCCCAAGCGCTTATATCTTGGTTAAACAATTTTGCTTCAAAAAACAGCCCATTCATATTTGTTACGTTGCTAACATCCCAAGCACTTATATCTTGGTTAAATACGGAAGCTCCAAAAAATAGATAAGACATATCGGTTACATTACTGACATCCCAAGCATCTATATTCTGGTTAAAATATTCTGCCTCTATAAACATACCACTCATGTTGGTTACACTACTAAAATCCCAACCCCCTATATCTTGATTAAAATGGGAAACGGACGCTTCCTGCCCATAAGAACCTATGCCATCCAGTCCTCCAAACATATTGCTCATATTGGTAACACTACTTACATCCCAATCCCCTATGTCTTGATTAAAATAGGAAACAGTATCTTCTCCTCCTGCAAACATATAACTCATATTGGTAACACTACTTACATCCCAATCCCCTATATCTTGATTAAAATAAGAAACAGATTCTTCTTCTACTGCAAACATATAACTCATATCGGTTACATTACTAACGCCCCAATCTCCTATATCATAATTAAAGGCCGAGGCGCCTGCAAACATGTAGCTCATATCGGTTACCTGCGATAAATCTGGTTTATCTGTAAAATTACCTTGTAAATTGGAACAGCCTTCAAAGGCATATGCCATACTAAGCCACTGGTTATTCCCCCATTGCTCAATCGTCAACAACTTTTGTTCGTCATGCTCAATAGTACCTCCAAAATAAATGCCTGGAAAGGCACCAGTAATGCTAATGGTATAAGTGCCTGTGCTGACATAGGTGTGAATGGCGTTTCCAGTTTCTACCGTAGGCGTTGTACCATCGCCCCAATCTACCGTGTAATTATAGGTATAGCCTGGATACGTGCGTATGTCTATTTGATTGTAGCCTGAGGCTCCTAAATTATCTGTTTTCCAAGTGGTAACAAAAGGTATGGTGGCTTGACCATAGCTTTTTAAAATGAAAAAAAAGGCTATGATAAAAAGTGCACCGCAATACTTGTTTGCAAACAATTTAGACATATAAATTTATGTGAACATTAAAGATACATTTTTTTGTATTGTATTTACTTTCTTTTCGTTGAAGTGTGTTTTGTAGTTGAACTTATACATAATCTAGACACGCTATAATACTACATAAACTAAAAAATTGACACACTTGTTTTTTGTGTTAAATGTTAAAAAAACAAATGCTTCAAAGCAAGTAACTTATTCCATGTGTTTTCATACAAAAAATTTCTTAAAACCAACTACCGCAGGGTAAGCCTCACCAATATACTTTGGCTGCACTTCGCACAGGTTTCCGCTGGTTTTATTTATTGTTTAATACCAGTTAATGTTTGTAATTACTATAAAGAAAATAGCCTGATCCGTTGAAGAACGGAATGATTTTTTTCCTTATGTATGATTTATAAAAAACGAAAAGCCTCATTGTTTTCACTTGGTTTTTCGTTGTAAACTATGTAATTACAATTAATTTCTTGTTAATATTTTTGAAGTTAAATTAATAATTACTCGTGTAGGAAATAGTAAATGTTGCCTCTGTAGATGCACCTAGCCATTCTGACAGTTCTAAACCTATTACTGAAATAGAACCATTGTTTACAGTAATTGTTTGATTAATAACCGTATCAGTATAATAATAATTATCAAAAGGGTCACCACAAGAACCACTTGAATAATTCCCTGCAGATACATCCTCACCATTTTCATTTAATAAGTAAGTCAATACCTCTGCTGTGTCTCCACAATCAGATATTGAAGTATTGTTTGTTAACTCTACTTCTATACTTACTGTTATTTCAATGCTTGTTGCTCCTGGTACATCTATTTCAATCGATTTCATTATTGCGGAGTCCTCAAAAAAGTTATCATCTGTAACGTTATAAGTAAATGTGCCAATTGTATTAGTTCCAGAGTCTGTAAATGTCTCAGGTATTAGGATACTAAACTGAGCAAAAGCATTAATACTTACAAAAAGAGATAATGTCAAAATTGAAATAAAATTCTTCATAATACTATAAGTTTTAAATTATTAAATTTGTTTTATAATATTACAAAACAATATGTATTAACAACTATAAATTATAGTCTAAAATATATAAATTATCACTTTTTTCGCGCAAAAAAAGAAGCCAAAATCCTGTTAATTGATAAGTCAGCTTGTTTTAACATAAAAACATCGATAAAATTATTATGTAATCTCGATTAATCAGCATTTTATGAAAAATTTTATAAAATTGGAGTACATTTAAAGACTGTTTAATTTTTTTGATTGAAGCGAAAAAGAGCGTTTTTTTTGAACCGCATAGCACGGAATTACAAAATAAAAACTTAATGCTTCAAAGGAATCACCATATTCCATGTTTTCAAATTTCCGTGCTTCTGCTCTACTTCGAACTGCTGCAAATAAATGCGTCGGTTTTCCATCCTCAACTAAAATGAAAAAACGTCTAAAATGATTTTATTGTGCTGTTGTGCCAACATAAAAAAATCTATTATCTTCGTTTAGTATTGAAAATATGTATTATGTATACGTTTAAATAATTACATAAAATGAAAGAAATGTGGGATAATAGATATTCAAATGAAGATTACGCTTATGGAATATTGCCAAATGATTTTTTTAAGTATGCAATTGATAAATACAAACTAACAGGTAAAATCCTTTTACCCGCAGAAGGAGAAGGACGAAATGCTGTATATGCGGCTAAAAAAGGCTTAAATGTAACAGCATTTGATATAAGTAACGAAGGCAAAAAGAAAGCCCTAAAATTAGCGGAAAAAGAAAATGTAAAAATCAACTATGAGATTGGTAATTTGTTTGATTTAGATCTCATTAATGAACAATTTGACAGTGCTATTTTTATTTACGCTCACTTACCGCCTTCCATCCTATCAAATTATCATAAGAAAATTGCAGAGCTAGTAAAACCTAATGGCTACATAATTCTTGAAGGTTTTAGTACTGGACATTTAGAACTAAGAAAACAAAACCCTCAAGTTGGTGGTCCAGATAAACTAGAAATGTTGTTTTCAAAAGATACTATTAAAAGGGATTTTCCAGATTTTGACATAATCGAACTAGAGGATGTTGAAACCGAATTAAATGAAGGTAAATTTCATATTGGAACTGCCAAGGTAATACGTTTTGTAGGTAAAAAACAGCATACCACACAACCTAAACTGCATTAAAACACAATCTAGTAAACACCAAATCAGCTCCAAAAACCTCAAAAACAAACTTCCCTAATGCTTCAACGGAATCACCATATTCCAAGTATTCTCAAATTTCCAAGCTTCTGGCCCATTACCAACTGCAGCAAATAAGTGTGTAGGTTTTCCATCTTCAACTAAAACAAAAGGACGTTCAAAATGATTTTGGTGAGATGTTGTTCCATCATTCCATAAAACATCACGGCTGTATGCCTTAACGTTTTCGAATAAGTTCCATTCTACACCATCTTTAGACCAAATGTGGATGCCTCCACCTTCTTCTCCGCAAATTTCACCAGAACGATCTTTCATCACTCCTTCATATCTATCACCTGCCCACCAAATGTATGGATCTTCAACATCTACATGGCTATTTCCTGGCGTTTCAAACCTAAATACGGGCTCTTCACTTAAACGTTTATACTCACCTCTTGGGCTATCTGCCATAGCAACCCCCAATAATAACGGTGGTTTTGGAGTTACAGAAGATTTATACATCAATAAAATTTTACCTGTTTTTGGATCTACTGCTGGCGAAGGGTTGGATGTAATAGTAGCATCCCAATATCCTGGTCTAGGCTCTATAACTGGTTTATCAACACGTTCCCAAGGACCAAAAATAGAATCACTAATAGCCAAACCTACACGCTTGTTTAACCATGCTTTATTCCAATCATAACCATCTGGTTTCGGATTATCTTTTGTTGGTTGATCAAAATCGTAAGTTGTTCCAAAATGATATAATAAATACTTGTCTTTATATTTTACAATTCTTGGATTATGCGTACACATACCATCGAAAAACTCCTTTCCTCGAACAGGAAGCACAACTTCTTGAAATTCGTAAGGTCCAACTGGAGTATCGGCAACTGCACGAACAACTTCAGAATTTGTAACCCAATTACCAAAACCAACATCTTTAGACCATCTAGAAGCAAACATATGGTATTTACCATCCTCGCCTTTTATAACCGAAGATCCCCAAATCCAGTAATTATCATCACGAAAACCACCCCCTATCGGTGCAGGTAAAACACGATCTATAAATGCTTCGGGTGTTTGGTTTCCCGACATACAGGATAATAAACTTACCGATGATAAAGCGATTGATCCTTTTATAGTTGTTTCAATAAATGTTCTTCTTTTCATGTCTTCTTTTAAAATCTTAAAATTCTACTACGGCTCCAAAAACCAACATATTTTGGTTTCCTTCAAAACGAGTATTACCACCTAGCGTATCTAAACTAGCATTGTCTAATTTCTTTAAAATATTGGTAAAACCATAAATATATTGCGCTTTTAACTTAAAGTTTTTAATACCAACAGAAGCACCTACTGCACCATTAAAATTGAATTGAGAAATATTAAGAATATCTGCTGCCGATAAATTAGTGTAGTTAGCAATGTAATATCCATCTTGGTTTCTATCATTTAACTCCAATTTACCATTGTATTGTAACATGGGTCCAACATCTATTGTAAAATATTTTGGAATCACTTTTATATGCATCAATAAAGACAATTGAGCCGCAAACATTTTATAATCAATATAAGTTTCATCGAAACTAATTAAACTTGGTCGTCCTAGTATTTCAATATGATTTTCAGAGAGCTGCATACCAAAACTCATATTATACCATCTGTGTGGTATATCAACTATTGCACTCATTCCTCCTAAAAAACCTTGTGCACTTTTTGTGTTAAAATTATCTGTAGTCATATCAAATTGGGTAATACCACCACCTATATTTATATTGTTAGTAATTCGCACATTACCATGTTGTGCAAAGTTTTTTGTAACAAAACATAGTGTAATGGCTACTAATAGTAAAAGTCGATTAAATTTCATACGAGTTGAGCTTATAAACGACCAAATATAATATAATTTTTGTATCTTAAATTTTCTAATCATTTAATATAAAACCTATGGATTTCCTTTTAATTCCCCTAATTGTATTTGGGCTATTTATTTTAATTTCATCATTCTTTACGGTAAAACAACAAACCGCTGCAATTATAGAACGCTTCGGGCGCTTCCATAGTATTCGTCAGTCTGGTTTACAAATGAAAATTCCGTTAGTAGATCGCGTTTCAGGCCGTTTAAGCCTAAAAATCCAACAATTGGATGTTATAGTCGAAACGAAGACGAAAGACGATGTATTTGTTCGTCTTAAAGTTTCTGTGCAATATAAAGTTATTAGAGAAAAAGTGGAAGATGCTTACTATAAACTAGATTATCCCCACGATCAAATTACAAGTTATGTATTTGATGTGGTACGTGCCGAAGTTCCAAAAATGATTTTAGACGATGTATTTTTACGCAAAGACGATGTTGCCATTGCTGTAAAAACAGAATTGAATGAAGCCATGCAAAATTATGGTTACGATATTATAAAAACATTAGTAACCGATATTGATCCAGATGCACAAGTAAAAGCAGCTATGAACCGTATTAACGCGGCCGACAGAGAAAAAACTGCGGCACAATATGAAGGTGATGCGGCTCGTATTTTAATTGTTGAAAAAGCAAAAGCTGAAGCTGAAAGTAAACGTTTACAAGGGCAAGGTATTGCCGATCAACGTCGTGAAATTGCACGTGGTTTAGAAGAATCTGTAGATGTATTAAACCGTGTTGGTATTAACAGCCAAGAAGCATCTGCGCTTATTGTTGTAACCCAACATTATGATACATTACAAGCCATTGGTAGTGAAACTAATAGTAACTTAATTCTATTACCAAATTCTCCACAAGCTGGTAGCAATATGCTAAACGATATGGTTGCTAGTTTTACAGCAAGTAACCAAATTGGAGAGGCCATGAAAAACTCTAATAATAATAAAAAGGAAAAGGAAGAATAGAATATCAAATTTCCTTAAATTGAAATTAAATCCTCAAAGTTCAGCTTTGGGGATTTTTTATGTTTAGGAAAGTTTATTAACTTTTAAAAGGATGGCGCTCTTCCCACTCTTGTGATGGATTCATCAATTTAAAAATCTGTTTCAGTAATGCATTCATGATACCATTGGTGTGTTTTAAATACACCAGCATAGGTTTAGCCTCTGCACCTACCGAGCTTTTAATTTCCATGGCTGTACGTGCATAAACTATACTTTTAAAACTATTTTCTATACCAAATTTTAGCATATCATAAAGCATGTTTAAATAGAGCTGATGCGAATATTGGTGTTCACTATCATACCCTAAAAAATAGGTTTCCAAAGCTTTATTATTCAAGATTAACGTGTAAAAACCAACAAGTTTATCATCCAAATAATATCCAAAAATTCTAAAATTATCTTTTAGTTGAAATTTCAAACTATAAAAATGATTTTCGGGTAAAATGAATGTATTAAACTTAGCATTATCTGAAACATTTAGATACAATTTATGTAATACTTCAGAATTGTTTTTAACATCATCTAAAGATAATTCTATAGCTTTAATTGAGTTAAATTTCTTCTTGGCACGTTTATATCTATCTCTGTATTTTTTATGTAATGAAGCCGTATAATCTTCGATAGTAAACCAATCCTTTCTAAGAGAAAGTATCATATTAGGCTGCATGTGCACCTGATGTAATTTGGCAGCATTTAAGCTTTCTTTTTCTTTGTGAATAGGATCGTTTTCAAAATAATCTTTCAACACAAACATTCTAATTGTTTTATTTTGTTTGGTTTTTATAATCGTTTTAATTTCATTTAAAGCCTTATCAATAACTTCAAAAAATTCTCGATTAGATAGATCTTTCTTTCCAAAAAACAAACCATGTTGCCCAGTATGTGTTAAGTTTCCTATAACTAAAATATTACCTTTTAAAATTTTAGAAACTAAATCCCGAACATAAGCTTTAAAACAAGACAGCTCCGTTTTTCTAAACATATCTTGCAAATACAACTGTACACGTTGTGTAACGGCTGCACCAACCAAAACACCTTCTTTAAAAACACCAATGTAAAATAACTCTAGGTTATTTGGCGAGGCTTCTTCCAAAGCTTGTAAATAGGGCGTTTGCAAGAAAACATCGTGTTTTACAAGTGCGTTCCAGCCTTCTGGAAGTTTGTTAAATGAATTATAAATTTTATAATGTATCAATAGAAAATAAAAAAGACCGAAAATTACACTTCTCAGTCTATAAATATGTTAAAAGTTTACAAAAATTTTATTTCCAACCACATATAATGCCTCCCATAATACCTAAAGTCACAATCCAATATCCAGAGTTCACCAAAATGTATTTAGTACTTTTTCTTTCGAATAATGCATTGGTGCCTAATATTGGTAAAGCCACAAATACGCCTGCTAAAACACCGTGTAACGCACCGTGTTTAAAAGTTCTAAAATGATTACCATAATCGGCCATAAACGCAGCATAAGAAGGCAAAGCTTTTGAAGGATCTCCACCAACCAAACTCAACGCTCCGGTTTGATGAATACTCATTTGCATCATGGTCATCGCTAATAAAAAGGCAAAAATAAAAGCCATAATAAAAATTTTAGCCATGTTTCCCCCTTTCATATTTTCTACACTCATTCCAGCTTCTTTCATCCAAATGGTTCCAAAAACTTTTGGGTTGTACCAAATAAAACCAACAACCAAGGCAGAAATAGCAGCTACTAAAAGTGCTATTGGGTTAAAAAAATCCATAATATTTTAAGTTTAGTTAGTTTTTAAAGATAGTTAAATTTAGATAATAACTTATTTATTATCAATAAATTACTCTTACCAACTTCCGCTAGAACCACCGCCACCAGAACTTCCTCCACCACCAGAAAAACTACTGCTTGAAGATGAACTGCTATAACCTGAACCTGAACTACTATAACTTGAGCTAGAACCACTAGAAGAAAAATTCTTGCTCATAAAACTTTTATCACTTTTTAGTATTGATAATTTAAAAGGCTCATGATTTTTATTAGAACGGGTTAAAAAAACTATAATTAAAGGAATAGCAATAAACAAAACAACTACGAAAATAATTAAGTTAGCTATGTTTAAAAATGAGGCATTTTCTATAAACATAAAAGGATCACCAATTTGATTATTATTCATTCCAATATTAATAAAAATGGCGCCAAAAATCAAAGGCATAATAATAAATGGCAAACTAAAAGCAACTGTAATTATGGAGAAAAAAAGGAAAAATGGAAATGAAACAATACTAACCTTCCCAGTAATTAAACCTCTAAATAAATTTATTAATTGCTTATATCCTTTATAAAACAAAGTCCCTCCCGCTCCTATAAAAAGACCCAAAAATATAAGTAAAATAAACCCTATTATTATTTTTCCCCATAACGGCATTTCACTTCCTTCTTCATTTAAGTTAGCAAATTCTTCACGGTATTTAGGGTCGTCTATAAGTTTTATAATTTCCGATGTTGCTAAATCTACACCCTTGAAAAAATCACCCTTTTTAAATTCGGGCGTCATGGTTTCTCTAATAATTCGAGACGCAAAAGCATCGGTAATTATAGGTTCTAGACCATAACCTACTTCAATTCTAAACTTTCTATCATTTTTAGCTATTAAAATTAAGAGTCCATTATCAGCTTCTTTTTGTCCTAGTTCATTGTTTTCAAAAACCTTTAAAGCATAATTTTCAACAGTATTATTTTCTAAGGAATTAATTGTTAAAACTACTATTTGATGTGTGGTTTCAGTTTCGTAAGCCTTAAGTTTTTCTCGAAGTTCTAAAGTTTCGCTTTCGCGGAAAAGTGCCGCATTATCGGTTACAATTTCGGTTAAAACAGGAAAATCCTCTTGCCCGTTGGTATATTGAAACCAAACAAAAAACAAGAGGATTATTATTTTTATTTTACTCAAATGCTGTTAGTAACCTACGATTTAATTAAATGTTTTAGCTTCTTTCACTAATAACTCATTTTTATCATCTAATGCCTTTTCAATAAACGCATTAATATCATCATTTTTAGCTTGTCCGTTTTCCAACAAAACTTTTAAAATAAGGGTCACAGCAATACGTGTTCCTACTTTTTTAACAGCGGTGTTAAAAAGCGGTTCTACCTCATGGTAAGTAACATCTTTGGCTAGTTCTAAAATTTCAGTTCTAACTTTTAGTCGTTTCTCTTCAGGTAGATTCGTGTATTTTTTTCCTAATTTTTGAATCACATCAATCGCTTTTCTTTGCGACTGTTGTTGTGGTTTTTGTTGATTATTATTTGCATTTTTATTCGCTTCTGCCTGCGGCTTCACCTTTGCCCAAGAATCGCGTAAACCAACCGTTTTATTAAATACTAATTTATCTGAAGACGAATCGTTATCTACATTAAAATATCCTAAACGTTGAAATTGGAACCTTTGCCCTATTTCAGCATCTTGTAAACTTGGCTCAACAAAAGCTTCCACTAATTTTAAAGAATCTGGATTTATAAATTCCATAAAGTCTTTATCTTGATGGCTATCTGGAGCTTCATCTAAAAATAAACGATCGTATTCTCTAACTTCAGCTTTTACAGCATGCTTTATAGATACCCAATGTAATGTTCCTTTTATACGGCGTTCGGTATCATCAGAATAGGTGCAATGTACTTCTGTAATGTTTCCTTTAGCATCTTTTACAACCGATTCTGCTTTTATAATATAAGCGTTTTTTAAACGTACTTCTCCGCCTAATTTCAAACGGAAAAACTTATTACTTGCTTCTTCTTTAAAATCCTCTTTTTCAATATAAATTTCACGAGAAAATGGCACTTTTCTAAAACCAGCGGCATCATCTTCTTGGTTATTTTCAGCTTCAAACCATTCCTCTTTATCTTCAGGATAGTTTGTAATAACCACTTTAATCGGGTCTAAAACCGCCATAACACGTGGTGCCGTTTTGTTTAAATCTTCGCGAATACAAAATTCTAAAAGTGATACATCAATCATGTTTTCTCGCTTGGCAACACCAACCGCTTCCACAAATTTTCTAATAGAATTTGGTGTATAACCTCTACGACGCAAACCAGAAATGGTTGGCATACGTGGGTCGTCCCAACCATTCACCACACCATCCTCAACCAATTTAAGCAACTTACGTTTACTCATAATGGTGTAACTTAGGTTTAAACGGGCAAATTCGCGCTGTTTTGGGCGTAATTTATCAGTTGTAACTACTTGGTCCAAAAACCAATCGTAAAGCTCTCTGTGAGGTTTAAATTCAAGTGAACATAACGAGTGTGATACCTGCTCTAGATAATCACTTTCACCATGCGTCCAATCGTACATTGGATAAATACACCAATCGTTTGCCGTACGGTGATGATGTTTCTTTAAAATACGATACATAATAGGGTCACGCATTAACATATTTACATGTTGCATGTCTATTTTAGCACGTAAAATATGTTCACCTTCGTTAAATTCTCCCGCTTTCATACGTTCGAATAAATCGAGATTTTCTTCAACAGTTCTATTTCTAAAAGGTCCATCTACACCTGGTTGCGTTGGTGTTCCTTTTTGTTCGGCCATAGCTTCACTAGACTGCGAATCTATATATGCTTTGCCATCTTTTATAAATTGTACTGCCCAATCGTATAATTCTTGAAAATAATCGGATGAAAACAATTCCTTATCCCATTTGTACCCCAACCAAGAAACATCTTCCTTAATTGAATCTACATATTCCTGCTCTTCTTTAGCTGGATTGGTATCATCAAAACGCAAGTTTACTGGTGCATTATACTTTTCACCCAAACCAAAACTAATTCCGATAGCTTTGGTATGGCCAATGTGTAAATAGCCGTTTGGTTCTGGTGGAAACCTAAAACGAAGACTGTTTGTTGGCATTCCGTTTGCCAAATCTTCTTCTATAATTTGCTCTAAAAAGTTGAGTGATTTTCTTTCTTCCGACATATTTAAATAAATAAGCTTCAAAATTACGTAAATTCAAGTTATTTTTGACCTAATTCTAGCTAAGAAGCGTAACAAATTTGGATTTATTGTAACTAATATTTTAAAAGCTATGCTATGAAAAATAATAATTACAGTTGTCCAAAATGCGCAAACAGAGAATTTGAAACCAGTGAAATGCGCGCCACTGGTGGTCGATGGTCTAAAATATTTGATGTACAAAACAAAAAATTTACTTCGGTAACTTGTAAACGTTGTACATATCCCGAATTTTACAAAGCCAAAACCAGCGCCTTGAGTAACATTTTTGATTTATTTACAAACTAATGGGAATAATTAAAGTAGAAAACATTCGCGTATTTGCATACCACGGCTGTTTAAAAGAAGAAACAAAAATTGGTAGCGATTACCGTGTAGATTTAAAAGTAAAGGCGAATTTACAAGAATCGGCAAAATCGGATAAACTTAGTGATACTGTAGATTATGTGTTTTTAAACCGTATTATAAAAGAGGAAATGGAAATTCCATCGTATCTTTTAGAAACGGTAGCTAAGCGTATTTTAGATCGTATTTTTAAAGAAGATACTATGGTTACAAAAGCAACGGTTTGGGTAAGTAAATTAAACCCTCCAATTGGCGGAGATGTTGCTCGTGTTACCGTAAAAATGACCGAAAAGCATAAAAAGTAATTTAAAGTGTTGGAAATTGTAATTTTTTTTTAAATTTGCACCTCCATTAAGGTGTCGTGGCCGAGTGGCTAGGCTCAGCTCTGCAAAAGCTGCTACAGCGGTTCGAATCCGCTCGACACCTCAACAAAAAAGCTTTCTATTTATTTAGGAAGCTTTTTTTATGCCTTATATTTTCTAAGACAAAATCTCATTTTATTTAACTTAAACGCACAATTACGCTATATTGATTTCCAACCAAGCCGTTTAAACTGTAAAAAATAGATGAATTATGAAGGAAATGCTTTTAATTAATTATTTTCTCCTAATGGACTAATTTGTTCTAACTTTTCTTTTAAAAGCTCCTTTTCCTTCGGAAAAAATCCTTGCACTAAAAGCAATACACCAAAACCTAAAATAACCAAAGCAATTACCTTTTTTGTTTTATATATAAGGCGTGGTGTTAATTTGTTTTTAAGTTTTTTAGCGACTACAATTTTTGCTAAATCAGTCAAAAAGTAAACAATTAAAATAGTACTCAAAAATACAACTACTCCATTTTTAGATGTGGTTAACGAGTTTGCTAAAACAATAAAAGCCACCCAACCAAGCAACACACCAATATTTATAAAATTAAGCAAAAAGCCTTTTAAAAATAATTTTCCGTAGCCTTTTTTAACTTCAACTTTATGATATTCTCTAACAATTTCACGAAAGGATTTTGAAGTTTTTATGAATGAAATTAATCCGTAGACTAATAATAATACACCACCAAATACTAAAAAATTTGGATCGTCCTTTATCTTCTCAAGAAGCTTATTGGTACTAAAAAATGCAACCAAAATAAAAATAATATCGGCTAGCATTACGCCACTATCAAAAATTAACGCGCTCCGAAAACCTTTTGTGGCACTCGTTTCCAACAGCACAAAAAATACTGGACCAATGGTGAAAGCTAGAATAATTCCGAAGGGAATAGCTCTTAAAATATCGTCAAACATAAACTTAATAGAAGTTTATACAAAGTAATGAAATATTTTAAAACTTTCTTGTTAATAACAAAAGAAACCCATAATCAAAGTTTACTTAGCGTTCAATAACAAATAACAGTGTAATATTTACACACTCTCCTACCATTTTACACACTTTTTACACATAAAATATTATCACTCATTTTTTCATGAAACCATAAAATACTATTAATCAGTTAATTAAAAATAAAAAAACATTTAATTCTATTTACGGCATATTTATTTCTCTTAAGTAATCGTAAAACAATTTACAGTAATCAAAAAACAAAAATCATGAAAAAATTAATTTTAACAGTAGCAATCGTAGCAAGTGGATTTTCAACTTTCGCATTATCAATCAATCCTATTCAAAATGAAATGATAAGCGTTTCTATTACAGAAGAATTTAAGGAAATTACTTTAGAAAGTTTACCTGCAGAAGTTACAACAGCTATAGCAAAAGATTTTGCTTCAGCTACGCTTAACAAAGCATATGTAAACGGGAAAGAGCAATTTAAACTTGAAATGACTATCGATGGTACAGACAACGTAGCATATATTGATAAAGATGGTAACTGGTTGAAAGCAAGTGATGTTGAAGCTACTGAAAATAGCGAGGAATAATATTTTATAAATAATTAAGTATATAATAATCAAAAAACAAAATCATGAAAAAATTAATTTTAGCAGTAGCAATCGTAGCAGGTGGATTTTCAACTTTCGCATCAACAATTAATCCTATTCAAAATGAAATGATAAGTGTTTCTATTACACAAGAATTTAAGGAAATTACTTTAGAAAGCTTACCAGCAGAAGTTACAGCAACTATTGCAAAAGACTTTACTTCAGCTACGCTTAACAAAGCTTATGTAAACATTAAGCAACAATATAAACTTGAGATAACTATCGATGGTACAGACAATGTAGTATATATTGATAAAGATGGTAATTGGTTGAAAGCAAGCGATGTTGAAGTTACTGAAGAATAATATATTCTATCACATTTATTATAAAAAGACGTTTTGAAATAAAACGTCTTTTTTTCTGTTTTAAAAATATACCAATCAACTAAACTTAATACATTTGTTGATCAATCACTTTTTATGAAGCAAATCTTATTAATTGAAGATGATGTCTCCTTTTCTAAAATGCTAAAACATTTTTTAGAACGGCATAATTATGCAGTTACTGTAAGTTATAATATTAATAGTGCGTCTACGCTTTTAAAACAACAGAACTACGATTTAATTTTTACAGATTTACGCCTTCCCGATGGAAATGGTATAGATTTACTAAAACAAATAAAGGATAGTAAAAACACGGTTCCTGTAGTTTTAATGACTGGCTACGCTGAAGTTTCGACCGCAGTAAAAGCGATGAAACAAGGTGCTTTCGATTATATTTCTAAACCCTTTAATCCAGAGGAAGTCTTAGAGGTTATTAGTAACGCTTTAGAAAAGAAAACCATTGATTCTAATTTTGAAACAACTAAACCTCCAAAAGACAAAACTAATATAGATTTTGTTAAAGGTATTAGTGCAGCTTCTACCACTCTAAACGAATATATTCAATTAGTAGCACCAACAGATTTATCTGTGTTAATTACCGGCGAAAGTGGTACAGGTAAAGAAGTTGTAGCAAAAACTATACACTTAGAAAGTTTACGAAACGGTAAACCATTTATACCTGTAGATTGCGGTGCTATACCTAAAGAAATAGCATCTAGTGAGTTTTTTGGACATAAAAAAGGAGCTTTTACAGGTGCAACAGACGATAAAATAGGCCATTTTGAAGCTGCCAATGGCGGTACTTTATTTTTAGATGAAGTTGGCAATTTAACCTATGAAAATCAAATACAATTACTGCGAGCTTTACAAGAAAGAAAGGTTAAGCCCGTGGGAAGCAATAATGAAATTAATGTTGATATCCGGTTAATAACAGCAACAAACGAAGATTTACTTGAAGCTGTTGAAAAAGGTACTTTTCGTGAAGATTTATACCACCGTTTAAATGAATTTTCTATTAAAATTCCCAATCTAAAAGATAGAAACAACGACTTAATTCTTTATGCAGATTTCTTTTTAGAAAAAGCGAATAAGCAATTAAATAAATCGGTAATAGGTTTTTCAAAAAGTGTTTTAAATATTTTTCAAGATTACCAATGGCCAGGTAATTTAAGAGAATTATCTAATGTGATTAAAAGAGCCACTTTATTAACGCAAACTGAAATTATTGATACAAATGTTTTACCCGTTGAGTTAAAACAACCCAAAGAATCGAATACAATTAGCAACACATTTTCAACTAAAGAAAATGAAAAAATGCTTATTATAAAAGCTTTAAAAGAAGTTGGAAATAATAAAACTAACGCTGCAAAATTATTAAATATCACAAGAAAAACACTCTATAATAAAATTAAGGAATACAACCTTAACTAAGGTAAGCTTCTAAATTCTTTATAAACTTATCTAAATAATTTTTAAAATCTATAAAATCATTATTTTCAATAGTTTTACCTGATTCAAATTTTTCTAAAAAAGGAATAACTGTATCTACATTTAACTGTTTAAACATAGTAAGCATTTTATGGCTTGTACCATTTATGGTATCCATATCGTTACTGTTTTTAGCAACTTCTAATAGTAGGTAATTCCTTTTAGTATCTTCTAAAAAAGTATCTAATATACCTTCTATTGCAGCAGTATCATTATTAAAAAAAACGTTCAATGAATCGAGACTAAATCCTTCTGTTTGTATGCCACTATCCGTAATAGAGTTAATTGTTTTATGAGATGCTTTACTACTAAAAAAAGATTGTAAAATACCTTCAATTTTACTAGAACTAAATGGTTTTATTAATACTTCGGAAAAACCACTATTTATATAATCTTTGGTAGCCATATTTGCCCTTCCAGTCATTGCAATTATAGGTTGATTTTTATAAGACGAATCATTTTTAAGAACTTCCATAAAATGAATACCATTCATTTTTGGCAACTGAATATCGGTTAAAACAAAATGGTAATCTATATGTTTTATTTCATCTAAAGCCGTTTTTGCATTATTAAACATATAAACCTCAACACCGTATTGTTTTAGCACATCATGAATAAGTTGTCGCATAGAAACATCATCTTCTACTACTATGGCTTTCAAATTAAAATTTAAGGCTTCTAACGGCTTACTAGACGTATTTAAAACCTTATCCGAAAGCTTTACAGGTATCTTTAAAGCAAATACACTTCCTTTATTTATTTCGCTCTCTAACGTTAATTTTCCTTCTAAAAGTTCAACTAGTTTTTTAGAGATTGTTAAACCTAATCCAAAACCAGTATGGTTAATATCCTGGTTATTATCTGCCTGTGCAAATTCCTTAAAGATATGTTCCTTTTGGTCTTCACTAATACCAACTCCTGTATCAGTAACTTTAATTTCTAAAGTGTTATTTTTTAGAGAACTAGAAATTGTGATACTACCTGCATTAGTGAATTTATAGGCATTAATAATTAAATTAAACAAAATCTGCTTTAATCTAAATGGATCGGTAATTATAAGTTTACTTATAGATTTATCGTGTTCTATAATAAAATCAACAGGTTTATATTTAACAATATTTTTTACGTTTTGGACAATTTCATCTATATGTTTTTCTAAGTTAAACGGTACAGGCTCTATAGCTATATTTCCATTTTCAAGTTTCGAAAACTCTAAGAGATCATCCACTAATTTCCCCATATAATTAGAAGCACTAAAAATGTGTTCTATATAATTCTTATCCTTTTTATCTTGTATTGAATTTTGAAGTAATTCACTAAAACCTGTAATTGTGCTTAAAGGTGTTCGTAAATCATGACTAACCATAGATATTAATTGTTCTCTACTTTTTAATAAAGAAGATGCAGTTTCATTAGCGGTTTCCAATTGTTTTCGATAACGTTGGGTTTTTCTAAACTCATTTAAAATGATAATTGAAAAAATAATGATAACTACAAAACTAATGCCTGCAGCAAATAAAATAATATTTTTACTACGGTTAATCGTTACTTCTCTTTGTTTATTGATATTACTAGTGTAACGAATAATATCACGTTCTAAAGCGCTTAATAATTCTTGTAATTTTTTAAAAATAATTAAATCATTCTCTATAAGCTCTCCTTCTTTTTTCTGTAAAAATGCACGCTGATTATTAGATTTAACCTGAGCATCTTTTAGCATGTTTTTTGAAATAGATAATAATGAATCTATTTCTTCTTGATCCACTTTATTTATTGAATCTCTAGGGTTATATTTATTTAGTATTTTTACGTATTCTTCAAAATTTAAACGTGTTTTTTTATCTAAAGCTTCAGGGTTCTTAACAAGATCGTTAATAGAAACCTTTCCTAAATGAGAATCGATTGAGGTAAGTTTACTAATTGCTTTATTTATAGATTCATTAGAGTTATCACCGTTTTTTAAGTTTTTCAAATACGTAATGTTTTCAAACTTTCTATCTACAAATACTCTAATACTATCTAAAATATTTTTTTGAGAACTACTATTAATAAGCAAGTTAAGCGAATCTATTTTTAAAAGTAGTTGATCATTTTCAAAAACATATTCCTTAAACTTTTCCGAAGAATTTAATTGAATTGCAGCTCTTGCTAAACTTTCATTTTCATAAATATCGGCGATTAAACTTCCTGTTTTAATAATTTTACTACGATCTGAAATATCTTGTTTTTGTAAGCTTGTAAATGTTTTTATTTCGTAAAAAATTAAAAACCCAGAAGTAACAGCCAAAATAACTAGTATAATATAACCAATTATAACTTTAAAAGTAATAGCACGTTTAGCATATTTCATAAAAAATAAATAATGTTTAACCTTATAAAAATTGGTTAATAATACTGTTTTTGCTTTATACTTAAATCTAATTTTTTAAATAAAAAAAGTAATAATATTAATTACTATTCTTTCAACTATAAACTGTTTAACTTATTGTTTTTTTTACATACTTTTTGCAATAAAAAATACTAGTTTAACTTATAAGCTAGCATAAGACCACCACGATAAGGTAACCACTCCCCACTTTTATTATACTTTGTAGCACCTTCAAGACGCTCACCAGTGTCTATGTGATAGCCTTTATAGAACCCTTGATGCCATCCACCACCAAGAAAAATATCGAGCATCCACTTATCATTTATTTTTTTCTGAAAACCAATAGTAGAACCAAGCATATAACCCAAACCTTGTTGATATACATAATCCCGATCTCTAAAATTTTTAGCTATTTTAAACGTTGTACCAGCTAAGTGTATTCCCGCATAAAAACCATGAAAACGCTCTTTAAAATGATATCTTAATTCTGAAGTTGCTATGCCGAATTTATATGGTAATCCGTCGATAGAATTCCAAAAAGAAGCCATAATATCAAATTGGTAACTAAATTTTTCACCAACAGTAGTTTCAATTCCGAAGTGTGGAACCGCTAATAAAATAGTTGCAGCATTACCTTTAATGTAAGTTTCTCTTTTAGGTGAATTTCTTTCTTCTACATCTTGAGCATGTATTTGAAATGTTCCTAGAAATAAAACAATACTGAATAGATAAAAATTAAAATTCATATAGTTAGTTTTTTAGTTTTAAAACACCTAGGACACTTTTTATCAGAGATATTACAAATCTAAAGTTTTTAACTACATGAATTTTAAAAGAATTTTTATTGAAATAAATGAGACTATTATAATAACCTAATCTACGTATATAACACGTCCACCAAAAGCTTTATTTTCGGTAACATTTTTTGGTTTACCATAAATAAATACATCGCCTCCAGCTCTAATATTAACATCAATTTCATCGGTAGCGGTAACATGAGCATCACCAGCTGCTTTAATAGCTACTTCAGTTTTAGTAGTTTTAAGTTCTTGACCTTGGTATATTCCACCACTAAATAAAGAAATTTTCTGACTTGTTGACGTTCCCGTAGTTTCAATAATACCACCTGTAATAGCTTTAATGTTAGCAAAAGTAACATCTAGAGCTAAATTTATAGATGCACCTTCCTGAGCTCTTAAATCGATTTCAAATTGCTTTAAAACATCATTAGAAATCACTTTGGCTCCTTCGTTAACATCAATAACATCCACAGCTGTATAATGTAGTTTTATTTTTATATTGTTACCATCGAAAATCTTATCTAAACTCATTTTTATTTTTAATAATCCGTTTTTATTAACGATTACAACATCTTGAGAGTTTTTACCCGAAATCTCAACCTTATTAACATTATCTTTTACAAGCTCTACCTCTATTAAATCGTAAACTTTTAAGGTTGTAAATTCTCCGATTTCTTTGTCTATACCGTTATTCGCAAATAAACTTGTAGTGATACAAAGCACTAAAATTTTAACTATTGTTTTCATCTGTATTTTATATTATTTGATTCCTGTTTCTATTAGACGTAAAATTATCAATAATTGTTCCGAAGTTTTAAACTTTAGCAAAACATTATCATTCATTTGCAATATAAAAAACTAAACCACAGTAACAGCGGTACCTGTAACAGAAACCACAATAATACCCGAACTTGGTAAAGTTTCTACATCTATGCCAATACCAACAACTGCATTTGCCCCAAGTTTACTAGCATTATCTTTTAATTTCTGAAATGCCTCTTCTTTAACTAGATTTATTTTATTCTCGTAAGATTCATAATATTTTTCCATATTAAACGTAAGCGTTGTTTTTGGCATACTTACATCTACGCCTGTTACGATGCCTAAATAATTTTTTATATTGTGATCTTCTATAGTGTCTGTTGTTGTTAAAATCATATTCTTGTATTTTTTATATTGGTGTTTAATTAGCCGATAATGTTACAAGTTCTTAAATTTATTTAAAAAAAATGTATCTTTTTTACCTTTTCTAGGTCTCCTTAATGAATAATAAAATTTAAAAGATATGACTACTTGTAAATGTACTAATTGCGATTGTACAAAATGCAATTGCACAAATTGTTTAGAAAAAAATTGCTCTTGTAATACATGCGAATGCAATAAATGTAATTGTTGTTAAACCCTTTATAAAGGTTAGTATTAATACTAACCTTTTCTTTATTTTTGAATATGGAAACTAAAAACATATGGAACAATTTCAATGACGAGCTTTATTTTTTTATTCTTAAAAAAGTAAAAAACGAAAACGATACCAAGGATATTTTCCAGAATACATTCTTAAAAATTCATAAAAATCTAACGAAACTTAAAAACAACGAAAAAGTAAAAGCTTGGGTTTTTCAGATAGCGAGAAATGAAATAATAAACCATTTTAATAAAGAATCTGTTTACGTAAAAGAAGTAAATACAAATAAAGAAACTCCACAAAACATATATCAAGATGTATGCTGTTTTGATCGCTTTATAACCGATTTACCAAAAATTAACAGAGACGTTATCGAGCTCGTTTATATAAAAGGTTTAAAACAAAAAGAAGTTGCAAATACTCTAGATATAAGCTTAGAAAATGTAAAAGTCAGAATAAAAAGATCTAAAGAAATTTTGAAAAACAACTTTAAAGCATGTTGTAAATACGACCTAGATAAAAACGGTAATTTAACTGGAGAGCCAAATTGTTCGGTTTGCAACCGTGTTTAAGGTTTTTCCTAAATTTTTCTTATTTTTTTCACTAAACTTTCCGATAAGCTATATAACCATCTTACTTGTTCGAATACTAATTGCGTTTCATGTAATTGCATTCTCATTTCTTTTGAAATAGGTAATCCTTTTTCAATTTCTTTATCTCTTTGTGTAGATAAATTATGAAAATAGTTTTCATAATTTCCAGTTGCCATGGCTAATTCTTTATTATCTAAACTTATATTAGATTCCTCTTCATTATTTAATATTCCATTTGCTATTTCTAAATTAGATAAAATATGTTTTACATAAATTTCAAATTGTTCCGGAACTTTACCAGTTTCATTGGTTCTAATGTACATTCCTAATGCTGAAAGGGATGATAAATAAGTATTAAAAACAGTCATTAACTCATAAACTATAGCACTATTTTCTTGTTTAGATTTTGGTTCTTGAATTAATCTTTGATATGCTGCATTTAAATTTCCTACTTGTAAAAAAGCTTCTTTTCTAGCTAACTTATATGCTGTAGATGCTTCACCTTTTACATGATATAATTTATCTATTTCCTTTAAAAGCTCTAAAAAACTTTCAATCGAATTTGAAAAGAATTCTTTAATGTTTTTAGATTCCCAAGCGGGCCAAAAAAAGTAATTACCCACAAAAGCCAATAAAGAACCAATTAAAGTATCGAAAACTCTAAACTTTATAACTGTTAAAATATTCGGGTTAATTAAAGCAAACATAAAAATTACATACACTGTAATAAATGCAGCCGCATTTCTGTAGTTGTTTTTGACTAAAGAAAACCCTATTATTAACGACGAAGCCGCTATTAAAGCATAAATTATTGGGTTTTGAGTTAAAAAAACAATTCCAACACCAATTGCAGCTCCAATTAACGTTCCTACTACTCTGTGCTTAGTTCTCTCTTTAGTTAAACCATAGCTAGGCCTCATAATAACCACCACGGTTAATAAAATCCAATAAGGTTGTTGCATTTCAATTACATAACCAATAATAAAACCAATTAACATAGTGAGTGTTAACCGCAATGAATGCCTAAATATTGGTGACTCAAAACTAAAATTGGCTATTAATTTTTTAAGATCATAATCTTGAGGTGTAATAAATTGTTCGGCGTCTTTTATACCTCTAATTGTATCGTTTTTAGAGTAACCATTTAATATTCTAAAAATATCTATTAGGTTACTTATTTGCTTTTCTTGGTATGTTTTGTAGTTTAATAAAAATATAGTGCCTTCTCTAGATTCTGATATGCCAATGCTTACTTTATAAATTTGAATATGATTTTCTATTTTTTTAAGTAAAACTTTAAAATTGTTTTTAAACGAAAGCTTTTCCTCATTTAGAATAACTTTAGAAACATGTTTTAATCTATTTGAAATTTCAAAAATTAATAGTTTAAACTCATCTATTATTTCAGGATGTTCTTTAAACGAAGCATCAAGCTTATCATAATCAATAGTATTAGAAATAGCCAACTCATATATTTCCATTATTTTGGAAAAAATTAACTGTTGTCGTCTTGTTCTATTACTAAAACCAGAGCTTAATCTCTTTTCTAAAATAACTTCTCTTATGGTTTCGTGAAGCTCATTTATTTCTGTTTGAAGTTTAAAATTCTGTTCTAAAAGATTACTTCTATCATCGATTTCAACTAATAGCTTCCCTCTAATTTTTACAAATTCCGAAGTTTTTTCAATCAGTTCAATAAATAAATAATCTACTTGAACTCTTGGTAATACCAATTGCGTTAACATGGTTAAAAATAAAAACCAAACTCCACCTAAAGCTATAAATAATGAATGTTCTAAAATAGAAATTTCTCCACCTTGATGCGCAAAAGCTAAAACCAAGGATAATAGTCCAACTAATGAGATTAGCGATGCTCTAAAACCAAATACAGAAATATAAGAAACTGAGAAAACTAAAACGATTATTAGAGGCACTAATACTATAACATAATTACTAAAATAACCTATTAAAAAAGTTATTGAAAAAGCCAAAATTATCGACACCAATATACCGTAAAACTTATGTTTTAAACTACCTGGAACATCTGATGGTGCACATAAAATAGCTCCTAAAGCAATGCTAAATCCTATATCAAATCTATCGAAAAAATAAATGGATATTAATACAGGTATTGCCATTGCTAAAGCAACCAAAAGTGCTTTAATAAAATGTATACTTTTAAAGTATCTAATTAAATTATTAACCATAATTAGGATTAAGTTTCAAATTTAAGAAGGATTTTTAGGTAAGTCTACCTATTTGGAATATTTAAACTTAAAATAATGCTAAAATTACTTTAAGCGGATTAACTACTCTTAAATTTTATAAATGATTAAAAAAAAGGGTAGAAATTTATAAATACGGTTTAGGTATAGCTAGTAATTTAATTAAGTAAACTTATTAAAATGTTTTATTAGTATTATCAAAAAAACTAAGAAACAACTAAAAAAGTAAAGTTTGTAGCTTATAAATTTCTTAGATATTTTAAAAAAATAGGTTTTATAGTTTTGGATTCTGATTGTAATAAAAAAACCCTTCAATACCCCATGAAACACAGTAAATATGTGCGTTAGGGATTGAACGGTTTGTTTGAAATCCTTTTTGTTTTTTCTTTAAAAACAAAAAGATTGAGTAGTGAAAGCCCGACTCTAACCACGCCTTAAAAGCGTGGTTAGAGTAACGCCCAAATTATTATTTTATATTTCTTATTCTGGTTTTCCTATTAAATGAAAATCTAAATGCTTTTTAACTAAATCGGCATTTTTAACGCTTACAATAATCTCGTCTCCAAGTTGATAAGAAATTTTATTTTTACTTCCAACCATGCTGTAAGTATCTTGATCAAAGGCGTAGTGATCGTCTTTCATGTCACGAACACTTACCATACCTTCGCATTTATTTGAAATGATTTCTACATAAATTCCCCAATCGGTTACTCCAGAAATAACACCCACAAATTCTTCATCTTGATGATCTTGCATGAATTTAATTTGCATGTATTTTATAGAATCGCGCTCGGCTCTAGTTGCCAAACCTTCCATGTTACTGGAATGTTGACATTTTTCTTCGTAAACATCTTGGTTTGCCGATTTTCCACCGTCTAAATACAACTGTAATAATCGATGTGCCATAACATCTGGATAACGACGAATTGGCGATGTAAAGTGACTGTAATAATCGAAAGCTAAACCGTAATGCCCAATGTTTTTGGTAGTATATTCGGCCTTACTCATGGTTCTAATTGTTAAAGTATCTACTAGGTTTTGCTCTTTTTTACCGTTTACTTCTTTTAGCAAATTATTAAGAGATGATGATACGGATTTACGATCTTTAAAATCTAATTTATAACCAAATTTACTCACTACATTTTGTAGTGTTTCTAATTTACTATCGTCTGGCTCATCGTGCACACGATAAACAAACGTCTTTTTTGGATCTTTTTTACCAACAAATTCCGATACTTTTCGGTTTGCTAATAACATAAATTCTTCAATTAATTTATTAGCATCCATACTGGTTTTAAAGAATACGCCTACTGGATTTGCGTTTTCGTCTAAATCGAATTTTACTTCTACTTTATCGAAAGAAATAGCACCAGAACCCATACGTTTTCCACGCATTATTTTAGCTAGATCATCCATTTTTAAGATGGCATCGGCTACTTTTTGATCGGTTTTATAGGCTTCGCCTGTTAACGAAACTTCTTTTGGAATGTTATTGGTTTTACTTTCTATAATGGCTTGCGCTTCCTCGTAAGCAAAACGCGAATCGCTATACGTTACTGTACGGCCAAACCATTCGTTTTTAATCTCACACTTATCATTCATCTGGAAAACGGCAGAGAAGGTTAATTTCTCTTCGTGTGGACGCAGAGAACAGGCGTTGTTCGATAATACTTCTGGAAGCATAGGAACTACACGATCGACTAAATAAACCGATGTCGCACGCTCGTAAGCTTCATCGTCCAAAATAGTACCTTCTTGTAAATAATGAGATACATCGGCAATGTGAATACCAATTTCGTATAAACCGTTGTCTAATACCTCAAAAGATAAGGCATCATCAAAATCTTTGGCATCTTTTGGATCTATTGTAAAGGTTAAATCTTTACGCATATCTCTACGCTTTCCAATTTCTTCTTCGGTAATTGTAGTATCGATATTGTTAGCAAACTCCTCGACTTCGTGCGGAAATTCCATTGGTAAGCCGTACTCTGCTAAAATAGCGTGAATTTCTGTATTATGTTCGCCTGGTTTACCAAGTACTTTTATTACTCTTCCGTTAGGAGAATCGGATTTTTCTGGCCAATCTTCTAATGAAACAAGTACTTTATCGCCATCTTCGGCTTTATTAATTTTGTTGATAGGTACAAAAATATCTTTGCTCATTTTGTTGCTATCGCAAACTACAAAAGCAAAATTCTTTTTTTCGTGAATTTGGATTACCCCAACGTACTCACTTTTAGCACGTTTGATAATGTTGGTAATTTCACCTTCCATTTTACCACGTACTCTACGTTTATAAGCGTAAAATTCTACTTCATCACCATTTAACGCTTTATTGATATTGTTTGCGGCAATATAAACATCGTCTTCAAAATCGTCGCAAATAATATAGCCGTTACCTCTAGCTGCTAAATCTAAAATTCCGGTATGGTATTCTGCATTAATAACAGCTTTAAACTTACCGCGTTCTACTTCTTCAATTTCATTTTTACCTTGTAAATCGCGAAGTTTTTTTATAATTTGATTTCGACTACTAGCATCGTTAACACCAATTTTTGCTGCAATTTGCTTATAGTTAAAAGTTTGGTTTCTTTCTTTTTTTAATATACTTAAGATTGTATTTGATAGGTTGGAAATCCCTTTACTTTTGGATTTTCCTTTTTTCTTTCTTGTCATTTAATTTGTAATCATTTTGATTTCCTAAGATAATGGAAATTCTGTTATCTAATAGCGTAATTTTAGAGAAGATGCGCTATTTATTTTATACAAAGCTACAATTTATATATTAAATGACATTTTGATAGCGTTAAATTTCTGAAAACAAAATGTTAAAAACATAAATTTAATAAATAATTAAGCCTCATAATATTATTTAATTAAAAACAATATCTACAGGCTTAAATTTTAAACTTGAATACTTAATTTATTGCTTTACAATGCGTTTTATCACTGTTTTATAATCACCTTTCATTTTTATAAGATACATGCCCGAAGATAAATGGGCTAAATTTATTTCTAATTTTTAGTGAATTTTAATCTTAAAAAAACATTAATTATTTGATATATAGATATTTAATAATAAACTTTCTAATACAACCCTTATTTTAATAAAACTAAATAAAAAGAATTCAACACCTTTAATAGTTAATCTATCTTATTAACAAACTTTTATTTATAGACTAAATTATTTTAAATTGAAAAAGGTTAAACGAATTTAGAAACTAAAATTTATTTAAAACAAAGTGAGTTTTACTATTCACAATTCGTTTTATAAAAAATTTAATTTTCCTTAAATTTTAGAGTTATCCACATATATATATATATAATCAGTTTTTCTTTTAAATTTAAAAAAATAAATGGTGCTTATTATAGCTTGTGAATAGCGGTATAACTTTTTCAAGCTTTATTTTGATTTGTATTTTATTGAATGTTGTTGATAACAAATGAACAGCTTTAAACACTCTAACTCATTTAATTTAAAGGTTTTTAAAAACACTATTAACAATTGTTAATAACCTATATTAACAACAATTTTTAATAACTAAAGCTATTAACAAATCTAAGAAGTACCCTTTTTGATGCTAATAACTTAACCAAAAATTTACATTAACTTATTTGCATGTTACCTAAATGTTATTGATTGTGAAAATTATTGGATATTCAATGTTTTTCTTTTACAAACTAATGAACACTTATTAACAACTAATGAATATTTTAATACACATAATTGTTAATTGTTAATAACCTAAACGGTAATTATGCTTTATAATTTTCAAGCTATTGATTTGTAAAGTATTAATCCATTTTAGCACAAATTTAGCATTTGTACATATAGATAGCACGATGCAAATATATAATAGGACTACATTATTTAGTACCTTTGTTTAAGTTTACTTTAATATATATATAATGACAATTTCCATAGGAAACGACCACGCAGGAACAGAGTACAAATTTGCAATTATAAAGCATTTAGAAGCAAAAGGAATTACAATTATTAACCACGGAACAGATGCTAACGATAGTGTTGATTATGCCGATTTTGTACATCCAGTTGCAGACGATGTTGAAAACAAAACTTCTACTTTTGGCATTTTAATTTGCGGAAGTGCTAATGGTGTGGCTATGACGGCTAATAAACACCAAAAAATTCGTGCAGGTTTATGTTGGAATAAAGAAATTGTACATTTAATACGTAGCCATAATAACGCTAATATTTTATGCATACCAGCTCGTTTTACTGCGGTACAACAAGTTATAGAAATGGTGGATGTTTTTTTAAATACTGAGTTTGAAGGCGGACGTCACCAAAACCGCATCGATAAAATTCCATTATCATGTTAATTTAAATTTTGCTTCTATATAAACTACAGTTTAAATAAAAAATGGGGCACAATCACGAACATAGTCATTCGCACAATCATAATGATATGAAGGATAAAAATCTTATGATTTCTATTCTTTTAAACATTGTAATTACAGTAGCGCAGGTAATTGGTGGATTAATTTCTGGTAGTTTATCCTTGTTAAGTGATGCGCTACATAATTTTAGTGATGTTATATCGCTAGTGGTAAGTTATGTAGCTTCTAAATTATCAAAAAAGGAAGCATCAGAATATAGAACTTTTGGTTATAAACGTGCCGAAATTTTAGCAGCTTTCATCAATGCATCTACCTTAATAATTGTTGCTGTTATTTTAATAAAGGAAGCTGTAATACGATTTCAAAATCCGCAGGCTATCGAGTCTAATTTAGTTATATTCTTAGCCTTACTTGCTATTGTTGGTAATGGATTTAGCGTATTATTATTGAAAAAAAATGCCGAGAATAATATCAATATAAAATCTGCTTACATTCATTTATTGACAGATATGTTGGCTAGTGTAGCCGTGTTTATTGGTGGTATGTTAATGAAATATTATCAACTTTTTTGGGTAGATAGTTTATTAACTTTTCTTATAGCATTGTATTTAATTTGGATGGGTTTAGATCTTTTAAAAACCTCCACCAAAATGCTTATGCTCTTTACACCCGAGCATATCGATATTAAAGAATTGGTGGTCGATGTTGGTACCATTAAAAACGTAAAACTATTGCATCATGTTCATATTTGGAATTTAAGCGATGATGAGTTGCATTTAGAGGCCCATTTAGATTTAGAAGAAGATGTTTCTATAACCGAATTCGATGCTGTTTTATGTGAAATTGAAGCCTATCTTCATAAAAAATACGATATTAATCACGTTACCATTCAGCCAGAATTTAATAAAAACGATTCTAAAGATATTATTGTTCAGGATTGATGATTATTGAGTTAATCGAAACCAATCAGAATTAAAAATTTATGATAAATATTACAGTAAAAACTTTCGAAGCACTCACTAAAATAGAACTGTATAAATTACTTCAATTACGAAGTGAAGTTTTTGGAGTAGAACAAGATTGTGTATATCAAGATATTGATGGTAAAGACCAAAAATCACTACATGTTTTAGGTGTTAAAAATGGCAAAATTGTAGCTTACACACGTATTTTTAAACCAGGCGATTATTTTAAAGAATCTAGTATTGGTAGGGTAGTAGTGGCTAAAAATCAAAGGCAGCATAAATATGGTTACGATATTATGCACGCTTCCGCGGAAGCGATACAGTTACATTTTGGAGAGACTGTTATAAAAATTTCAGCACAGTTATATCTTAAAAAATTCTATAATAATTTAGGTTTTTCTGAAATTGGAGATCCTTATTTAGAAGATAATATTCCACATATTGCGATGATAAAGCAGTAATACACTAGCGTTTTAGCGTAAAGTGCCCTTTTAAAGTTTCTTTTGTATTTAAGGTAATAACATACCAATAATCTGAAGGTGGTAGTAATTGTCCATTATAAATACCATTCCAACCAATAGAATTAGTATTAAACGCTTTTAAAAGCTTTCCATGTCTATTATACACATAAATGCTCTCTACCAAATTTAAAGTGTCGTAAACCTGCCAAAAATCGTGATTTCCATCATTATTTGGTGTAAAATACTTCGGAATATAAAAAGCATCATTAATAATAGTTACATTAAAAAAGGACTCGTTACTATGGCACGCTGTGTTGTTAAAAATAAATATATTTTGTGTTGTGTTAATAACTTCGTTAGGCTTTAATGATAGGCCGTTCCCGTTAGATTCTGTAAAATAACTTCCGTTGGTAATTTCTGGTAAAACATAACTTATACCAACAAAATTATTTAAGCTATCTACGGGAACATTAAAATGGCATTCTGCTGTAGAATTAACATAATCAGTAAATGAACTAGGTTCCCAATACGAATATTTATTTCCGGGATTATCGACAACCACACAGCTTAAATTAGAATTTGTACTAAAATCTAAAGCATTTAAATTGTTGTTGTTTCCATTTTTAATATTCAAACTACACAAATTATTATAACTGCAATTTAGCTCTACTAAATCGGGATGTTCCGAAGCATCCAATTGTTCAATCTGGTTGTTACTGCAATCTATAGTTCTTAGTTTTTTAGTTATGGAAATATCTAAAGTTTTTAATGCGTTAAAACTACAATCTAAAATGGTTAGTATATTATTTTCCGAAAGATCTATATTGGTAAGGAGATTTCCATTGACTAATAGTGAATTTAAATTTTTATTTTCAGTAACATTTAAGTCTAACAAACCGTTATTTGAGCAGGATAATACAGTTAATTTTTCATTTTCGCTAGTATCTAAATAATTTAAATAATTAGTGTTACATACTAACGAAATTAAATTAGGGTTTTTAGTAATATCAAGTTTTGAAAGTAGATTATTATCGCACCAAAATATTTTTAGATCAGGAAGTGAGGTTACGTTTAAATCTGTAATAACATTACTATTACAGTATAATTGTGTTAAGTTTATATTTGTAGAAATCGATAAACTTGATAAGTTATTATCCGAGCAATTAAGTATGGATAAGGCATTAAAATCTTCAATTCCGGTAAGGTCTGCAATATTTTTAGAGTCAATTTGTAAATTAGTAACTGTGTTAATATTTGCAGTAGGTACAAAGTTGTCTAAAGCTCCAGAGTCGAAGCCAGAATCTATTAAAAATTGTTCGAAATTATCGTCAGGAATAAAGGTGTTTTGCGATTGTATATAATTACTAAATACACACAGGCAAACTAATAAAAAATAGATTTTCCTGCGCATAATATATTAATTAGAGTCACCAACATAGGTTACTAAAACTTCTACGCGCCTATCTAATTTTGGATCGCCACCAAGTGGAAACTTTCGGCGCATGCCCATGTATCGCATACGTCTTTTATTCACGCCTTTTTTAATAAAATAGTCGTAAACAAATTTAGCTCTTGTTTCCGATAGATTACGTTGTTTTGTTTTTCTATCCACAGCATCTCTAGTAAGTTGTGTACAGCAAACGTGACCTTGTATCGTAAAGTATAGGTTCTTACGGGCTACTAAAATTTCAGCAAGCGTATCTAATGTTTTTTTAGATGAAGATAAAATAGTGCTATATCCTGTTTTGAATAATATATTTTCTAGAATAATTTTATCACCAACCTTAAGTTTACCTTGAAGTTTTTCTGGCGCATTTTTAGGTTTTGGTGGTTCTACAACTTCTATAATTTCTTCAACTACAACCTCTTCAATAACTGGTGGTTTTGGCTTAACGTTAATTTCTACTTTTCGGTTTAAACCGCGAATGTTTAATAGATTATTTTCTTCAATAATTTTGAGTAAAATTTCTCCTTTGCCATCAACATTGGTAATTAAATCTTCGCTAATTTCATTGTCCGAAAAAATAATTTTTATAGCATCTGCACGATCTTGAGATAGTTTTAGATTATAAGTATCGGCACCAACATCATCACAAAAACCATAGATGGAAATAGACTCTATTTCAATATCTGATAAGGTTGAAATAAAAAGGAGTAGTCTGTTTTTTTCAGTAGAAGGCACATCAAATTTATCGGTATCAAAATAAACGTCGTGGCTTAGTTCACTTTGTGAAAAAGTAATACCAATGGTTAAAATGGAAAGTATCGATAAAACGAGTTTATGCATTGTTTGGAGGCTATTTTGACTGTAAATATACTGTTTTTAAGATTTTTAATATTTATAATGAAACTAAGAGAACTTTTTAAAGCAATTAATACTGCATTTTCCTATTTTAAAAACTCCGAATATTTGTTAGGATTATTTAGAATTTCGGTTGCTTTTTTAATTCGAGCATCGTGTGTTTTATAGTAATCGAATAAACCTTCACGATATGCATAATGCTTCACAATATCTTCAGTTATAGATTCCATTAAAAATGATTTATTCTCGTCAATAACATCAGATTTAGATTGTTTTAAATTCGCAATTAAAGTGTTATAATCTTTTTCAATATTATCGTTAAGTTCTTCGTTAGTAGCTATTTCAAAGGCTTTATAAAGTGCCTTTTCTGTTTCGGTTTCAAAAGAAAAGTTATTTGTTTTTAAATATTTTTTAAAATCTGAAAAATCGGCATCCGATAATTCAAACGTATTAATATCATCAATTTTATGTGAATAATAATAGTTGGTAGCGTAGTTAAAAATTAAATCGTTATTAACAATTGCAGTAGCTACAGGCGATTTTTTATTTTGCCCAACTAATACATCTGGATAAACACCACCACCATCGAAAACTTGGCGACCGTTTTTGGTTTTAAACGCATTATATTGTTCTTGTTTTACACGAACAGCATCTCCTTTTTCGTCACGATGCCAATAATCTAAAGCCTGAATACAACGTCCAGAAGGTGTATAATATCTAGAAATTGTAATTTTAACCTGTGTACCATAAGTAAGTAGTTTTGGGCGTTGTACAAGTCCTTTTCCAAAACTTCTAGAACCAACAACCACGGCGCGATCTAAATCCTGTAAAGCACCCGAAACAATTTCACTTGCCGATGCACTTCTACCGTTAATTAAAATTACTAACGGTATTTCTGTATCAATAGGTTCGTCTTGGGTATAATAGGTTTTATTGTATTGTTTAACTTTAGATTTTGTGGTGACTACCAGTTGGCCTTTTGGTACAAAAAGATTCACAATTTTAATCGCTTCGTTTAATAAACCACCAGGATTTCCGCGTAAATCTAAAATAATACGCTCGGCACCTTGAGCTTTTAAATCGCGCAGTGCATAATTAGTTTCCTTATGTGCTTTTTTATTGAATTTACTTAAAACAATGTATCCCGTTTTTTCGTTAATCATTGAAAAATAAGGCACAGCTTTTATTTCTACTTCGGCTCTTTTTATAGTGGCTGTTTGTGTTTTACCTTGGCGTATGTAAGTAACTTCAATTTCAGAATTTGGTGCACCTTTTAATAAATCGCCAGCGTAATCTTTATAAGTTTCAATTAGCACAGATCCTACTTTTATAATTTTGTCACCCGCTTTTAATCCGGCTTTATCGGCAGGATAATCTTTGTATGGTTCTACAACAACTAGTTTATCTTCAAAAGTTTTTATTTTTGCACCAATACCTGTATAATCACCAGTATTGTTAATTCTAGCAGCTTCCACATCTTGCTCGTTCATAAAGTTTGTGTACGGGTCTAAACTTTCAAGCATACTTTTTATGGCAATATCCATTAAATCACCAGGGTTAGTTTCATCAACATAATTCATATTGATTTCTTTGAACAATGTGGTAAAAATTTCTAATTGTTTGGCAATTTCAAAAAAGTCGTTTTTAAAAGCTGTAGTCGATAAAAACAGGATACCAGCTAAAACTGGAATTATTATTTTCTTTTTGAAGAATTGTTTCATGGAGCGTAATTTTATTCAGAAATTTTATTTGAAAATTTTTCGAAAAGTTGTTTCATTTTGGTTTCAACTTGTAAAAATTCAGGCTTTTCTTTGCCAATGTACAAAATCATAAACGCATGTTGTGCCGTTAAATTGTTAAAATACTCGGCTTTATTTAACCTATAAGCTTCACGTAACAAACGTTTTATACGGTTTCTATCTGGAGCTTTTTTAAAGTTTCGTTTACTAACCGATACACCAGTTTTAGCTAAAACACCATCATCAAAACTGGTTGACAAATAAACCATGCGCAAAGGATATGCCGAAACCGATTTTCCTTCGGTAAACAGCTTTTCAATTAGCTTTCTACTTTTTAATTTTTCTTGTTGTGGGTATGTAAAACTCAATGCCTTTATATTATTGGTCAAAGGTAATGAAATAAAAAAACCACTGTGAAGTGGTTTGTAGTAAATATTTGGTTCTTTTAGAATGATAAAGGAATATTTCTATCTTAATTAAGCCTTTATAGAATCTTTTAAATTACCCAACGAGTCTACAATAGCTTGTGTATTAAAAGTAAAAATAGAAGCACCCAACGTAACAACATGTGTAGATATGTCGATGGCTTTTTGAACATCTTGTAAATCCTTATACGATTTATTAATTTTTTCGGTAATACCATCCAGAGTTTCCAATGATGCTGTAACATCGTCCATCACGAAGGTTGCCGACATAGTAAATAAATCATCTGAATAATCCAATGTTTTTCTATGAGTTTCTCGTAGTTTTTTATTCTGAAGTTTAGTTAAATTATCGAAGTTTAAAATTCTATAATCACCCATAGATTGTGCAAATGCTAAAAATTTGTTAGCGAGCTCATTCACCTGTTTTGAAGTTAATTTTGCCATGGTTTTCTATATTTTTTTTAATTCGGTAATAATCGATTTAATTTCACTTGCCGACTGGAATAGTTCTTGTTGAATGGCTTTTACGGATAGATGCTCGATATCATCATAAAGTTTTTGATGACCATTAGATATCGCTGATAAGGTTTTAGAATAAGCTACAAATTTGGCTTGTTGCTGTTCAATTTCTAATATATTGTTGTAATATTCCTTTATAGCGTTTCTTTTTTCAAAACTTGAAAGTGAACTATCTTTTATTAAATCGAAATAATCTGCTTTAAGTCTGTTTTTTTTCACCTCTAATTTTCCGCTTAAATTCGATGAAATATTAAAATCTAAAAATAAAATTAATTCTTTTACCGGTTCATTTGCATCTTTAACGTATGTTTTAATTTTCTTTTTTCTATAAGAATCGGTAAAGGCATGAATTAAAAGTTGGGATACTGTAGTGTACGATTCTACATGTTCTTTTTTTATGGTGATTGAGCCAAAATCACCTTCGGATAAAGCATTTGTTAAGGCATCTGTTTTATAAGATGTTAAATCGTTATCCGAAAGATTTGTTAAGCCATCAAAATAACCAAAAACAGAAGCATAAATCTTTAATGTAATACTATCGGCAACTTTTTCTTGTTCACAATCGCAATTTTGATCTAGAAATTCTAAATCGATAATTTTTTGTTCAAAACATTTATCCAAACAACTTTGTTGAAAGCTATAGTTTATTGCTTCAAAATATTGAACACCTTCAAGGGATTCTAAAGAGTAGGCATTAACATGTTTTAGGTTTACACAGCTTGAAATGCTAATAAGGCATATAAATAGAATACCATAAATTTTAAGATGTTTTATCATTTGGAAAAGATTTTTAATTAACCTTGTTTAAAGATAAGTATGAATAAGTAAATTGAAGCGAGTGTTTTTACTAAATTATATATTTTTCTGACAAATTAAAAATTTTTTCAAAAATAGTAGTTGTTAAAATTATTTTAAACCATTGATTATTAAGTGTTTTTGTTTTTTTTACATGAGTTTATTAAATAAAAAAGCCTTTTCGTTTTCACAAAAAGGCCTTTAAAACTGTATTAAAAAATTATTACTTTTTATTGTTTGTGCTATCAACATCGGCCATTAATCCCGACGGATCAATTTCAACCGTTTTTACAGCTTTTTTTGCATCGAAGCTATAAGTTGGGTAGGCCCAAGCCCAATCGCTAATTATGGTAGCCGTGGTTGGTTTTTCACCACGCATCATTTGTAAAGGAATGTAGAAATCTTCCGAAGAACCATCAACATACGTTACTTTTAAATCTATAGGCATCGGCATTAGTCCAATACGCTCTAGAGTAATTGTTTTTCCTTCAACCGTTTTTACGCCATAATCAATAGTATTTGTAGTTTGCCCAAAATCGGTTAAATACCAATCAAGTTCTAAACCAGAAACACGTTCTGCAGTGCGCACAATATCTAATGGTTTTGGATGTTTAAAAGAAAAATCTGTAAAATACTTTTTAATAGTTTTCTTTAAATTTTCTTCACCAATAACATAACCTAACTGACTTAAAAACACAGCGCCTTTACTGTATGCTGCGATGCTGTAAGATCTATTATAAGCGTAACGATCAGAATGGGTAGTTAAGGGTTGCTCTTTGCCAGAATTGGCTAAATAAATATAACCTTTGTAAGCGTTGGCTAAAGGATTTGCTTTTCCTTCGTCCATAATATCGTTCATGGCCATATTACTTATATAAGTTGTAAAACCTTCGTCCATCCATTCGTGTTTAGACTCATTTGAAGCTAATAAAAACTGAAACCAAGTGTGTGCTAATTCGTGAGCTGTTACACCAACTAAGCTTCCGTAACTTCTATTTCCAGTAATTAAAGTACTCATCGCGTATTCCATACCGCCATCGCCACCTTGAATTACCGAATATTGTTTGTATGGATATTGGCCAATATTTTTACTGTAGTATTGCATAAGCTCAACCGTTTTAGGTTGCATTTTTTTCCAATTAGCTTTATGCTCGGCATCTAAAGTGTTTTTGTAGAAAAAATGTAAAAGAGGTCCGTTTGGTACTTGTTTAGTATCGTGAATATAATCGGTATCTGCAGCCCAAGTAAAATCGTGCACGTTTGGTGCAACAAAATGCCAAGTCAATTTATCTGAATTTGTTTTGCTAACTGTTCCGGTTTCGTAACCATGACCAATTTGGTTTGGGTTTTGTAAATAACCAGATCCAGCAACCGTATAATTTTTATCAATAGTTAAGTTTACATCAAAATTACCCCAAACACCGTGAAATTCACGTCCAATATAAGGATCTGCATGCCAACCTTCAAAATCGTATTCGGCTAATTTTGGATACCATTGAGCCATAGATAAAGCTACACCTTCTGCATTATTTCTACCAGAACGTCTAATTTGTGCAGGTACTTGTGCATCGAAATCCATGGTAAAAGTTACTTTTTCTCCTGGTTGGATAGGTTTTACTAATTGAACTTCTAAAACAGTACCAACTGTTTCGTGCTCTAATGTTGTTCCATTTTGTTTTAAACTGTTAACTTTTATATAACCAATTTCGTTTGGTTTTAGTTCACCAATTCTATTACCAACGCGAGAATCTGGATCGGGAATAGTTTGAGAGCGTATATCCATTTCACTACCTGGTTGAAAGGCATTGAAGAATAAATGATAATATACACGATCTAAAACGTCGGGAGAATTATTGGTATAAACCAATGTTTGTTTCCCTTGGTATTGAAAGTTATTTACATCCATATCAATATCCATTTTATAATCCACATGCTGTTGCCAATAGGTTGCAGTTGCAGGTGAATTTAAAACCATTGATGTACTAGAATTTGTTGTAGATGTTACTGTTTTTGTTGTTGTACAAGAAGAAAGTAAAGCGATACTTAGAATAGAAAGATAGATTTTTCTCATAAAAAATTGAATAAAAAAAAGAGGCTGTTTAAAGCCTCTTTTTAAGTTTTGATTAATGTGTTTTCGAGGCTAAAATTAATGCGTTATAAGCGTTTACTATTTTACCGGATTTTGATAAATCGGCAAATGGTTTTATATTATTAGTGTCGCCACCAACAATCACTTTGCTTTTAATAGCTAAACCGGAATCCATAAGAATTTGTTTTACTTGAGCAGCACTTAATTTAGGATAGTAAGAGCGTATTAACGCTGCAACACCGGCTACAGCAGGAGCAGCCATAGACGTACCACCTTTTGTATCGTATTCGTTTTCTGGAACAGTAGAATATATTTTTGCTCCTGGAGCAAATACATCTACATTTATTTTTCCATAGTTAGAAAATCCTGCAACAATTCCAGAACCATATTTAGGCTCTAAAGCGCCAACAGTAATAAAAGTATCTGATACTTCTGGACCAACACCAACAGCATCATTAGGATACACATTTTTCTCATCTAAATTAGCACCTTCGTTACCTGCTGCATTTACGAAAAGAACATCGTTTTTTCCTGCGTAAGTAATCGCTTCGCGTACCCAATCACTATGTGGTGAGTAGTATTTCCCGAAACTTCCGTTTATAATAGATGCCCCATTATCAACAGCATAGCGAATAGCTAAAGCAATATCTTTATCGTACTCATCACCGTTTGGTACTGTACGAACACTCATAATTTCAACGTTATTAGCTACACCGTTTACACCTTTACCATTATTTCGCTCTGCAGCAATAATTCCGGCTACGTGTGTACCATGGCTTTCTGTTTTTACGGTTGGTTTTACATTACCATTTCCGTAATATTTAGTAGACATATCATCTGGGTTATCTCCATTAATACGTCCTTTAAAATCTTTATTTAGGTTGTAGTTTAAACGATCGTTAATTTGAGTTGAGCTATTATCAATTTGTTTTTTAGCTTCAGTTAAAGACTCCATACCGTTGCTGTAAAAATATTTTGCAATTTGCACAGCTTTTAAAAGTGTTTCATCTTCAGTTTTAATAGCGTTTACATCTGCTTTCGTGTAATCTTTTTTATTTAAATGTTTAGCTAGAGTTTCATCGGCATTCGCAATTTGAAGAGCCATTTGATCATAATTAGTTTTATAACCCATGTATTTTTGGTACTCAGCATCATATTCAGCCTTAGCTTTAGCATAATCAGGATCACTTGTGTCTCCTTTTGCTAAAACTCTAACAAATTCTAATTGTTCGTTGTAAGTATCTCCTAGAAAATTCCATCCGTGAATATCATCAATGTATCCGTTTTTATCGTCGTCTTTTCCATTGTTTGCTATTTCTTTTGTATTGGTCCAAATAACATTTTTTAAATCTTCATGGTCAATATCAATACCTGCATCGATAACGGCAACAATAACTTTATTTCCTTTTTTGTTCTTAATAATTTCAGCGTAAGCTTTATCAACACTCATTCCAGGAATGGTATCTTTTACTAAATCTAAATGTCCCCAATTATGTTTTTCGATTAGTGTTAAATCCGAAACTTTTAATGGTGTATTATCAATGCTTTCAACTGGTGTAGAAATTATTGGTGCTGCACCTCCACAGCCTGTAATTAGTAGTGCTGCAAAAGCAGATACGGTAATTAATTTAAATGTATTCATGTTTGCTATTTGAATTAGTTTTATTTATTTGAAAATATCTTGAGTTGTATAAGTTTTGTTTAAGCGTACACCTTTTTCGGTGTGTTTTACGGTAATAATTTCGTTATGTGCATCGTGTTCTAAAAACATATAGAAATTATTATCGGCAGCTAAATTAAGGAAGGTTTCCTTTTCATTTAAAGTAAGTAAAGGTCTGGTATCGTACCCCATAACGAAAGGTAAAGGCAAGTGCCCAACGGTTGGTAACAAATCTGCCATAAATGCGATGGTGTTTCCTTTGTAATTTATAAGCGGAATCATTTGTTTATCGGTATGGCCATCAGCAAAAAAGATATCGAATCCTAAATCTGAGTTTTTAAGTAGATTAGAATCAGGAAGTCCAGTAAACTTTAGTTGTCCGCTATCTTCAATAGGAAGAATATTTTCTTTTAAAAAGGATGCTTTTTCACGATTATTGGGTTGCGTTGCCCATTGCCAATGGTCTTTATTAGTCCAATAGTGCGCATTTTTAAAAACCGGTTGGTAACCAGTTCTATCCTTATTCCATTCAATGCTTCCACCAGAATGGTCGAAATGTAAATGCGTTAAAAAAACATCGGTAATATCATCACGATGAAAACCATGTGATTTTAAAGAACGATCTAGCGTGTCGTTTCCCCAAAGAAAATAGTAACCAAAAAACTTATCGGACTGCTTGTCTCCCATGCCTGTATCGATCAAAATGAGCCTGTTGCCATCTTCAATAAGCAAGCAACGTGCTGCAATATCAATCATATTATTAGCATCTGCAGGATTGGTGCGTTGCCATAAAGATTTGGGTACAACGCCAAACATAGCGCCTCCATCTAGTTTAAAATTACCGGAGTTAATAGGGTATAAATTCATAGAACCGTAAAATTACGAAATCTATTGTTAATTGTTCAAAACGTTAGGAATTTATTAAGAGATAACTGCTTTTAAACGTTTTCCAAAATCGAAGAGAGCTTTTATCTCTTTCATACCAGCCAAACGTTGTCTGCCAAAAATAAGTAGGGCAGAGCCGTTAGATTCAACGTGATAGTAAGGGTTACTTTCAAAAAAGTGGGTAATATCATCATTAAAAAACTGACTAATTTCGTTTACGTTTTCACCTAAAAGGTAGAAACGATCCGAGAAATCATCATGGTTTTCAATATCAATATCTTTAAATCCGGCAAAAGCAGATACTTTTTCTAAGAAGCCTTCTTTATCTAAGGTAAACTTAGGGATATCGGTATTTAAGTTAATATAAAGCATGGTTTTTCTAATAACTTCTTTTGCTATAAATTCTCCTTCGGAAAATTCAATATCAAAAAGTTTCATCTTTTTATCTTCATGCGATAATTTGTTATAAATATGATTGATATTTTTGGTGTTGAAAAATTGGAAATTATTTAAAAACGAAACTTCTTTTTCTTTTTCAGGATTGTAGTTATAACGATAATCGTTTGCTAAACTTTTCATACTAGTTTGGCGTCTCGTCAAGCTGTTTTTAATAATTTTAGGTACAGGAAGCATGCGTCGTAAAGCGAATGGATGCTTAGAATCTGTATCGTGCATATCTAAACCAATAACATCAAAATGGCCACCACGTTTTTGAAACAATTCTTGGTAACTATTCATGTTTTCCATTACGGTATGGTCCACAAATTCGCAAAGCGAAAAATCTACAATTATATCTTGGTCTTCGGGTACCTCATCTAGTTGTTCTTTAAGTCTGTAATAATTTAAAAAACTACAAAAATGCTTTACACTCACATAGAAATTATTTTCCCCATCTGTTTCTTGATACATTAAAACATTGGGTTTTAAAACATTTCTTATAAACAACCCAACACTTTTATTAATGATAATATGAATAATTAATGTTGCAATTACTCCAGAGATAATACCAGAAATTAATCCGATTTTTAAGGTGATAATAAGCGTTACAAAAAAGATAACAAGCTGCTCTTTTCCTATAGAAAATATTTTGGTAATTACGTTTGGTGATGCTAATTTATAACCTGTATAAACCAAAATAGCCATTAAAGCTGGTAACGGAATTCGGGTAAGTTGTGTACTAAATAATACAATAAATAAAACCAAGAAAAAAGCATGGAAAAAATTTGCCGATCGGTTAGTGGCTCCATTATTAACGTTTACCGAACTACGTGCAATTACAGTAACTACATTTAATCCGCCTAAAAAACCACTACCAATAGTTGCTAAACCTAGGGCTTTTAAATCTCTGTTTACATTAGATCGTCTTTTTTCTGGATCAAGTTTATCAACGGCTTTAATACTTAAAAGCGATTCTATACTGGCTATAAGCGTAAGCGCTAAAACACTTGCCCAAAATGAAAAACTCCAAATACCATTAAAGTTCGGGGTTGGTATATCGGCAATAATATCCTGAAAACTCGGTATGCCAGAAATCATGTATTCTTTAGCAATTGGGTTGGGTTCGTGCAAGCCAATTTCAAAGTAATAACTAAACCCAATGGATAAAATAACAATCCACATTGGTGCAGGAATAAGTTGTAAATATTTATTTCTAATTTTAGAATAAAATAGCATAATAGCTAAACTAATTACACCTGCCAAAGCCGCAAAAACAAGGCCCTTACTCTCGTAATGTAACGCGTCGTTAATTGTAAAGGGTATTTCTAATAAATAATCTATGGTGTCTTCGCGCTTTATTTTGTGCGCGAACATAATATGAAATTGTTTTCCTAAAATAATCAAGCCAATGGCTGCCAACATACCTTGTATGGCCGATGACGGAAAGAAATTAGCCAATGCGCCCATGCGTAGAAAGCCAAGACCCATTAAAAGTACACCCGAAAAAATAATGGCGATATACGCGTTTTGCAATCCTAAAGTAGTGATTGCTACTAAAATTACGCCTACCAAACCATTTCCCGGACCAACAATAGTTACATGACTTCCACCTAGAATAGAGACCAAAACACCACCAATAACGGCCGAAATTATTCCAGCAATTGGAGGTGCATCACTTGCCATAGCCAACCCTAAACCTAAAGGTAGAGCTATGAGGCTTACCACAAAACCAGAAAATATGTTTTTGGGTAAGGTTTGAAAAAAGGTGCTTATGTTATTTTTTTTTGAACTCATTGCAAAATTAGGACGTCGGTTGGTAATTCGGTTAAAATATGTTCAATGTCGTGTGGAAATAAACGGTCCCAAAAAGTCATTTTTGTTGGCGCGTTCATAACTAATAAATCGGCACGCGAAATTTGAGCATAATGCCCAATAGAATATCCTTTTTTACCAAAAATAGGTTGTAATTTTATGGTTTTATTGATTGTGTATTCTTCTGGAATATGACTAATTATTTCCTTTATTCTTGAGTTCTCTCTTAGCTTAATACGCTCTTTGGTTATTGTAGATCGACGTAAGGACTTATCATCATTAACTTTTACTTGTCCTTCGTTAATTTCTTCAACAATGGTTAGTTTGTTAGCTTTTAATTGGTTGGCTACATAAAAAGCTGCCGTAATGGTGTTTTCGGTTTTGGGATCTTTCAATCCATTAACAACAATATGTTGACAAGGCGCACGAACAACCGATGGCTTAACTAACAATAAAATAGAACATTTAGCTTGACGGGTAATTTTCCGAGCAATCGAACCTACATAATATTTTAAAAAGCGTTCACGTTGTACTGCACCAAGTATTAATAAATCTATTTTTTTTTCTTCCGAAGTAGATAAAATTACATCTACAGGATCACCTGTTTTAAAAACAACTTCAAAATTTAAATGGTCTTTTTCAAAACTTTTAAGAATTTCGTTTAGTGTCTTAGTTTTATCTTCGGAAGGATTACCAACATGGATTAAAAATAACTTGGCCTCAAAAAATACCGAAAGCCTTGCAGCCTCAAAAAGGTTCGCTTTTAGGTTTGGCGAAAACGCCACACCAATCCCAATACTTTTAAAAGGCTTTAAATTCACGTGCTTTACTATATTTTTGCTAAAAGTTGAAAGATAACATTTTTTAAAAACATCAAGTCGTCTGTTTTACTTAAATTAGTCTTTTTTATAGATTTTTCAATATGATAGAACTCGCAGGAATTATAATTTTAGGCATTTTGGCGCAATGGGTAGCTTGGAAATTTAAGATTCCAGCTATTTTACCGCTTATTTTAATTGGCTTATTAGTTGGGCCTATTGCAGCCGAATTTTTGAGTGGAGATGGAACCAAATGGATAGAACCTATTTGGAATGGTACCGAAGGTTTGTTCCCAGGGGAAAGCTTATTTTACTTTGTGTCCTTAGCTATTAGTGTTATATTATTTGAGGGCGGATTGACCTTAAAACTAAGTGAAATTAAAAATGTTGGACCTGTAATAACCAAGCTTATTACTGTAGGTTCTATGGTTACTTTCTTTGGTGCGGCTTTAGCTGCTCATTATATTTTTGATTTAAGTTGGCAAATTTCTTATTTATTTTCAGCATTAATTATTGTTACTGGCCCAACAGTTATTACGCCTATTTTAAGAAATATACCAATGAAGAAAGATGTTTCGGCTGTTTTAAAATGGGAAGGTATCTTAATAGATCCTATTGGTGCTTTAGTTGCCGTATTGGTTTTTGAGTTTATAAGCGTGGATGCAGGTGGTGAGTTTACCAAAACAGCATTGACTGAATTTGGTAAAATTGTACTATTTGGCTCCACTTTTGGTTTTGCTTTTGCACATGCCATGAATTTTATAATTAATAATAAGTGGGTGCCACATTATTTATTAAATGTATTTGCATTAGCTGCTGTTTTGGGTGTTTTTGTATTATCGGATGCTTTTGCTCACGAGTCTGGTTTATTGGCTGTTGTAGTTATGGGGATGGTTTTAGGTAACTCAAAATCGCCGTATTTAAAAGAGTTGCTTTATTTTAAAGAATCGTTAAGTGTATTACTGATTTCTATACTATTTATTCTTTTAGCTGCCAATATAAATGTTTCGGATTTAATGTTAATATACGACTGGAAAACAGCTATTCTTTTTGCTGTAATTGTTTTTGTAATTCGACCAATTGGGGTGTTTCTAAGTACACATGGTTCGTTATTAAAGTTAAACGAAAAAATATTTATTAGTTGGGTTGGCCCTCGTGGTATTGTTGCCGCAGGTATTGCATCTTTATTTGGGTTGAAACTGGCAAAAAAAGGTGTTCCAGGGGCTGAATATATTACGCCTTTGGTATTTATGATTGTTCTAGGAACTGTATTATTAAACGCAACTACAGCTCGGTTATTTGCGAAATTGATTGGTGTTTTCTTGAACAAATCTGAAGGTGTTTTAATAATTGGAGCATCTAAAGTATCTCGATTATTAGGACATTATTTAGAATCTAGTGGAAGAAATGTTGTGCTTATTGATAGTAATGAGCGTAATATCCAAAAAGCAAAAGAATTAGGTTTAACAGCTTTAAATATGAATATTTATTCTGATAGTTTAATGGATGATATTGAATTAAATAATATGGGGTATTTAATGGCCTTAACAGCAAATTCTGATATTAATAAATATGCTATTAATAAATTTAGTAAACAATTTGGCGAAAATGGTTCGTTTAGGTTAATAACTAAGGAAGAAATGCTAGATGAAAATAACAACCCTAAGGAAGGTTTATTTAGCAAAACCGATGATTACCGTGCGTTGAGTGATATTACTAGAAACCATCCATCAATTCAAGAAATTGATTTACTAGACAAAGCACATTATGAAAATTTAATTGAAATCACCAATCATGATAAAGATATTATCCCGCTCTTTATTAAAGATAACGAGGGCGAATTACATATTATTTCTTCTAATAATTTAAATGTAGAAACTATAGAAAAAGGTTTTCAGTTGGTGTATTTAGGTAAACCTATTGATGTTGAGAAGGTTTAATATTATAAAATAACAGTGAAAATTCTTTCAAATTTAGTAAACTTGGTATAATTATTGGTATTGTTTTAATTTAAATTCTTTACTATGAAAATGAAAATTTTACTTGCTTTTTTTATTGGAATTACGGTTTCTAGCTATTCACAAGGTGTTAATTATTTATGGGAATATACCTTAATTAATAAATTAAACGAAGATATTACTGTTTATGGTTTTGAACTACCCATAAGTAAATTACGTGGTGGTTTTGCTGTGTTAGATAAGGCAGGAAAGCAGACTGGCGAACATATAAATCCTGATGATTTTGAGTATCTTATATTCAAAAATTCAAAGGGAGAGGTTGTTAGATTAAAATCTTTACCTATTAAAAAATCTATTAGATCTTATATTTATTCCAATGCTTTTATGCTTACTTATATTGAGAATTTATCTGCAGATATGGAACAAGGAAAAGTTAATTTTTATGTTGATGAGTTTTCAGATATAAGAGCTTATTCATTTGGTGATAATGGAATAGATATTGCAGGAGAAAGTCGTCAAGGCTATAAGCGTAAGTATTTTAAGTCTTTTTATTTTGAAGATTTAAATGGATTACACAAAATAAACAACAAATCTGATTTTAATAAATTCCCTGAATTATTAGGGAAAGAGCTTTATAGAAAAATGAGACTTTCGGATATGGAATATGAAGATTTTTTATTCAATTATTTTACTAATTATAACAATTCTATAGATAGCACATTGGTTTCTGAAAACCTATAAACAGTTTTCTTAGAATATAATACTTGGTTTTAATGTTTATGTTAAATCTGTTTTTACACGATCTTCCGTAGGGTGAATTAGAGCAAGATATATAATTATTAAAATTCCAAAGAGTACAAAATCTTTATTCAGGAATAAAATTATAAAAGCAGCGCCTTCAAGGATAGCCCATCTTATTATAGATGCGGTTTGATATAGCGCCATGTTATCTTCTGGCTTTAGTTTACGGTCGGCATTTTTTAACTGTGTTTTAAACATAAAATTACTAAACACATAAGCTATTACAGGAATAAGCACATAAATAATATTAGACTGACTTAGCGGTGGCATATTAAAGTTTATAGACGTTACATTGCCTACTAGAATATACGCCATTACTAAACCTGCACATAAGGCTAAATGAATAATTTTAATAACTTTTAGTTTTTCTTCCATGAGTAATAATATCTAGTTGTTATTTCGGTGAACGAATTTAGATAATTTTTATTTGAATAGAAAGTTTACATTACAAGTAAACCAATTGCTTTAATTATTAATAAATTTAGCGGATTGCTGCAAAAGCGATAGTAGTGGTTAGCTTTTGGCGAGGCGCGCATCGAGCCAAAACTAGTAACGGATAGCGCGGTGGCTTGCCATTTGCTCTAAAAAGAAAAACCTCTTCGTTTTCACAAAGAGGTTTTAGCACTATTGGTATTTTGATATTAACCCTTAATTTGAAGGTTTGTAAATTCTTTAGTTACCACTAGGGTGTTATCTTTAAATTGTACGTCTTTTAAATCCACATATTCGTTATCTACTTTTATAGATTTTACTTCGAAAGGTAAACCATATAAGTTAATTTTAAAAGTGCTATAATTGGTGATGTATTGACCTGTTTTATGGATACGGATAATTAATTTATCTTCTGTTCCAGCTAAGTTAAATTTCTTTAAACTGTAACGGCCTTTAGTGTAATCATAACCATCGTCGGCATCTTCATAAAGCTCAGAATCTTCTTTACCATTTTTATAGTAAACATCTAGACCAAGTTCTTCAATAACTTTTTCGCCTACGTACTGTTGTATAGGGTATTTTGGAATAACAGCACCTGCTTTTATAAATATTGGCATGCTATCTAAATCGGCATCTACCCACATTTCTTTTCCACCAATTACTTGTTCTTTGCTCCAGAAGTTAAACCATTCGCCTCTTGGAATATACATGCGTCTTCCTTTAGCATTTGGCTCGTTTATTGGACAGACTAATATTTGATTACCAAAGATAAATTCGTCTATTCTGTAATGCGTTTGTACATCCTCTTGATCGAATAAAACCAAAGATTTTAGCATTGGTATATTGTCTTGTGAGTATTGGTAAAACGACGTGTATAAATACGGTAATAATTGGTATCTAATTTCGATAAATTTTCTAACAACATCGGTAATTTCTGTATCGAAAGCCCATGGTTCTTGATCACCATGATCTCCAGAAGAGTGTGTTCTACAAAATGGGTGGAAAGCTCCTAGTTGAATCCAACGGGCGTATAATTCTCCATTAGGTTGTTCTGCAAAACCTCCAATATCCGATCCTGCGAAAGAGAATCCAGACAGGGCTAAACGTTGTGCTTGAATATTTGCTATTTGTAAATGTTCCCAAGAAGCGACATTATCACCCATCCATGTGGATGTGTAACGTTGTGTTCCAGAATAAGCCGAACGTGTAATTACAAACGGACGTTTAGGGTAATTAAATTTTTTCACACCATGGTAAGTGGCTCTGGCCATTTGCATACCATAAATATTATGCGCTTTGTTGTGGCTACATGGGTTACCGTCGTAATCATGACGAACATCTGGCGGGAAGGTTTTCCCTGGCACATCCATTACAGCTGGCTCATTCATGTCGTTCCACACGCCTTTAACACCTATATCTTCAATAAGTTCTTTAAATAAACCGGCCCACCATTCGCGAACTTCTGGTCTCGTAAAATCTGGGAAATAACACTCACCTGGCCAAACTTTTCCTTTCATGTAAGGGCCATCGGCACGTTTACAGAAATAATCTTTTTCAAGACCTTCTCTAAATACGCTGTATTCGTTATCTATTTTAATTCCTGGATCTATAATTACAACGGTTTTAAAGCCATCGTCTGCCAATTCCTTAACCATACGTTTTGGGTTAGGGAAATAGTCTTCACTCCAAGTAAAACAACGGAAACCTTCCATGTAATCGATATCTAAATAAATAGCATCACAAGGTATTTTAAGTTCTCTAAATTTTGCTGTTATTTCCTTTACATTAGATTCTGGATAGTAACTCCATTTACATTGGTGGTATCCTAATGCCCATAATGGTGGTAATTCTGGAGTTCCTGTTAAATCTGTATAACTTGTTACTACATCTTGCATTTTAGGACCGTAAATGAAGTAATAATTCATTTCACCACCTTGTGCCCAGAAACTAGTTACATTTCTACGTTCGCTACAAAAATCGAAGTAAGTTCTAAATGTATTATCAAAGAAAATTCCATAAGATTTTCCGTTATGTAAGCCTGTATAAAACGGGATGGCTTTGTAAATAGGATCGGTGTGCTTTCCGAAGGCATAAGAATCTGTTGCCCAGTTCTCAAAACGACGACCTTTTAAGTTTAAATGCTCTGGCTTATCACCTAGACCATAGTAACTTTCACCATTTTGAGCGGCTTTACTCATTTTTACAATATCTCCACCAAGCTCGTAACTTTCTTCCCAGTGAAAACCAAGTTCGTCTTCACAAATAATTTTATTATCAATAGCATCAAACAGAGAAATTCTTAAATCTGATTTGTGAACGTGGCAAATTAATTTTGATGTAGTAATGACGTATTTTTCATCATCATTAGTAATTTCTAAATGGTTGTAACCTCTACTTGCTTTTTCATCTATGGCATAAGAGAAGTCTCTTTCAAATTTACCAACAGTACTGTAAGTAAATCGAAGTACACTATCGCGTAGAACCGTAAGTTTAAGAATGACATTATTTGAAGTTGAAAAATGTAGAACATCAACATCTTTGCTATAGTTTGTTATATCGGCTGGAAATAAATTTCCTTTATATTCTAGTTCTGTATTTAATATCATAAAGAAGGTATTAAAATTAATTTTCGAATTTACTGATTTTTAAAGCGCCAATAGGCTTCTTTTTGCTAAAAATTGAAATGAAATAATGTGTAAAACTCAAATATATAGTGGTTTATTGAAATATACTTAAATAATAGCAAAAGTTCCGTTTTTCGAATTTCGAATTTTTAATAAAATGTTAAATGTGTTGAGTTTTTTTGAAAATAATCAATTAATATAATAGAAAACACCAATTAGTATTTTTTCAATATGAAAATATATGCTAATTGGCATTAATCTTTTTAAATACAATAACTTGTTTTAAGTGAGTGTATTACCTCTTTTTTATTTAAACTGAAAAATAGTAACCGATAAAGGTGACAAAGTAACTTCAGCTGAAAAATCTTTGCCATTCCAAGGCTCTTTCTTGATAGTAATTTGTTTTTTGTTTGAAACACCACTACCGCCAAACTCTTTAGCATCACTATTAAAAATTTCTTTAAGCTTTCCTTTTACAGGAATTCCTATTTGGTAATTTTCACGTATGGTTGGTGTTAAATTACAAACTACAACCACATCATTTTCGGCTTCATAACCTTTTCTAACGTATGATATTACACAGTTTTCATGATCGTCGTAACTAATCCATTCGAAACCTTCTCCCGAAAATGCTTTTTCATATAAAGCTGGTGTTGTTTTGTATATTTTGTTTAATTCTTTAAAGTAATTCTGAAAGTTTTTATGAGGTTCGAATTCTAATAAATTCCAGTTTAAACTACCTTGGAAATCCCACTCATTATACTGTGCAATTTCGCCACCCATAAAGTTTAATTTGGTTCCAGGATGTGTAAACATATAACCGTAAAGTAAACGCAAGTTTGCAAAACGTTGCCACTCATCGCCAGGCATACGACCTATAATAGAGTTTTTACCATAAACCACTTCATCATGTGAAAGTGGGAGCATAAAATTCTCTGAGAACGCATAGGCTAAACTAAAGGTAATATCGTTTTGATGATATTTTCTATATACTGGATCTTTGGCAAAATACTCTAGTGTATCGTGCATCCAGCCCATCATCCATTTCATTCCAAACCCTAAACCGCCTAAAAAAACGGGTTTTGATACGCCTGGAAATGCTGTAGATTCTTCGGCAATGGTTTGTACATCGGGAAACGATGCATATATCTCTTGGTTTAATTCTTTTAAGAAATCTATAGCGGCAAGGTTTTCTCGGCCTCCATAAATGTTTGGTTCCCACTCACCTTCTTCACGAGAATAATCTAAGAATAACATGGACGCTACGGCATCTACACGCAAGCCGTCGGCATGGTATTGATCCATCCAAAAAGCAGCATTACTTATTAAAAACGATTTTACTTCGTTACGTTCGTAATTAAAAATTAAACTTTTCCAATCTTGGTGATAACCTTTTCTAGGGTCTGGGTGTTCATATAAGTTGGAGCCATCGAAAAAGCCTAAACCGTGGGCATCTTCTGGAAAATGAGATGGTACCCAATCTAAAATTATTCCAATATCATTTTGGTGTAATTTATCCACTAAATATTTAAATTCTTCAGGATAGCCAAATCTAGATGTTGGAGCAAAATAACCTGTAAGTTGATAACCCCAAGATGGATCGTAAGGATATTCCATAATAGGCATGAGTTCTACGTGAGTAAAATTCATTTCTTTTACATACTTCACTAAATCTTCGGCTAATTCAAAATACGACAAAAATCGGTCTTCTTCAACCTGTCTTTTCCAAGATCCTAAATGAACTTCGTAAACAGAGTAAGGAGCATCTAAAGCGTTGTGGTCTTTACGCTTTTTCATCCAATCTTTATCTTTCCATTTATAAGAATCATCCCAAACAATAGAAGCTGTGTTTGGTGGGTGCTCACAACGACGTGCATATGGATCTGCCTTTTCTGTTTTTATATCGTTATTATTACTTTGGATTTTATATTTATAAGTATCGCCTTTTCCAACGAGAGGAATAAAGCCTTCCCAAATACCACTAGAATCCCAGCGCACATTAAGTTGGTGCTCGCCTTCCATCCAGAAATTAAAATCGCCTATTACAGAAACTTGTTTTGCTGTGGGTGCCCAAACGGCAAAATAGGTGCCTTCAATACCATCTACGGTTACTAAATGCGACCCCATTTTTTCGTAAAGCCTGTAGTGTTTTCCTCCTTTAAAAAGGTCGATATCGAATTCTGTAAATAAACTATACGGTTTTACTTGTGCCATAAAATTATTTTGTTAGTTCCTATTTAAAGGAAAATTATGTCGTTTTTTAGTATGGGATTTTAACCCTTAATTTTTACTTATTAATCTTGAAAATATGAAATGGCATAGTAGGGTGTAACTCTACATAATTCCATTCGCTATGCCAATTATAACGGCTATCGGTTATTAAATCGTGCATTTCAAGATTGTGTCCGTTATGGACTGCTATATCTTGCAATGGTAATTGCACATTGGCTTGTTGCGAGTTATGTGGATCTAAACTAATAATAACTAGAATTTCGTTTGTTCTATCATCGTTCCATTTATAGAAAGCTAATAAATTATCATTCTGAATATTACAGAACTTAATATTATTAGTTTGCTGCAAAGCTTCGTTGAGGTTTCTAATAAAATTAATTTTCGAAATTATTGTTATTAGTTTGTTTTTAAGGTTCCAATCGTAATGTGTTATTTGGAATTTTTCTGAATTTAAATATTCTTCTTTTCCCAGTAATGGATCGGAAAGCATATATTCGAAAACAGGTCCGTAAATACCAATACTAGAGCTTAGTGTTGCTGCTAAAGCATAACGTTGCATGTGTTTAGACTCGTTGGCGCCCTGCAAGTGATATGGGTTAATATCTGGCGTGTTTGGCCAAAAATTTGGTTGCATATATTCTTTAAGTTCACTTTGTGTTAACTCTTCGACATATTCGGTTATTTCGTGTTTGCTTTCTCGCCATGTAAAATAGGTGTACGATTGTGTATAACCTTGTTTTGCTAGCTGCTTCATTACTTTTGGAGCAGTAAAAGCTTCGGCTAAGAAAATAACGTCTGGATGTTTTGCTTTTACTTCAGAAATAATCCAATTCCAGAAATAGAAAGGTTTTGTATGTGGGTTATCAACTCTAAAAATATTTACCCCACAGTCTATCCAATAGAGCATAACGTCTAAACATTCGTTCCAAAGTGCTTTATAATCTTCACTTTCCCAATATATAGGAAGAATATCTTGGTATTTTTTAGGTGGATTTTCAGCATATTGTACTGTGCCATCTGGTCGCCATTTAAACCATTTTGGATGATCTTTTACCCAAGGATGATCTGGTGCGGCTTGCAAGGCATAATCCATAGCAATTTCGAGATTGTTATCTTTTGCTGCTTGAATAAGTGATTTAAATTCGTCTAGATTTCCTAATTGTGGATGGATGGCTTTATGGCCGCCATATTGCGAACCAACGCCCCAAGTAGAGCCAACATCGCCTTCTTTAGCTTCGGTGGTATTGTTTTTGCCTTTACGGTTTACTTCACCAATAGGATGGATAGGAGGCAGGTAAACCACATCAAACCCCATATCTTTTACTCTTGGTAGTAAGCGTTTACAATCGTTAAATGTTCCATGAACACCCTCGTGCTCGGAAGCTGAACGTGGAAAAAACTCGTACCATGTGCTAAATCTTGCTTTTTTTCTATCTACATAAACTTGATATGTTTTAGAGGTGTTGGCAAGTATTTTTGTTGGGTTAGCAAAAAAGATATTGTATAATCGTTCCTTTACAGCTTCGGTAATAGCTTCTCCATAGCTGTTTTCATCTTTAAAAATGTGATGTAAATGCTCTAAATATGTTTTGTCTTCAGCGTTTACTTTTTCTATTAATGGCTCGATATATTCTGCACCTTCTAATAATTCTGAAACCACATGTTGGCCATCGTTTATTTTACGAATTAGGCCGTATCTCCAATTTAAGGCATAATCTACCCAAGCTTCAACTTTATAGCTGTAAAACCCTTGTTTTTCAACAGAAAATGATGAACGCCACTCATCGTTCGAGCTTAGCATCATTCTAGTTTCTTGCCAAGTTGTCTCATTTTCGTGTTTGTATAATACAGATGCTCCTAAAACATCATGGCCATCGGCCATAATATGTGCATCAATATTTACAATTTCATTTACAACACGTTTTATATAAAATTCGCCACCATTAACGGTTGGTGAAACATAATCAATTATAACTCTTTTTTGATTTTGCATTATTTGCTTAGTTATGTATGGTAATGAGTATATGGTTTTAATTCCTGCTTGGATTAATTAGTTTAATACAGGCAGAAATAACCTTTTTCTAAGAATATTACTAGATTTTATTTCGATTAAATAACGTATCCTGAAGGAATAGTTGCTCCGCTTTTAACTACAACAATACCATCTTTAATAAAGTACATATCGGTTTCTTTATCTTCTAAATGTTTACCACCGTTAATACGAACATCATCACCAATACGACAGTTTTTATCTAAAATACAGTTTTTTATAAAGCAACGCTCTCCAATACCTATAAGGACTTTAATATGATGATTTTCAATTTCATCTAAAGTTTCATAGTAGTCATTACCCATCATATAGGTGTTAATTACTGTAGATTCTTTGCCTATTCTTGATCGAATACCAATTACGGATTTTTCGATTTTTGCAGCGCCAATAATACAACCTTCAGAAACTACACTTCTGTCTAAAACGGTTCCTGCAATTTTTGTGGTAGGTAACATTCTAGCGTGCGTATAAATACGTTTTTTTTCATCGTATAAATCGAACTTCGGAATATCATCAGTTAAACCTAAGTTGGCTTCGAAAAAGGAATCAATATTTCCAATATCGGTCCAGTAACCTTCATATTGGTAACTTAAAGTTTTATGATCGCCTATAGATTGTGGGATAATTTCTTTACCAAAATCAATGGTATCTGGGTTTTCCATAAGTTTAACAAGTAAATCCTTGTTAAATACATAAATTCCCATGGAGGCTAGATAATTACGGTCTTGGCCTTTCATTTCATCGCTTACTTCCGAAGTCCAATCTGGTAATAATTCGGCATCGGGTTTTTCTATAAATGATGTAATAACATGTTCTTCATTCGCTTTTAAAATACCAAAAGAAGTAGCATCTTTTGCGTTTACAGGAATGGTTGCAATAGAGATTTCTGCATTAGAGGCCTCATGAGCTTCAATCATTTTATCGTAATCCATTTGATATAATTGATCTCCCGAAAGGATTAACGCATATTCAAATTCGTGACTTAAAAAATGATGCATACTTTGTCTAACCGCATCGGCAGTACCTTGAAACCAAGTTTTACTTTCTGGAGTTTGTTCGGCAGCTAATACATCTACAAAAGCACTACTAAAAAAACTGAAGTGATATGTGTTTTTAATGTGCCTGTTTAATGATGCCGAATTAAATTGTGTTAAAACGAAAATACGTTTAATATCGGCGTTTATACAGTTAGATATTGGGATATCTACAAGTCTGTACTTTCCCGCAATAGGAACTGCTGGTTTAGATCTTCTATCGGTTAGTGGATAAAGTCTGGATCCTTGACCACCACCTAAAACAATGGCTAAAACTTTGTTATTTATCATATTTTTAGTTTTTTAGTGCTTAGTTGTTAATAGTTATATTAGTGTTTTGTATAGTGTTTCTACTTGTTTAGCAATGGCCACCCAATCGAAATAATCTTCAACGCGTTTCCTTCCATTTTTCGCCATGGTTTCTCGTAAGTTTTTGTCGCTAATAACTTGGTTTACACCGTTGGCTAAATCTCTAGAAAACTTGTCGGGATCAATAGGCTCAAAAGGTGCTTCGGTTTGTTGTTCTAGTGGAATTAAAAGTCCGGTTTCACCGTGAACAACAACTTCTTTTATACCACCAACGGCACTTGCTACAACAGCAGTATTACAAGCCATAGCTTCAATGTTTATAATACCAAAAGGTTCGTAAATAGAAGGGCAACAAAATACGGCAGCATGAGAATATAACTGAATAATTTCTTCTTTAGTAATCATTTTATCAATCCAAATCACGTTTTTACGCGTTTTTTTAACTTCGTTAACCGCATTCTCCATTTCTTCACCAATTTCAGGTGTATCTGGAGCGCCTGCACAAAGTACAATTTGAGTATCTGGATCTATATATTTTATAGCATTCACTAAGTGGATAATACCTTTTTGGCGGGTAATTCTACCCACGAAAAGCACATAAGGTTTTGTTTTATCTACACCGTATGTATCTAAAGTTGCTGTTTCGTTTGTTTCAATATATTGTTCTAGGTTAATACCGTTATATATAACGTGTACTTTGCTTTCGTCTACATCAAAATGTTTAAGAACATCTTCTTTAGTTTCTTTGGATACGGCAATAAGTGCATCTGCCATTTCAATAGCTGTTTTTTCTACCCAAGAAGAGGCATCGTAACCACGACCCAATTGCTCGCGTTTCCATGGACGCAAAGGTTCTAAAGAGTGCGTGGTGATCACTAGTGGTGTGCCATAACAAAGCTTTGCAATAATGCCGGCAAAATGCGCATACCATGTGTGGCAATGAACAACATCTGCATCGATAGGTTCCGTGTTCATTTGGATGCCTGTGCTTAATGTTTTAAATACCGATTTTAACTTATCATCTGCACCATCAAAAATGGGGTTATCAAACGGGTAACCCTTTACACTTAAATTTTCCGATTTAGAGTCTTGGTCTCCAAAACATCGAACATCAATTTTCATTAGTTTAGACAGCTCATCAGCTAAATATTCAACATGTACGCCGGCTCCTCCGTATACGTACGGTGGAAATTCTCTTGTGTAAAAAAGTGCTTTCATTTAGTTGTTTTTGTTTTTTATGTCAATAGAAACATGTATATCAAAATGGTTTGGAGCAATTGTATTTTGAATATTTAAATTTTTCATGATAGGAGTATCAATATAACTTGTTTAGTATCACAATAAAAGTAAAAACAATTTATCTAATTACTTCATTTTTTTAAGACTATTTAAAAAAAATATTAACATCATTTTATATGATGTGTTTTGTTGTAAAAGAAACAAAACGATGTCTAGATTTTGAAAAATTGGTAGTAACTATTAATGTGAAAAAATATTAATTAATTGGAAAAAAGGCTCAGGAAAACACAGTATTAATAAGTGTTTTTGCAAGTTTAAATATTATTAATATTTCCTATGTTATAAACATACAAAATTATTGTTAACAAATTTGGCGGAATTTTATTTTTAAAGAAAAAAAGGTGTTATCGATATTATTCAAAATATTCAATAATTAATTTTACATAAACATCAAAAGGCTTGAAGAATAGTGATTGTATTTTGTTAGTACTGAAAGAAAACAACCACAAGCTTGGGTTGGCTTATATAATTTATATATTTAAGGTGTTTAATAATTAGAAAAAAGAAAGAATAAATGGGTGTAATTATATTTTTTTAATGAAAAGGAGCTTAACTTTAAATAGAACCCATTCAACCTTTTTTTATCCCATTTTAGATAATTGTATTTTATTTACTATCTATTTTTATTCAGATTTGTGATATCAAAAAACCGGACAATTATGGATACAATCATTAAATCACTCATTATTTTTCTTATAGGAATTGTTTCAGCTTATGCTCAAAACGATATTTCTGGTCTTATTTTAGACGTTAACAACAAGCCTTTAGAGTTTGCTAATGTTATTCTGCATCAGACAACTTCAAAAGAAACCATTACAGGTGTTATATCTTCGGAAGAAGGACTTTACAGGTTTGAAAGTGTAGAAAATGGAAATTATTATTTAGAAATTTCAGTATTAGGTTTTAAAACAAAAACATCCGAAGCTTTTCAACTAGAAAATAATCCAGAAACTATAAATTTTATATTAGAGGAAGATGTTTTAGATGAAATTTTAATAACTCACAAACGCCCCGTAATTAGACAAACGGCCGAAAAATTGATTATAGATTTAGAACAATCGGAAATGATTAACTCTAATTTACAAGATGTAATGCGAGGTGTGCCAGGAATTATTGTAACCAATAATGGTATTAGTTATGGCGGACAAAGTAATATTAGAATTCTTATAAACGGGAAAACCACCGATTATATGGATATTGATACTTTATTACGTGATATGCCTGCCGATAATATAGCAAAAGTAGAGTTGGTAGAACAACCAGGTGCTGAGTTTGATGCGGCTGGTTCTGGACCAATTATTAATATTATTTTAAAGAAAAACGTAAAACTAGGCACGCATGGTAATGTGGCAACTTGGGTTGGAGAGGATGAAGGTTTTGAGCATGGTACAAGTGCGTCTATTGCAAGTTATAAGAATAAACTAAATTGGCAAGCTAGTACTGGATATTCTAGCCCAACATGGCGAGAGGATTTATTTATTAAAAGAACGGTTGGAGATGAAACCTACGATCAAGCCACCATAGAGCCATATAACCCAAAAAGCTTTCGTGTTAGCGGAAGTGTAGATTATTATATAACCGATAAACATTCGGTTGGTATTGGTGTTAAAAATAGTAGTACAGATTCCGATAGGATTTCTAATAGTTCAAATATTATTACAACATCTACCACTACCGATTATTTGTATTCTGAAAATAGTTTTAATCGCGACCAAAAAGTGTTTAACGTAAACCCGTATTACGAGTTTAAAACCGATGCGCATAAGCTTACTGCCGATTTTAATTATGTAGATTATAAAAATGATAACGTAAATACGTTATCATCTGTGGAAGGAAGTACTATTTCTTATAATAACCAACAATATTTACAAAATGGAAATTATCAAATTAAAACTTATAAGAGTGATTATAGTCGGATGTTTTCCGAAGATTTTAAACTTAGTTTTGGCGCAAAATATTCGCAAGTAAATACAGATAGTGATTTACAATCTTTTACTCAAAATGAAAATGGCGGATTTGATTTTGAAGAAGCGTCGAGTAATACCTTTTTAGTAGATGAAAATATTTTTGCACTCTATTCAAAAATAAACATCACTAAAGGAAAATGGTCTTTTTCTGGTGGTTTACGTTTTGAGGATAGTAACACAAAAGGTACGTCTAGTAGTGATAATGAAGTTCGAGAACGAAAGATTTCTAAATTATTTCCAAGTGCGGCATTAAGTAGGAAAGTAAATAAAAATTTAGCTGCAAGTTTGGCATACAGTTACCGTATTAGCAGGCCTAATTATAATACTTTAAACTCGTTTGTAACGTATTACGATCCCTTGTCTTCCGATGTTGGAAACGAGAATTTAAAACCATCTTTTACCAATAATTATCAATTTAATTTAACTTTCGATGGGCAGCCGTTTTTTACTATAGCTTATAGTGAAACTAAAGACGATATGTTTCAGTTTGTTTCACAAGATAATGATACGGCGCAAATTGAACGAACAACAATTAACCTAGATGAGAGTAAGAATTTGAATTTTCGATTATTTGGCCCGCTAAGTTTTATAAAGGATGTAGAGGGTTATACAGGTATAATTGTAAGTCATAATAAATTTGGATCTAACCTTAATAATTTAAAATTAGAAAAATGGAGTTTAATTTGGATTGCTCAAGCTAGTTATGAGCTGCCGTGGAAAATTAATGCAGAAATAAACGGAAATTATGGAACGGGTGCATTGGAAGGTGGTATTGATGCAGATTGGTTTGCAGATTTAAATTTTTCTTTTGGAAAAAAGTTTTTAGACGATAAACTAAAAGTAAATTTAGCTTTTAGTAAAATGCTAAATAGAGGATTTGTTGGTGTTATCGATTATAACAATTTATATGCTAACATTGAGAGCAACCAGTCCAGACAAAATATTCAATTAAGGTTATCGTACAGTTTTGGTTCTAAATTTGGGAAAAAGACGAGTAGAAAAAATGCATCGGAAGATGAAGAAAACAGAATTAATGATAATAATTAATATGTTTGTATAACTATGAATAAGAAAATAAATAGAACCGATTTTTTAATTTTAGGCGTTTATTTTTTGGTGTCGTTTATTATTCAAGGCAAGTATTATATTGAACGTGATGCGTTGCTGAGAGAATATTTAATCGATTTTCCTGTCGAGATTATAAGTGTTACAAGTGTTATTTTTTTATTTACATTTTGGTTAATACCAAAAGTAGTTGTTCAAAAAAAATACGTTTTGTTTATAATTTACGGCGTTTTAATTTTACTTATTATTCCAGGGATCGATTATACTATCGGTTTTTGGACAGGGGCTAACGATTGGGCGAAATTTCCAAAAGGCATCGATTTTGTTTTACAAATGATTAGTTTAGGAACTCAGCAATCGGCCTTTCCATTTGCTTTATTTCTAACTAAAAAATTCTATGAAGGGCAAACCGAATACTTGAAAATTGAAAAACAGCAGAAAGAAAACGAACTTAAATTACTTCGCTCACAAATAGACCCGCATTTTTTGTTCAATAATTTAAATACCCTAGATGCACTTATTGATCGCGATACAATAAAAGCTAAAGAGTATATTAATAGGTTGTCGCTTATTTACAGGTATTTAATAAAAACCAAAGATGCTGAGGTTATGGAGTTATCTGAAGAAATTGAACTAGCCGAAAATTATATGTTTTTAATTAAAACACGTTTTGCAACAGATTACGATTTTAAAATAGAAAAGAAAATTGATATTGAAGATAAGTTTATACCAACAGGAGCAATACAAACATTACTAGAAAATGTGGTGAAACATAATAAACCCGTTGACGGTAGTGCTATAAAAACGGTAATTTGTATTGATGAAAATGAATTAACGGTGGTTAACACTAAGTCTAATATTATATCTAAAAACGAATCGTTTGGAACAGGTTTAGAGAACTTGAGAACACGATACAAATTCTTATCGGATAAAGAGGTTGTTATTGTTAATACTGAAGAGGAATTTAAAATAACAATTCCGATTATTAAATTAGTTGAAGAAAATTGAAAACAGTATGAAGATTTTAATTTTAGAAGACGAAATACCAGCATACCAAAAGCTAATATCTTTTGTAAACGATTATTTTGAAGATGAAATTCCTCACGATTGGGCGCGTTCTTTAAGTGAAGGGAAAGCTTTGTTGATTAATAATACTTACGATTTTATTCTGTCGGATATACAATTGTTAGATGGACTTTCATTCGATTTATTTAATGACGTTTCTATAAATACGCCCATTATTTTCTGTTCGGCTCACGATGATTATTTATTTCAAGCTTTTAATACCAATGGTATTGCTTATATCTTAAAACCATACACAGAGTCGGACTTTAAGAAGGCTATCGAGAAATACCAGTCACTTTTTAAACAAGGGTATTACACAGCATTAAATCAAGAAACAATAACCGAACTAAAGTCGGCTTTAAAAGAAGAACACGCTAGTTATAAAAAACGATTTGTTATTAAAAAAGCCAAAGGAATTCAGTTATTAAACGTTTTGGAAATAACAAAAATTGAAGCTTCTGGAGATTTTTGTATTGCAACCGATTTAAAAGGAAAACGACATACTATTTCTCAAAATTTAGGATCTATTAATCAGCAATTACATCCTAATAAATTCTTCAAAATTAATAGAAGTGAAATTATATGTATTGATGCTATCGAAAATATAGAAAGTCATTTTAAAAATCGCTTATTAATTACTATTACAGGAATTAAAGAAAAAGTTATGACGAGTTCGTCAACAACTTCCGATTTTAGAAGGTGGTTGGAGCAGTAAATAAAAAAAGCCTGATTAAATTAATTAATCAGGCTTTTTTCTATTGTTATCTATTTTCTTAGTTTAATCATTCAACTTTAAAACAGCCATAAACGCTTGTTGAGGTATTTCTACATTACCAACTTGACGCATACGTTTTTTACCTTTTTTCTGTTTTTCAAGTAGTTTTCTTTTACGAGAAATATCACCACCATAACATTTTGCTGTTACATCTTTTCTAAGGGCTTTAATTGTTTCTCTCGAAATAATTTTTGCACCAATAGCAGCTTGAATTGGAATATCGAATTGTTGGCGTGGAATTAATTCTTTTAATTTCTCACACATTTTCTTACCAATATTCTGTGCATTATCGGCATGAATTAAGGCAGAAAGCGCATCAACAGTAAGTGCATTTAAAAGAATGTCTAAACGTACTAATTTAGATTCTTTCATTCCAATAGGATGGTAATCGAAAGAAGCATACCCTTTAGAAACTGTTTTTAAACGATCGTAAAAATCGAATACAATTTCAGCAAGAGGCATTTCAAAAGTTAACTCAACACGTTCTGGTGTTAAATAGGTTTGATTAAGAACGATACCACGTTTTTCAATACAAAGAGACATCACATTACCAACAAAATCGGCTTTGGTAATAATAGTCGCTTTAATATATGGTTCTTCTACACGGTTTACGGTAGAAGGATCTGGTAAATCCGATGGGTTATTTACAATAAAAGCTTCGTTCGGGTTTTTGTTCGTAAAGGCGTGGTACGATACATTGGGAACAGTAGTAATTACCGTCATATCAAACTCACGTTCTAAACGTTCTTGGATAATTTCCATGTGTAACATTCCTAAAAATCCACAACGGAAACCAAAACCTAAAGCTGCAGAACTTTCTGGAGCAAACACTAACGATGCATCGTTAAGTTGTAGTTTTTCCATCGAGTTTCTAAGTTCTTCGTAATCTTCAGTGTCTACTGGGTAAATACCAGCAAATACCATAGGTTTAACATCTTCAAAACCTTCAACGATATTTGTTGTAGGGTTGTCAAAATCTGTAATAGTATCACCTACTTTAACTTCTTTTGCAGTTTTTATACCAGTAATTAAATAGCCAACATCACCAGTTTTTACACTTTTTTTGGCAACTTGAGTTAGTTTTAAGGTGCCAACTTCGTCTGCATAATATTCTTTATCCGTTGCAACGAATTTAATTTTTTGTCCTTTTTTTATTTCGCCGTTAAAAACTCTAAAATAAGTTTCAATACCTCTAAAAGTATTATAAACGGAATCGAAAATTAAAGCTTGTAAAGGTGCATTTGGATCTCCTTTAGGAGCAGGAACACGATCGATAATAGCTTTTAAAATATTTTCGACACCAAAACCTGTTTTTCCACTAGCGTGAATTACTTCTTCCGGAGAGCAACCTAATAAATCTACAATATCATCGGTTACTTCTTCTGGGTTTGCACTTGGTAAATCTATTTTATTCAGTACTGGAATAATCTCTAAATCATTTTCTAGAGCTAAATATAAATTAGAAATAGTTTGTGCTTGTATACTTTGTGCGGCATCTACAATTAGAAGTGCACCCTCGCACGCTGCAATAGATCTAGAAACCTCATAAGAGAAATCCACGTGGCCAGGAGTATCAATTAAATTTAATATATATTTTTCACCATCTAATTCATAATCCATTTGGATGGCGTGCGATTTTATGGTAATACCACGTTCGCGCTCCAAATCCATACTATCAAGTAGTTGGGCTTGTTGCTCTCTAGCGGTTACAGATCCTGTAAAATCTAACAAACGGTCGGCAAGTGTGCTTTTTCCGTGGTCAATATGTGCAATAATGCAAAAGTTTCTAATGTTCTTCATAGTCAACAGTCTTCATAAGGAAGATTTGCCAAAGATAGCTGTTTTCATTGAGTTTTACGATTAGACTTTTTAGGTTTCTTACAATGTTTGAATTTCAATTTAATATGAAGTAAAAATTATTCGTCACTTTCATGTGCTTTCAAATCTTCGGTTAAATCTAATTTTCTAAAAGAAGGTGAAGCTAAGCCGGTGGCAACTACAGTAATTAAAGTCATTGTGCCTCCAAAAACCACAGCGGTAACCGCTCCGAAAAGTTTCGCGGTAACACCACTTTCAAAAGCACCTAATTCATTGGATGATCCTACAAACATAGAGTTTACTGAGGATACACGCCCACGCATATGATCGGGTGTTTTTAGTTGAAAAATAGTTTGCCTAATTACCATAGAAACTCCATCCGTCATACCGCTGAAAAATAGAGCTATTGCCGAAATCCAGAATATATTTGATAATCCAAATACAATAATACATACTCCAAAACCAAAAATGGCAACTAATAATTTCATGCCTGCATTTTTACTTATCGGAATATAAGCTGTAATCAACATGGTAATAAAAGCTCCAACGGCTGGTGTAGCGCGTAATACGCCAAAACCTTCGCTTCCCACTTTTAAAATATCTTGAGCAAAAACCGGAAGAAGTGCGATGGCACCTCCAAAAAGTACGGCAACCATATCTAAAGTCATCGCACCTAAAATGGCTTTGGTTTTAATTACAAAGCGTACGCCTTCTTTTAAACTTTCTATTACCGGTTCGCCAATTTTAGGATTTAAAATAGGCTTGCGTTTTATTTTTAGTAAGATGAAAAGGGAAGAAAGTATTAACCCAAATATGATACAAAGCGACCAATGTACGCCAATCCAACCAATGGTGAAGCCTCCTAAAGCGGGGCCTAAAACACCAGCCATTTGCCATGTAGAACTGTTCCATGTGGCGGCGTTTGGATATACTCTTTTAGGCACGATTAAAGCTACGAGTGAAAATATTGTAGGTCCAAAAAATGAACGTAAAAAGCCGCCAAAAAATACTAAGGCGTATATGGAATATAATATGCTTTTAGAATTCCAATCTCCAACAATTTTATTCCAAGTGAGTAAAAATAAACCTAAACTAATTAAGGAAAAGGCGGCAATACAAGTTGCTAAGAGATTTCGTTTTTCTTTTTGATCTACAATATGACCCGCAAAAAGCGCCATGGTAAAGGCTGGTATAATTTCCATTAAACCAATAATACCAAGAGATAATGGATCTTTTGTAAGGCTGTAAACTTGCCATTCGATAACAATAAATTGCATAGACCAACCAAAAACTAGTAGAAAGCGGACTAATAAAAATATGTTGAATTCTTTAATACGCAATGCTGCGTAGGGATCGGTTTTTGCCATGATTACCTTTCTGTGAAGACAGAAATTTTAGTTTTAACTTATGCTATATTAGCTACTAAGGTTTTGTTTTTAAGCCTTAATATCGCGTATTTTCATTTGTAAGCTTACATTACCTTGCCATTCGTTTTCGTCTATAGAATAAACGGCTTTAAATGGTTTGCTATTTGAAATTATTTCAAATTTATCTGCCATGCTAAAACCGATACCAACTATTTGTTTTGAAGTACCTTCTTGTGTTGCTGTTAATCTTAAATGGGTTTGATCTGCACCAACTGGTTTTCCGTAGCCTGTATCGATGAGGTTTTCTGTTAAAAAAACGGGTGTCATATTACTTGGTCCGTAAGGTGCAAATTGTTTTAAAATTCTATTAAATTTAGGCGTAATGCTTTCTAAATCTATTTCGAGATCAATTTTTATTTCTGGTGTTAGCAAATTTCTGTCGATGGTTTTAGAGACTTCATCTTCAAAAGCTTGCTTAAAAGCTTCGTAATTTTCTTCTTTTAATGTTAATCCCGCAGCGTATTTATGTCCACCAAATTGTTCAATATGTTCAGTACACGCTTCTAATGCATTGTAAACATCAAAACCTCTAACCGAACGTGCTGAAGCAGCTAAAAATTCACCACTTTTAGTAAAAACTAAAGTTGGTCTGTGGTATGTTTCGGTTAATCTAGAAGCTACAATGCCAATAACACCTTTGTGCCAATCCTTATGATAAACTACGGTTGTTATGCGGTCTTGTTCTTTATTTTCTTCAATTTGTATAAGTGCTTCTTCGGTTATTCTTTTATCGGTTTCGCGACGTTCAAGATTATAATCGTTAATTTCAGCAGCATATTTGGTAGCCAACTCATCATCATCCTCGGTTAATAAGGTTACAGCGTAATTACCATGTTTCATGCGGCCAGCAGCATTAATGCGTGGAGCTACAATAAAAACAACATCGGTTATGGTAAGTTCTGTTTTTTCTACTTGAGTTAAAATCGCTTTAATTCCTGGTCGTGGATTGGTGTTTATAATCTGTAATCCAAAGTAGGCGAGAACACGATTTTCACCATCTATAGGAACAATATCTGCTCCAATAGCCGTGGCTACTAAATCTAAATATTCGGTTAAATCCTCAGCTGTTTTTCCCTTTTTAGACGCTAAAGCTTGAATAAGTTTAAAACCTACACCACAACCACAAAGTTCTTTATATGGGTAGTTACAGTCTTCTCGTTTTGGGTCTAAAACAGCAACTGCATCTGGAATTTTATCGCCTGGTCGGTGATGATCACATATAATAAAATCTATTCCTAATTTTTTTGCATGCTCTACTTTATCAATCGCCTTAATACCGCAATCTAGTGTGATTATTAATGTGAAGTTGTTTTCTAAAGCAAAGTTTACACCTTTAAATGATACACCATAACCTTCATCATATCGATTTGGAATGTAGGTGTAAACAAGGTTATGTAGGGTTTTTAAATAAGTAGACATTAAAGCAACCGAAGTGGTGCCATCGACATCATAATCACCATAAACTAAAATGTTTTCTTGGTTAGCAATCGCTTTTTCAATGCGCACCACAGCTTTGTCCATATCTTTCATTAAGAATGGATCGTGCAAATCTGTTAAACTGGGGCGGAAAAAAGTTTTTGCTTCTTCAAAAGTTTTAATGCCACGTTGCAAAAGTAATGTTGCCGTGGTAGTGTCTACTTGTAGTGCTTTTTGCAAAGCTTCAGTTTCTTCTACTTGTGGTTTTTCTTTTAATGTCCAACGCATTTTGTGTTTATTTAAGAACCTTCAAATGTAGTTAAAACTTTATACTTTAATGTGCTTCAACTAAAAATCTAAATTTTCGAACTTAAATACTTTTGCATTTTTAACTTCAATAAAGATTATTTTAAATGAAAGTGGGTTTCAATGGTTAATTCTGAAAATTGACGGAACATTTCCATAACGCCACAATATTTTTCAATAGATAAATCGACTGCTTTTTGAAGTTTCTTTTCGTTTAAATTATTTCCATAAAAATGGAAATGCATAGCTACTTTATCGTAATATTTTGGGTGTTCTTCTGTTAAATTAGCTTCAGTTTCAATTTTGAAAGTATCAACATCTAGTTTCATTTTTTTAATTAATGATGCTACATCAAGTCCAGAGCAACCTGCTAAAGCAGACAGCATAAGTGCTTTTGGGCGATAGCCTTCGCTTTTTCCACCGTTTTCTTCACCTGCATCTATAAAAAGGTTGTGTCCGGATGGGTTAGTGCTTTCAAATTTCATTTCACCTAACCAGGTTGTAGTAACTAAATTTTTCATTTTTCTTAATTTGTTTGCTCAAAAATAGTATAAAATAATGTAAAAATGATTTTTCTTAAAGTAAAGGTCTATGGCTTCAATACTCATTCAAAACCTCGCAAAGCGTAGTGATATCATCTTCCGTATGCGCTGCACTTATAACAATTCTACTCATTATAGGTGAAGTTTCATCTGGATACCGAAAACTTGTTACTATAATGTTGTTGTTTTCGAGGTGTTTATTTAAGTTTTCTTCGGAAAAGGTAAACGCCGGGTGTCCTTTCATATAATTAAAACCTTCAAGATTTTTTACATGTTTCAAGAAAAGTTGTGTATTGCGTTCTAAATCATTTCGTTTAGATTCATATATAGATTTTGCATTAATTACAGTTGCTAAGTTTGCGGGTGAGGCAGGACTTGCTCCTCCAAAAAATGAAGTGTTTTCAAATGAAGTAATTCGCTTTTTTGATCCAAATATAACACCAGCTTGAACCCCGAAACCCTTCCCTAAGGAGCTGCAAACTATTAATTCCATTGGGTTTAAATTTTTAATAGTTTTATAAATACCTCCACCATTTGCACCAACAATGCCAATGCCGTGTGAGTCGTCTATAACTAAAAGAATTTTAGAAAGCGGAAGTGTTTTTAACCCTTCAAAATCAGGGAAATTATTACCTTGAAAATCAATAGCATCTAAAAACACAACAGGTGTTTGTTTTTTATTACTTTTTAAATGAAGGTTTAAAGCGATTTTTAACTCTTGATAAGATGATGCAGATTTATTTTCTGTAATCGATAAACTTAATGCGGAATGTGTGTTTGGAGCATAAAAAAAAGTATAATCTTCAGTATTTAGAGCTTGAGCAACAAGTTGTCCTGCTAGATATCCAGAAGATAAACTAATGCAGGATTCACCACCAATATATTTTGCTAAGTAAGTCTCCACTTCATCATAAATAGAAATACGAATATTAGATTTTCGTGAAGCACCGTAATTTGTGCCGTACTTTCTAATGTTTTCAATAAATATATTTTGGAATTCAGTGTCAAATTGAAGTCCTAAATACGAGGTTCCGCCAAAATAAAGATAGGTTTTACCTTCAATTGAAATGTGACTAGATGGAAAAGAATTTAGATTAAAGATCATTATTTTAAAGTTACACCACTGCCTCCTAAAGTCGGAAATATCACACTCGCATCTTCTTGAATAATTACACCGTTTGCAATATCTTCTTTAAGTAAAAGCGCACCATCCATATCAACATAATCTAGTTGAGGTATAAGTTGGGCAATAGCCGAAATACCAACGGTAGATTCCGTCATGCAGCCAACCATAACTTTTACGCCCATGGCTTTACCTTTTTTAATCATGCGTAGTGCAGGCGTTAAGCCTCCGCATTTAGTAAGTTTTATGTTTATACCGCTAAAATGTTTGCAGCAAGCTTCTACATCGTCTTCAACAATGCAACTTTCGTCTGCAATTACGGGTAAAACAGAATGTTTCATAACTTTTTTCATGCCTTCCCAATCATCTGCTTTTAGCGGTTGTTCTAAAAATTCAACTCCTAACTCTTTTAAAAGAGGTGCGTTTTTAATAGTTTCATCTGCTGTCCAAGCACAATTAGCATCAATTCTAAAAACGGCATCGCTTTCTTTTCTTAGCGCTTTTACAATGTTAACATCGTCGTTGGTGCCTAGTTTTATTTTGTAGATAGGCCATGGCATTTCTTTCATTTTAGCAACCATTTTATCTATGCTAGCAATGCCAATGGTGTAATTTGTGGTCGGGAATGCTTCTAAGGTTGTTCCCCAAATATCGTAAAGAGGTTTACCTTCTAGTTTGCCGTATAAATCGTGAGCAGCTAAATCTAAAGCGCAAATAGCGAAATTGGTTAAGCCTTTTTTTACTAAAAATGCATGAAAAACTTCGGGTGTTGTAAAGTTGAAGTTTTCAATATCCTTCGAAATCGCGTTAATTTCTGTCGTCATACTTTCAACAGTGATGTTGTAATACGGATTAGATGTTGCTTCTCCATAACCTGTTTTTCCGTTTAGGGTAAGACAAGCGATTAAGCTAGGTTGAATGTCGTGCGACTCTCTAGATATGGTGAAGGTGTGTTTTAGTTTAAGGTTGTACGGCTTTAATTCTATTTGCATGTATGAGTTTTTAAAACTTAAATAAAGTTAATGAAAATAATGTTTGTGACGAATGCATGAATTCGTTTATTTGAAATCTTTGCAGAAATGGGCGTTTTTGTTGTCGTAAAATGAAGGAAGCATAATTATAATAACGTTTCAACCCTTTTTTGCAACATGGGTATAACTTCTGTTTCAAACCAAGGATTCTTCGTTAGCCAAAATCTATTTCTAGGTGAAGGATGTGGTAAGGGTAGAAATTTGGGTAGATACTCTTGGAAATTATCAACCGTTTCTGTCAACGTTTTTTTCGCTGTTTTCCCTAAATAATATTTTTGTGCATACATACCAATAAGAATAACTAACTCAACGTTTTTAAGTTTATTAAATAAGAGCTCGTGCCATTGTGGTGCACATTCTGGTCTTGGTGGTAAATCGCCTGTTTTTCCTTTTCCAGGATAGCAAAACCCCATCGGGATTATGGCGAATTTTGTTTCATCGTAAAAATCTTCAACGGAAACATTTAGCCATTTTCTCAGTTGTTTTCCACTAGCATCATCCCAAGGAATTCCAGACAAATGCACCTTGATTCCTGGTGCTTGCCCGATAATTACAATTTTAGAATCTGGGTGAGCAGAAAGCACAGGTCTTGCGCCTAAAACGAGATGTTCTTCGCAAATTTTACATTGTCTTATATTGGATAAAAGTTCCTGCAGAATAATTATTTTTTGGTTAGAGGATTACCTTCAAAACTTAAACCATTAAACCCGGTTTTCATAAAGTTTCTAATATTTTGGTGTCCGGTTCCATTTGGATCTTTTAGAACATCATCAAAATAAAACTGACCAAAACATGCTAAAGTGTCTTCTTTCATTAGTTTCTCGAGTTTTGCAAAAGCAAATAGTTTACAAGACCCTGAGTTTTCTCCAACACCATTTTCTAATGTTCCATTTTTAAAAGCGGTTGGTGTAAAGTTATATTTTGCTTCAATTACACTTGTAGTATCAGTAAAAACAATGGTTTCAGGAGTGTTTTTTAATTTTTCTATAAATAATTCTAATGTCATTTTCTATTTCTTTTTTCCTCCAACAATAATTACTATTTCTCCTTTTGGTGGTTTGTTGGTGTAATGTTCTAAAACTTCTTTTGCGGTACCACGAATGGTTTCTTCATACAATTTTGTAAGCTCGCGGGATACCGAAACCTGTCGGTCATCACCAAAATACTCACAAAAATGCCCTAGAGTTTTTATTAGTTTATGCGGACTTTCGTAAAAAATTATGGTTCTGGTTTCTTCAGCTAAAAGAAGTAAACGTGTTTGGCGTCCTTTTTTAACGGGTAAAAAACCTTCGAATATAAATTTATCATTTGGTAATCCAGAATTCACTAAAGCTGGCACAAAAGCTGTGGCACCTGGCAGGCAATCTACTTCAATACCATTTTCAATACAAGCACGAGATAATAAAAATCCAGGATCAGAAATAGCAGGTGTTCCGGCATCGCTAATTAAAGCTACGGTTGTTCCGCTTTTTAATTTCTGAATTATATTTTCGACCGTTTTATGCTCGTTATGCATATGGTGGCTTTGCATGTGGGTCGAAATTTCAAAATGCTTTAAGAGTTTTCCAGATGTTCGGGTATCTTCAGCTAATATTAAATCGACATCTTTTAAAATTTCAACAGCTCTAAAAGTGATGTCTTTTAGGTTTCCAATCGGTGTTGGTACAATATAAAGTTTACTCATTATTCAAATTTACCTTCAATAATTTCCATGAAGCGGGTTTCAAATTCTTCTTTATTGGCCCAATTATTATAGTCTGGTTTAACCATAGTTTCAATAAAATCTTTGGCGTTTGGAAAAGATTGCTTGGTGTTTAATTGCGATATTACACGATCGTAATCTTCGTTTTTACCATCAAATAAATGTTTAATAAAAGCTATTTTATCATTTAAGCCAATTTTCAATCCGCCCGATTTAAGCTTATCATTCAACGATTTTTTATCGCTTAATACGCCATTTTCATTTTTCTTAACCGGATCAAAAATAGGTGTTTCTTCAAAGCCTAAAGTAAGATCTTCCAAATTATGTTTTATAACAGGAGTTTTAGGTTCTGTTCTTTCAAACAATTCATCTACTTCTTGCGTTTCATAAGGCATTTGGGCTACCATATCTTTAATAGTTTCCATTAAAGGTTCGGTAATCTCTTCATTTTCATTTTCTTCTAAATTTGTGTAAATATTATCTTCATGCTCAATATTATCACTAAATTTATTATTGAAAGCCGTATCTAGCATGCTAAAAAACGACGAATCGTTACCAATACTCGGGATGCTATCTTCAAAATTTTCCTGAGCAAATTTTAAAACCGATAGCTTTTCAAATAATTCTTTAGCTTCGGTATGCATTTTAATTACATCTTCTTTACCTTTCAGTTTCAGAATTCTATGGGCTATGCTTACAAGTTCAGATTCTAATTTCTTCTTCATTGTTTATAAATTTAAAATTTAAAGGTATTAAGGCGTTTGATTTTTAATAAATTTGCGTCACCTTTATACAAACCAATTTTAGTGTTAAAATTACGAAATGTTTCTTGAAAATACGGTAAATCATAAAGAACAATTTGGATGGATTGAAGTCATATGCGGCTCGATGTTTTCGGGAAAAACCGAAGAACTCATCCGTAGACTTAAACGTGCCCAATTTGCAAGGCAACGTGTTGAGATTTTTAAACCTGCCGTAGATACGCGTTACGATGAGGAAATGGTAGTGTCTCACGATTCTAACGAAATACGTTCTACACCAGTGCCAGCAGCTGCAAACATCCCTATTTTAGCCGATGGTTGTGATGTAGTTGGCATAGATGAAGCTCAGTTTTTCGATGATGAAATTGTGCGCGTTTGTAACGATTTAGCTAATAAAGGTGTGCGTGTTATTGTTGCCGGATTGGATATGGATTTTAAAGGAAATCCTTTTGGACCTATGCCAAACCTTATGGCAACCGCAGATTATGTTACCAAAGTACATGCTGTTTGTACCCGAACAGGGAATTTAGCACAATACAGTTACCGGAAAGCAAAAAGTGATAGTTTGGTGCTTTTAGGTGAAGTTGAAGAGTATGAACCTTTAAGTCGAGCGGCTTATTACAAAGCTATGGAACGTGATAAGGTGCGGAACATGCAAGTTAAAGATGAAGAGGAGGTTGGATCTAAAATAAAAGATTCCGATGTCTAAAGCAAAAGAAACTGTTCTTGAGATCGATTTAAAAAAACTAAAACATAATTTTGAGTATTTAAAATCGAGACTTAATAAGGACACACTGTTTTTAGCGGTTGTAAAGGCATTTGCCTATGGTAATGAAGCTTCGGAAATAGCAAATTATTTAGAAAATCTTGGAGTCGATTATTTTGCTGTAGCTTATATCGATGAAGGTGTTGCATTAAGAAAATCGGGTGTTACTAAGCCTATTTTAGTGCTACACCCACAAACTGTTAATTTCAAAATCTTAATTGAAAATGATTTAGAACCAAGTATTTATAATTCAAAAATATTAAAAGAATTTATTGATATCGCTTCCGCGGAAAAAACACAAAACTACCCTATTCATATTAAGTTTAATACGGGTTTGAATAGATTGGGCTTTTGGCATGGTGATGTTGAAATGATTCATAATATTATAGGTGAAACCAAAAATATTGCTGTAAAATCTATCTTTTCGCATTTAGCTGCGAGTGAAGATTTAGAAGAAAAAGTGTTCACTTTAAATCAAATTGATATTTTTAAAACGATTGCTTATAATTTTGAAGTCGTTTTTGGTTTCAAACCCATGCTTCATATGTGTAATACTTCAGGGATTTTAAATTATCCTGAAGCACAATTTAATATGGTGCGTAGCGGTATTGGATTGTACGGTTTTGGAAATTCCGAAGAAGAAAATAAAAATTTTAAACCTATTGCGACATTAAAAACGGCCATTTCACAAATTCATCAATTAGAAAAGGGCGAAACTGTTGGTTATAATCGTGCTTTTAAAAGTGATTCCGTATTAAGAAGTGCAACTATACCAATTGGTCATGCCGATGGTATTGGTAGAATTTACGGAAACGGTAAAGGCTTTGTTACTATAAATAATAAAAAAGCAGCCATAATTGGTAATGTTTGTATGGACATGATTATGGTGGATGTTACGGATATAGATTGTAGTGAGGGTGATGAGGTTATTGTTTTCGATGCTAATTCTACCGCAGAAACTTTAGCACAAACGGCAAACACAATCTCTTATGAGCTGATAACGAGTATTTCCCAGCGAGTAAAGCGACGAATTATTGAAGCTTAAGTGAATACATTTTATTAAGACTGTGACTTTTTAACTATATTGGGGTCTTAATTATTATTAACCAAGAAAATTATAAAATTTAAAATTATGCTTAAAGAATTTAAAGAGTTTATTACAGGTGGCAACGTTATAGAGTTTGCTGTCGCTGTTATCATGGCAGGAGCTATTGGTGGAGTTGTAAAAGGTTTCGTTGATAATATTGTAATGCCGGTTGTTGGTCATTTTACAGGAGGAACCGATTTTGCTAACATGAAGATTGTATTAACAGAAGCAGCAGTTAATGCTGAAGGTGCGGTAACTACTGCAGAAAATGCAATTATGTATGGTGCTTGGATTAACACTATTGTTAATTTAATTATTGTAGGTCTTGTAATGTTCTTAATTGTAAAAGCATATAATAAAACAAAGAAACCAGTAGAGGTTAAAGAAGAAGCTCCAGCTGGACCATCTCAAGAAGATTTACTTGCTGAAATTAGAGATTTACTTAAAAAATAACAATCTGTTAAATATTTAACACGCTGTTATTTGTTGTTAAAAAGCCCTCATTTTTATAAAATGAGGGCTTTTTTTAGATTTTAAAATGGAATTAATACTTAATTTTGCTAACAGAATTTTAATAAATAAAGAATTATGAAAATAGCAGTTGTAGGCGCTACTGGAATGGTAGGTGAGGTGATGCTAAAGGTTTTAGAAGAACGTAACTTTCCTGTTACCGAATTATTATTGGTTGCTTCAGAGCGTTCTGTTGGAAAAAAATTAACTTTCAAAAATAAAGAATATACTGTTATTGGTTTAGCCGATGCTGTTGCTGCAAAGCCACATATCGCTATCTTTTCTGCTGGTGGTGAAACATCTGAAGAATGGGCACCTAAATTTGCTGCAGTTGGTACAACGGTAGTCGATAATTCTTCTGCATGGAGAATGGATCCAACTAAAAAATTAGTGGTTCCAGAAATTAATGCAAGCGAATTAACAAAAGAGGATAAAATTATAGCAAACCCAAACTGCTCTACCATCCAAATGGTGATGGCTTTGGCGCCGCTACATTCAAAATATAAAATGAAGCGTGTTGTTGTTTCTACATACCAATCTGTTTCCGGGACTGGTGTAAAAGCTGTAAAGCAACTAGAAAACGAAATTGCTGGTATTGAAGGCGAAATGGCTTATCCTTATCCAATTGGTAGAAATGCATTGCCACATTGCGATGTGTTTTTAGAAAATGGATACACCAAAGAAGAAATGAAATTGGCTAATGAGCCTCAAAAAATATTTAACGATCGTTCATTTTCTGTATCTGCTACAGCGGTACGTATTCCTACAGCTGGAGGACATTCTGAATCTGTAAATGTAGAATTTGAGAATGATTTCGATTTAGCCGATGTTCGTAAATTATTAAGCGAAATGCCAGGAGTTGTACTTCAGGATGATACTTCTAAAAACGTTTATCCTATGCCAATTTTTGCACACGATAAAGATGAGGTTTTTGTTGGAAGATTAAGAAGAGATGAAACACAACCAAATACATTAAATATGTGGATTGTTGCCGATAACTTACGTAAAGGTGCTGCAACAAACACCGTACAAATTGCTGAATATTTAGTAGCAAATAACTTAGTGTAATTTACACTTTTTTAAATATTTTAAGCTCCTGTAAATTTTACAGGAGCTTTTTTTTGGTGTTAATCTTGGTTTATAAATTCAATATTATCAGGTGTTGAAGCTTTGTTTAAAATAGTTTGAAAAATATATTCGCAAACCAGTTTTTCACCTTCTAAATTTATAAGTTCTAAAGTGTCTTCGGGTGTGTGGTATTGCGGATGCCCGCCAGTATGTACACCTAAAACCGATATGTTTTTCTTATAGAAAGAAACATGATCGGAACCGCCAACAGACCCTGCATGAACTATAGGGTTTAAGCCTAAAGATTTTCCGAGATTCTTCATAAAATCCACACCATCAGTAAATGTGCCTGCGCCCCCAGCATATACATGTTTTTTCTCGTTTAATCGACCAACCATATCCATGTTAATCATTAATTTTATTTGAGAAAGTGGAATTAGCGGGTTTTCTGTAAAATATTTACTTCCTAGCAAGCCTTGTTCTTCGGCTCCAAAAGCAATAAATAAAACACTTCGTTTTAGTTGGTCTTGTTTTGAAATTAATTTTTCTGCAATTTCTAATAAAGCGGCAGTTCCGCTAGCGTTATCATCAGCACCATGATACACCACGCCTCTTTTATCCGATTTGGACGATGGTCCACCAAGTCCCAAATGGTCGTAATGCGCTCCTAAGACAATGAATTCGTTTTTTAATTCGGGATCATTCCCTTCAATAAAACCAACAACATTACAGGTGGTTACTTCTGGTTTTTCGTCTAGACCTTTATCAACTCGTAATTTGGCTTTAAAACGCTGTTCGTAATTTTTACTTAAAGATTTTAAGCCTATAGTTTTAAACTCTTTTTTAATATATTTCACAACACGTTTAGCGCCTTTTTCTCCTGGAAATCTTCCGCCGTTTTTATCTAATATTAAAAATTCTATATGGTCTTTTATTTCATTTTCGGTTATTTCAGCTTGAGAAAACATACTGAAATACGATGCGATGGATAATACGAGTAGCACTGTTTTTTTCATCATTAGGGTTTTGAATAACATTGTCAAATATATAATTATACCGCATTTTAATTCCATAATTATTGAATAAATCTAGAGCTTTAGCTTGTGTTTTTTGCGTATTTTTGAATGATTAATATAATAAATCATGAAAAAAATAGTGTTAACGTTTTTCTCATTAAGCTTGTTAGTCGCTTGCGGAAATGATAAAACAGAAAAAAAAGATATTGTTGTGAGTTACCCAGAAACAAAAACTGTAGATACTATTGATACTTATTTTGATGTTGAGGTAAAAGACCCATACCGTTGGTTAGAAGATGATAGAAGTGAAGAAACCGAAGCTTGGGTAAAGGCCGAAAACGTGGCTACAAACGCATATTTGGATAAAATCCCTTTTAGGGAAGCATTAAAAAATCGCTTATCCAAATTATGGAATTACGGAAAAGTAAGCGCTCCTTTTAATGAGGGCGATTACACGTATTTTTATAAAAATGATGGTTTACAAAATCAAAGTGTTCTTTATCGTTTTAAAAAAGGGGGCGATTCTAAAACGGCAACGGTTTTTTTAGACCCGAATACGTTTAAAGAAGATGGAACAGTATCTTTAGGAGCAATAAGTTTTTCTAAAAACGGAAAAATTTTAGCCTATACTATTTCTGAAGGAGGAAGCGATTGGCGAAAAATTCTAATTATGGATGTAGAGTCTAAAGACATCATAGAAGACACGCTAATTGATGTGAAATTCACACAGTTATCATGGTACAAAAATGAAGGTTTTTATTATTCTAGTTACGATAAGCCCAAAGGAAGTGAGCTTTCGGCTAAAACCGATCAACATAAAGTATACTATCATAAATTAGGAACAGCACAAAGTACAGACGAATTAATTTTTGGTGGAACACCCGAAGAAAAACACCGCTATATCTACGCTAACGTTTCCGAAGATAATAGATATCTGTTTATAGCGCCGCGTATTTCAACCTCTGGAAACAAGCTTTTAATAAAAGATTTATCAGTGCCAAATAGTAAGTTTGTTTCTATTTTAGATCATACAGATAGTGATACTGGAGTTTTAGAAAACGAAGGAAGTATGTTGTATTTGGTAACTAATTTAAATGCCCCGAACGAAAAAATAGTAACGGTAGATGCTGCAAATCCAACCCCAGAACATTGGGTAGATTTTATTCCAGAAGCCGAGCATGTGTTATCCATTTCTAAAGGGGGTGGTTATTTTTATGCGACATATATGATTGATGCTATTTCTAAAGTTAAACAATACGATTATAGTGGTAAATTTATTAGAGATATTGAGTTACCAGGCCTTGGAACTGCAAGTGGTTTTGGTGGTAAAAAAGAAGAGAAAACTAATTACTTCTCGTTTACCAATTACAATACACCGGTGACAACTTATACATTAAATGCGGACTCTGGAGTGGTTAAGTTGTACCGAAAATCTGCTATTGCATTTAATAGTGCTGATTTTGAAAGCCATCAAGTATTTTACACATCTAAAGATGGAACAAAAATACCAATGATGATTACGCATAAAAAAGGATTGGAATTGAACGGTAAAAATCCAACTATTTTATATGGTTATGGAGGGTTTAATGTGAGCTTAACGCCATCGTTTAGCACACCAAATGCTGTTTGGATGGAGCAAGGCGGTATCTACGCGGTAGCCAATCTTCGTGGTGGTGGTGAGTACGGAAAAGCTTGGCACGATGCCGGAACACAACAAAAAAAGCAAAATGTATTTGATGATTTTATCGCTGCAGCGGAATATTTAAAGGCTCAAAAATATACATCTACAAATTATTTAGCAATTAGAGGCGGTTCTAACGGAGGTTTACTTGTTGGAGCAACTATGACGCAGCGTCCAGATTTGGCAAAAGTAGCTTTGCCTGCCGTTGGTGTTTTAGATATGTTACGTTATCATACGTTTACCGCAGGAGCTGGTTGGGCATACGATTATGGAACGGCTGAAGATGATAAAACTATGTTTGAGTATTTAAAAGGCTATTCTCCCGTGCATAATGTGAAATTTGGTATAGAATACCCAGCAACTTTAATTACTACTGGAGATCATGATGATCGTGTGGTGCCAGCTCACAGTTTTAAATTTGCTGCCGAATTGCAAAGCAAACAAGCAGGACGCAACCCAATATTAATTCGTATTGAAACCGATGCAGGCCACGGTGCAGGAACTCCAATAAGTAAAACTATTGAGCAATATGCTGATATTTATGGTTTTACTTTTTATAATATGGGGTTTAAAGAGCTATCTTTGTAAGTTAATTAGAGTTAAAAATAAAACTTATGCCTGTCAGTAAATTAAAGCTTGAAATTCAAAAAAAGGAGATAAAAATTCTTTTTACTGATTATTTCGACACTTTAGTTCATCGAGATGTTCACCCTAATTATGTGATTAAAATATGGGCAAAGCACATGATAAGAGAGTTTGGTTTAAATATTTCTATTGAAACGCTTTACTTTATTAGGCAAGAGGCTGTAAGTTATTTATCTGGTAAACTAAATAAAAATAGCTTAGAAATTGAGTATGATGTTTTAAAGGGAGAAGTCTACAGTAGGTTAGTTAATAACGATATTATTTGTGATGTAGATAAAAAACAATTTTTTGACTATTTTGAAAAAGCCGATTTAAAATCCGAAACGGGAGTTCAGTATCTTAATAGTCAGATGATTGATTTTTTGAGAGATTTTAATAAAAATGGAGGTACCATATATTTAGTTTCAGATTTTTATGGCTCTATATCTTTATTTAAAAAGATGTTGAAGTATCATGGTGTTTTAGATTTGTTTAAGGCTGTTTTTAGCTCATCTTCATTGGGAGAAAGCAAGCAAAAAGGAACTATTTATGGTGCTCTAACATCTAACCTTTTATTAGATTCAAGTAAGGTTTTAATGGTTGGTGATAATAAAGTAAGCGATTATGATAACGCTATAAAATCCGGACTTAATGCTTGCCTTTTACCTCATCAAAAATATTTAAGAAAAAACCAATTCAACAAAATTGGTAACGAGAATAAAAAACTAAAAAAGATAATAAAAAAGGTCTATAAAAATTGTAATAAAAAAGACGCGATGCCATTTACGGAGTATATTCTTTTTTATCATTTTTTTGCGGAAAGATTGTATAATAAGTGTAAAAAAGATGGAGTTAAAAATTTATTTTTTTTATCAAGGGAAGGTCAATTCTTGAAAAGAATATTTGATTCATATCAAAAATATCATGGCTTAAGCGAAACGTTTAAAACAAACTCCCATTATTTAAAGATATCAAGGCAAGCTGCGATGCAAATTAGTCTTAAAGAGCTAGATTCTGAAGGTTTTAGTTACCTTTTAGAGAACTACCCCGAAATGACTTTAAGCGACTTTTTTACCTTTTTAAACTGCCCTCAAAATATTAAACTGAAAGTTGTTAATGAGTTGAATTTAGATCTTAACATGGGATTTAAAAGCTTTTTTGAGTCCGATGATTTTAATAAGTTAAAGTTAAATGTATCTTTTAAAAGTTTTTATGATAAGCACCGGAAGTCTAATATTTCTGCCTTTAAAACTTATGTAGAATCTTTTGATGTTCAAATTGAAAAAGCAGGGATGCATATTGTTGATATTGGTTGGGGAGGTACAATGCAAGACGCACTTTATCAATTTTTTCAAGAAGAAATACCTGTAATAGGGTATTATTTAGGTGTTAAGGAAAATTACGGTATAACGGAAAGTACTAAGCGGTACGGATTATTGTTTTCTATTTTACCGTATAGTAATTATGATGATAATATTTTAAAGGCAAATAGCCAATATTATGAGCAATTTGCATCAGCTAACCACGGTAGTGTTGTTGGTTACTCTAAAGATTTGCCAAATTATGCTATTGAATACTATAATCAAAACGAAAAGTCTCTGTATGAAAAATATATTTTAGAACATCAGAACGAGATGTTTAAAGTTCATTTGTTTTTATTGAAACAATTAGAAAGCATCTGTTATAATCAAGATATGGTGCAGGGTTTAATTTCAAAAAAGGCCTTATATAGTGGGTTATTTTATAGTAACAGAAAACTAAAATTTATACAGATTTTGAATTCTGGTTTTTATCAGAATATTGGAACGAATAATGTGGGTATTGCATACAAAATAAATGATGATATTAGTTTTAAAAAATTGTTTAAAAATTTCCTGTTAACCCCAGAACTTGTTTTTCGATATGTTACAAAAATTGAACCTGTAATTTTTAAAAAGAATAGGTTGTTAGCGAGATTGTTTCCGGCTTATTTTATTTATAAATACATTGTTTTTAATAGGTTTGTTCGATTTAATATTTTAACAAATAGGGTTTTGTTAAAGTTTATATATTTTAAATAAAGTTTGGTGTTTTACCACCAAACTAAAAAGGACTTGTTTAGTATACCATTTGGATGTTTTAACCAGAAAATGGGTGAAAATTTCCGTTCTAAAATGGGGTTTACAACTTCGGTAAAGGCAGAATAATTTAACCAATCTACTTGCGTATGCGGCTCAATAATCCAGTCTATTTTTTGGGGAATGTAAAATTTGTAATCTAAAAATTGAGATAGATTTTCTTTTTTTATATAATACCCAACAACACATTCTGGATTTAGAATAGATAAGTTTATTTTTTCTCCAAAAGGAATAAATAATTGCGCTTTAAAATAAACTTGTTGATCAATTTCTGAAGCTCTTAAACCTAAGTTTTCTAAGTAAGGTTCACAGCTTTTAGAATAAAGTAATGGCAATTGCTTTTCGCTAAGTTTTTTCAACTTTTCAATTAAAGCATCTTTTCTATTAGGACCAATAAAATGATCTATTTCTGAAGTTCCTACCGAAGCATCATAAACATAAAATTTGTAAATAACCTCTAGATGAATTGGTTTTTCATCCTTTAGAAGTAAACAATCAATTTCTCCTAAAGTGATTTTCCCATCTTGTATTTGAAGATTTTCCGAGAGTATTTTAACCGCTAGATTTTGGCTTAATTCGAAAGAAACTAAGCGTTCTATATATTTTCCGAGTCTAAGTTTGTCATCAATATCTAAATCTATTTTATCAGATTTAGAATGTATTTCAAACTGCTTCATGTTGAAAATCACATCCTTTTTCCATAAACTAGGTGTTTTTCGGAAGCCGTCGTATCTATTCTGTACGTCTTTGGTGTGTTTTGTCACAAACTCAAAATAATTATAGACTTGCCGAAATATTTAAAATTCAGCAAGTCTTTTAGGGTTCTAGTATTTTAATAGCCAACCTTTTCACGAACTCTGCTTAATACATCATTAGCAACCAATCGTGCTTTTTCAGCGCCAATGGCTAAAGCAGCATCAATTTCGTTTAGGTTACTCATATAATAATTGTAGCGTTCACGCTGCGTTGCAAATTTTTCAACTATTAATTCAAATAACGCTTGTTTAGCATGACCGTAACCATAATTACCATTTTCGTAATTGGCTTTCATAGCGCTAATTTGAGCATCGTCTGCTAGTAAGCTGTAAATAGCAAAACAGTTACAAGTACTCCAATCTTTTGGATCTTCAAGCGCTGTACTATCTGTTTCGATAGACATAATTTGCTTGCGTAATTTTTTATCTGTTAAGAATAAATTAATCGTATTATTAGCGCTCTTACTCATTTTCCCACCGTTGGTTCCAGGAATAAGCATGGTGTTTTCTTGTATTTTTCCTTCTGGTAATACAAATGTTTCACCCATTTTAGCATGAAAACGCGATGCTACATCACGCGTCATTTCTATATGTTGTAATTGGTCTTTTCCAACAGGGATAATATTGGCGTCGTATAATAAAATATCGGCAGCCATAAGCATTGGGTATGTAAACAATCCCGCATTTACATCATCTAAACGGTCGGCTTTATCTTTAAAACTATGTGCTAGTGTTAAACGTTGGTAAGGGAAAAAGCAGCTTAAATACCAAGATAATTCCGTGGTTTGTGGAATATCACTTTGGCGGTAAAACACCGTTTTTTCAACATCTAAACCAAAAGCAAGCCAGGTTGCAGCAGTAGAATACGTGTTTTCTCGTAAGGTTTTAGCATCTTTAATTTGTGTTAAAGTATGCAGGTTTGCGATAAATAAAAACGAATTGTTTTCAGGGTTATCAGCCATTTTAATTGCTGGAATAATTGCTCCTAAAATATTCCCTAAATGCGGTGTTCCTGTGCTTTGTATGCCTGTAAGTATTCTTGCCATGTGTGCGCTTCCCAAAATACGGGAATCTTGTTAAAATTAAACTCAATTTTTGATATGCTAGCAAAGGTAATTTTTTTAATAGAATTGCTCAATACAATTATGTATTTTTGAAGACGATGAAATTTTTTAAATACATTTTCTGGGTATTCTACCGTATTTGGTTTTATATATTGGTGGGTTTACCTATAATTATCTTGTTTCCAATTCTTTTAGTTTCTATAGCTAAAGAAGCTTGGTATCCATTATTTTTTAGATTAGCGCGTTTTTGGGCGAAGATTATTTTAATAGGCATGGGCTTCGCTTATAAAATTGATTGCGAACAAAAGCCAGATCGCTCAAAAAGTTACATGTTTGTAGCAAACCATACATCTATGGTAGATATTATGCTCATGTTAGTTTCTGTTAGAAATCCGTTTGTTTTTGTTGGAAAAGCAGAATTATCTAAAATCCCACTATTCGGGTTTTTCTATAAACGCACCTGTATTTTAGTCGATAGAAGTTCAGCTAAAAGCAGGCAAGCCGTATTTTTAAGAGCGCAACGCCGATTAAAAACCGGTGTTAGTATTTGTATTTTTCCTGAAGGTGGCGTGCCGGAAGAACATATTGATTTAGATGAATTTAAAGATGGAGCTTTCCGGTTAGCTATAAATCATCAAATACCGATTGTGCCAATAACTTTTGCGGATAATAAAAAGCGGTTTTCATATACTTTTTTTAGTGGAGGTCCAGGAAGAATGCGCGTTAAAATTCATAAATTTCTACCAACTGAAGGTTTAACAGCAAAAGAAACTAGAGCATTGAATGATACTGCTCGAGAGATTATATTTAATCAACTACAAGAATTTAAAAAATAAAAAACTGCCCTAAGTAGAGCAGTTTTGTTTGATATTGATTTCTGAGCTTAAAGGAAATCGATACCTAGATTTAACCAAAAATCTAAAATTTAATAGCTAACCCGGTGTATACGCCAACAAAGAAAGGTTGGAAATCACCAGAAGTATTGTTGAATGTGTTTATTTGATATTTAAGCATCGGTTCTAAATTTAGATCTATTTTTTTACTGACCTGATAGCTTAAACCTAACCCAAAATTGGCACTATAACTTACCTTGTTAATATTACTTGCTTCACCTAAATATGTGCGATTTCCATCTTGAGCTTCCGAAAACACTTCGTTATTATTTAAAAATAACGAACTAAAACCACCAATAACATTAACACCAAATTTGTTATTTAAAACGGCGTATTGTAATTCTAAAGGAACTTCGATATAACCTAAACTTTGGTTAATAGAGGTGTTGGACGTTTTTAATAAACTAGCTGCGTTTTTCTGACTTAAATTATCCGCGCTAATTAAAGATGTTTGTACGGTTGATGCTGGGCTATTACTAAAGTCATTATTGGTTGATGCATTACTGTTATAGTTAACATTTTGTAATGAACTAGCTGCAGAGTTTGTTGCAATAGATTGATAACTCACAACATCGTTCGTGTTATAGCCAAGGTTTACTTTGTTAATACCCGAGCGAACGCGCAGTCTTTTATTTAAAGCATAACTAGCTGTAACACCATAACTCATATTAACTTCTCCGGTTTTGGAGTTACTATTAAATTGCGGGTCTATAGACGAGCCTTTCCCTGTTGTATTAAAATAAACAGGAGCTGCATTGGCCGCCAAACTCCAGCGATTTATTTCGCTTTCTTGATCAATAATATCATCTGTTTTGTTTAAAACCTCTTCTATAGTTAGGCTCTCTTCTTTAGTATTATTGTCTGCTATAGTTTCGTTGGGTTCCTCTGTATTTATTCCTTTGTCATTGGTTTCTGTACCTGCAATAGCGTTTTCTTTTGTTGAAATTGTATTGTTTTCTTCGGAAGTTTGATTTGCTACACTATTATTAGCATCTGTATAAAGTGTCTTTCTTTTTTTCTTTTTATATGAAGAAGAAGCGACTGTTTTAGATGTTTTATTTGGATTTTGAGCCGATTGTCCGTGATTATTATTTTGGTGTGTTACAGGTTTTGTATTTGCAATTACTGAAGCTGTTGAAGGGGTCTGATTGTTTTTGTTCGTGTTTTGATTGATGTTATTAATGTTTTCCTTTTCGGAATTTTGATTGATATCATTTTCCTGATTTGCATTATCAGAAATAGCCGAATTAATATTAGAATTCGAATGGTTTTCACCAGAAATGGATTCGTTTTCAGTTTCCGAAGATTTTGTAGAATTAGTATCAACCACTTCTGGTTGCTCTACATTTTCCGAAGTATTATAAAAAGTATTAATTCCTAAAGTTAAAAAGACTAATAACAACGCAGCAACGCCTGCATAACGCCACCAAATTGGAATAACTCTACGTTTTTTCTTGTCTTTATTAAGTTCGGCTTCTATGTTTTTCCATACAGCATCGCTGGGCGTGGCTTCAAAATCTTTTAAGCCTTCCTGGAAGAGTCTGTCTATGTGTTTTTTATCACGCATTATAATGATTGCAAACTAGTTGCGGATTTATGTGTTTCTATCGTTTGCTTCAAAATCTGTCGAGCTCGCGCTAAATTGGATTTTGAAGTTCCTATTTTTATTTTAAGCATTTCAGCTATTTCTTTATGCGAATAATCGTCTAGTACATAGAGGTTAAAAACCAACCTATATCTATCCGGTAATTCTTGAATTATTTGTAATAAATAATCAATAGAAAGTTGATCATCGTCTATATCAACTTCAACATCTTCAATGGCATCTTCATTAATAATATCAAAAACCTTTTCGTTTCGGTAGCGCTGCATTACGGTGTTAATGGTAATACGTTTTAGCCAACCTTCAAAAGAGCCTTTGTTTTTAAATTGTTCAATTTTTTTAAATATAGTTAAAAATGCGTCTTGCAAATTATCTTCTGCTTCGGCATAGTTTCTAGAATACTTTAAGCACACAGCGAAAAGTTTACTCGAAAAGAGTTTGTACAGTTCGCCCTGTGCCTTAGTGTTGTTAGTTTTACAATTTTCTATGAGTTGATTTAAACTCAAAATAATAAGCGTGTTAATTAGTTATTCTTCTTCTACAACAGGTACTTCTATAATTAAATATTGATCTTCACCATCGGCATCTTCGCCTTGCCAAAATTTAAAAATATAAGATCCATTACCGGTTACATTAAAATTAAATGTGTTTTCAACCAATTCGTTTTCTAGTGTTTCGCAGTTATCTTCTTCAAACACATAATTAATTGGAGCAACGGTACGTTCGTTATTGTTTTTAAGATAATAAAATTCTCTAAAAGAGTGGCAGCTAGATGGTTTAAGGTATGATATTGTTATTGGATAAGTTTCGCCTATTACAAACTCCGTTGGAATATCAACACTTTCTACAGGTAAAATCTCAAAACTATAATTAACGCTATCATCATCCACACTACAAGATGCCAAAATTAGCATTAAACAAATTACAAGCAATTTTTTCATTTCAATACTTTTTTTAGTTAAAATTTGGGTTTTGTTTTATAGATGCCATTTTTGCTGAATGGTTGCGTAGGTAATTGATTTTAGTTTAGTAAACCCTTAAGTTTAGAGCAAAAAAAATCCCGAATGTATCGGGATTTTATATATTTAAAAGAAAAGGTTGTTTTACTTAAGTCCTTCTTTTATAGCTGCTTTTATTTTTTGTTCTAACTCATCAAAAAGCTCTGGATTGTCTTTGATTATTGCTTTTACAGCATCACGACCTTGCCCAAGTTTAGTATCTTCGTAACTAAACCAAGAACCACTTTTCTTTACAATTTCGTATTCTACAGCAACATCAAGAATTTCACCTACTTTACTAACACCTTCTCCGTACATAATGTCGAATTCGGCCATTTTAAATGGTGGAGCAACTTTGTTTTTCACAACTTTTACTCTGGTTTTATTACCTAAAACATCGCCATTGCTGTTTTTAATTTGTGTAGAACGACGAATATCTAAACGTACAGACGCGTAAAATTTTAATGCGTTACCACCTGTTGTTGTTTCTGGATTACCGAACATAACACCAATTTTTTCACGTAATTGGTTAATAAATATCACGGTACAGTTTGTTTTACTAATAGAACCTGTAAGTTTACGTAAGGCTTGAGACATTAAACGTGCGTGTAAGCCCATTTTAGAATCTCCCATCTCACCTTCAATTTCACTTTTAGGTGTTAATGCGGCAACAGAATCGATAACAACAATATCGATAGCGCCAGAACGAATTAAATTATCGGCAATTTCTAAAGCTTGCTCACCATTATCTGGTTGAGAAATAATTAAATTATCGATGTCTATACCTAAGTTTTCAGCGTAAAAACGATCGAAAGCATGCTCTGCATCAATAAAAGCAGCAATTCCGCCAGCTTTTTGAGCTTCTGCAATAGCGTGTAATGTTAATGTGGTTTTACCAGAAGATTCTGGTCCGTATATTTCAATAACACGTCCGCGTGGATAACCTCCAACGCCTAATGCGATATCTAATCCTAATGATCCCGACGGAATAGCTTCGACATCTTGAATAGCGGCATCGCTCATTTTCATTACTGTCCCTTTTCCGTAGGCTTTATCTAATTTATCTAAAGTAAGTTTTAGTGCTTTTAATTTCGCTTCTTTTTCGCTGCTCATTATATGATTTTTTTTCTGAAGATTTGTCTGCTAAATTACTACATCTTTTGGGAGAACACAATAATAGTTTTCAACATAATTTTACTTGGCAAAATGATTGATTTACTGATTTTTGGAAGAAACTGAAACTATTTACGCAACCTTTTAGTTTGTTTTGCATCTATTAAATGAAAAAGGGAAAATTGTTTGCTGTGAAATTTAACAAACGAGCACTTGATAACGACTAGCTCAAACTATTTTTAAAAGCACTTAAATATGTATTATTTAGGTGCTTTTTTTGTGCGTGAAACTTTAACAGATATTTTGTTTGTCATTCTTTAAAAGAAAAAACAAAACGGGTAAAACGAGTTGCGTGCCTTAAAAAAAGGTATTTGCAAACACGAGCGCTAGGGATTGCAGCATTGTTGGAGCTCTTTTTGTGTTGTTGCACCTATGCAACACAAAAAAGCGACTGCGGAAAGCCCGACCCTTTTCGGGTAGTGCCCAAAATAGCGTTGTTATACTGCCAAGTTGTTTTGAAAATATTATCTTTGCCGCTTAAAATATTTTCTTAACCTTAAAAACTTAGTATAGCATGCAACTGTACAACAAATTAAGCGCAGAAGAAAGGGCCGAATTAATTGACAACGCAGGAAAAAGTCGATTAACACTTTCTTTTTATCAATATGCCAAAATTGGCAATCCACAAATTTTTAGAGACCATTTGTATTTAGCTTGGGACCCGATGGAGGTTTTGGGTAGGATTTACGTGGCCCACGAGGGTATTAACGGACAATTATCTTTACCAGCAGATCGCTTTAACGAGTTTAAAGCGCATTTGGATACCATAGATTTTTTAAAAGATATTCGATTAAATGTTGCTGTAGAGCAGGATAATAAATCGTTTTTGAAGTTAAAAGTAAAGGTGCGTAACAAAATTGTTGCCGATGGTTTAAACGATGATACGTTTGATGTACGGAACATAGGTGTGCATGTGGATGCTGACAAATTCAATGAATTAATTGAAGATGAAAACACTGTTTTGGTGGATATGCGAAACCATTATGAGAGTGAAATTGGGCATTTTAAAAATGCTGTAACTCCAGATGTGGATACGTTTAGAGAATCTTTAGATATTATTGAAGACGATTTAAAAGCGCATAAAGAGGATAAAAATTTAGTGATGTATTGCACAGGTGGAATACGTTGCGAAAAGGCGAGTGCGTATTTTAAACATAAAGGTTTTAAAAATGTGTTTCAGTTGGAAGGTGGTATTATTGAATACACGCGCCAGGTGAAAGAAGATAAGCTTGAGAATAAGTTTTTAGGACAGAATTTTGTGTTCGATGAGCGTCGTGCTGAGCGTATTAGTGATGATGTTATTGCGAATTGCCACCAATGCGGAACACCGTTTGATGTGCATACTAATTGCGCAAACGAGGCCTGCCATTTACTGTTTATTCAATGCGATAGTTGTAAAACAGAAATGGATAATTGTTGTTCTACGGCTTGTAAAGAGATACATGCTTTGCCTTTTGAGGAACAAAAAGAACTGCGTAAAGGACAAGGTAATAGTAACGATATTTTTAAGAAAGGCCGTGCCGACCACTTGCCATACAAAAAAGATTTACGTAACATTTTTGAGACTTTAAAAGTCGATAAAATTTAAATCCACAGTTATGCAAAAGATAGAATTAATGGCACCTGCTGGTAATTTTGAATCGCTGCAGGCGGCTTTAGATAATGGCGCAGATTCGGTTTATTTTGGAGTAGAACAATTAAACATGAGAGCAAGAGCTTCGGTAAATTTCACTTTAGACGATTTACCTGAAATAGCAAAACGATGCGAAGCTAAAGGCGTAAGAAGTTATTTAACCTTAAACACGATTATTTACGATCACGATTTATCTATCGTAAAAACCTTAATTACCCAAGCTAAAGCAGCGAACATAACTGCTGTTATTGCTATGGATCAGGCCGTAATTGCTATGGCTAGAGAAAAGCAAATGGAGGTACATATTTCTACCCAAATAAATGTGACGAACATTGAAACGGTTAAGTTTTATGCGTTGTTTGCAGATACCATGGTTTTGAGTCGCGAGTTGAGTTTGCGTCAGGTTAAAAAAATTACCGAGCAGATTGAAAAAGAGCAAATAAAAGGTCCGTCGGGAAAACTTGTTGAGATTGAAATATTTGGTCATGGTGCCTTGTGCATGGCGGTTTCTGGTAAATGCTATATGAGTTTGCATTCTCAAAATTCATCTGCAAATAGAGGTGCTTGTAAACAAAATTGCCGAAAAAAATATACGGTTATCGATCAGGAAACAGGTTTTGAAATGGAGTTGGACAATGAGTATATTATGTCGCCTAAAGATTTGTGTACTATAGATTTTTTAGATGAAGTGGTCGATGCTGGTATAAAAGTTTTAAAAATTGAAGGTCGTGGTAGAGCGCCAGAATATGTAGCTAAAGTTATTAAATGCTATCGTGAAGCTATTGATAGTATTGAAAACGGAACTTACAGTAAAGAAGAGGTGATAACTTGGATGAAAACCCTAGAAACAGTTTACAATCGTGGTTTTTGGAGTGGGTATTATTTAGGGCAAAAACTTGGAGAATGGAGTAAAGGTTCTGGATCTCATGCTACACAAAAGAAAGTTTATATTGGTAAAGGCACACACTTTTTTCCTAAGGCAAATGTTGGCGAGTTTAAAATTGAAGCTTACAATATTAATGTTGGTGATACTATTTTAATTACTGGTCCAACTACAGGGGCGCAGGAATTGGTGGTTGAAGAATTTTTGGTAAACGATAAAAAATCGACCGAAGGAACTAAGGGTGATATGGTGACTATAAAATTACCGTTTAGAATTCGCCAGTCTGATAAACTATATAAAATTGTAGAAAATAAAGTGGAAGCTTAATGGTGGTTATTACATTACAGAGAAAAAAATGTATTGGTTGTAACTACTGTGTAGAGTTGGCGCCCGATCAATTCCAGATGTCGAAAAAGGATGGAAAAACGGTATTACTGCACGGTCAAGATAAAAAAGGATTTTTCACTTTAAAATCTAACGACGAGCTTATTTTTGAAGCTTCGGATAACGCAGCCAAGGCTTGTCCGGTTAAAATTATTTCGGTAAAGCAGGTTTAAAATTATTCTAGTTTAAGCCATCATACTCCCGCAAATACCCAAACTAACAATACAATAAACGGCGGCTAAAATGAAAAGAATTTTAGCTGCTTTTTTATGTTTTTTAAACACTATAAAGCCAATAATAGCCAGAAAAATTGCTGGGCCAAACATAATGGCTAGAATAAGATATATTAAACCATCTAAATTTCCTACTTCTAAAAACATCATAATATTTCTTTTCTAAGTTCTTCTAATCTAGCCTTTTTATCATCACGATAAAATAAGTTCATGGTTTCAAAAGGTATAATTTTATTGTCTTTATCCACAATATGCACGCACGATTTTTTTATGGCACGTACATCAAAATTATAAGCATCAATAAATTGCATAATTATTACCCGAAACAAATTATCATAACCCAAATTTGGCGCATCAATATCTGGTAAGCAACACATAATGCTTTTTAAGTTTTCTTGAGCCACTTCAACCGAATTTCCAGTGCTAAACAACTCAATCATTTTATCTTGCAATTGGCTGTCTTGCTCGTAAATAATGGTGTTTTTACTATTGTCCAATAAATCGTTTGGATTTATATATCGGGTTAACGGAAAAACCTCTTCGCCCAATTTTAAAGCATAACCCATCACTAAAGCATCTGGATTGCAGGGCACAGGCAATAAATCGTCCGGATTAAAAATATCGGTTTGTTCCATTATTTTTCTTCTCACTTCCGTTAAAGTCAGTCTATCCGTTTCCGGATTAAAATTATCTAATCGGCCAGCAATTTGTGTAGGTTGCAATGTCACCCCACGAATACATTTTTGTTTTAAAGCATACTCTATAATTTTACCAATTTCATGGTCGTTTAAGCCTTTTTGTAAGGTAACAACCAATGTTGTCGATAGGTTTACGGTGTTTAAATTAGCAATAGCCTGCGCTCTAATATGGTTTAAATCGGCGCCACGTAATTCCTGCAAAACGCTATTCTCGAAAGAGTCGAATTGTAAATAAATCTCAAAATCGGGTGCATAGGTTTTTAACCGTTCCGCGAAAGCGATATCCTTAGCGATTTTTATACCATTGGTATTCAGCATTAAATGCCTAATTGGTAGCGATTTTGCATAATCCATAATCTCCCAAAACTGTGGATGTATAGTGGGTTCTCCACCCGAAATTTGCACCACATCAGGCTCCTTTTCATTGCGCACAATAGTGTCCAGCATGGCCTTTACCTCGTCTAAAGTGCGGTGCCTGCCGTAAGTAGGCGATGACCCTGCATAACAAGTTGGGCACGTTAAATTACAACGGTCGGTAACTTCCACAACTGTTAAGCAACTGTGCTGCTCATGGTCTGGGCACAACCCACAATCGTACGGGCAACCATAATCGGTTTTGGTGTTAAAAACATAAGGCGTTTCGCTAGGTTTATTGTAATTCCGTATGTTTTTGTAATACTCAATATCGTCGGCAATTAACACCTTAGAATTCCCATGCTCCTTGCAGCGTTTTAGCATATAAACGTTACCGTTTTCGAATACAATTTTAGCATCCACACGCTTTAAACATTCTGGGCATAAGCTTAAAGTAAAATCGTAATAAGTATAATTTCTAACAGGCATTTTTTTGTTTTTAAATAAATATTTGGGCGTTACCCGAAAAGGGTCGAGCTTTTCTCTGTAAGTCCTCGCACTTCCTTCGTCAGGCTGTGGGCTTTCCGTTGCAATCCCTAACGCGCCTTTTTGTTCACTTTTAGGCTAAAAATAGTGGTTCTGTAATACAGCAAACAAATTAAACATAATATTTGAATTGAGCTTAAACCAAAAATATAAAACACATTAGGCTTTAAAAATTCTATAAAAAACCGGAAAGTGAAATACAGAACCATAAACCATTTAAAAAGCGTGCCGTTTTCTAGAGTTGCAGATGTTTTAAGCTTTTTTAAACCTATAAAAAGTAATATTAAAAACACCAATTCGTAAAGTGATGTTGGGTGGCGTAAAACACCGTCACCTAAATCCATTCCAAAAATTGATGATGTTGCTTTACCGTAAGTAAACTCATTAATTCCTGATAAAAAACAGCCCACTCTTCCAATAAAAATGCCGATAATTATCGGAAACACAAACAAATCGCCAGAGCGTTGCGTTTCTCCAACTATTTTTTTAGCGAGTTCTACACCAAGTAATCCACCAAATAAACCGCCCATTATGGTTTTGGCGTTTAGCAATTCTACCAGGTTTTCTCTTGAGAATTCCACTAAGGGGTTTTCTAAAAAACCAACCAAGCGCGAACCAATAAGTGCACCCAAAGCAGCACCAAGAATTATTGATAAGCGGTTGGTGGTAGAAATTACATCTTTACTATTACGCCGTAAAAACAAGTAATACCGAAAACCAATAAAGAATGCTAAGTATTCTAAAACTAAGTGAACATTAATAGTGTAACCGAAAATTTCGGGTGTAAATGGAATTTGCAAAAGGGTGTTTTTTTTATAAATATAACCCAATTTTTTAATCTGCGTTTTCCTAAAGAGGTCTGTGTTATTTATGTTGCTTTATAAATTAAACCTTTGCATGATTTTGAAGTCTTATTTCTTTAAGGGTTACAAGTTTAATTACAGAAAAACCCTTATATTATATTTTTTTTAAACTAAACTAAGCCACATTGAATAATATGAAAAAATTACTAAGCTGTTTTTTTTTAATAATAGTAACAACATCATTATTTTCTCAAGAAAAAAAGACGATTGCGGACATTGAAAAAATATATATTCATACCGATAGAACACGTTATGTAGCCGGAGAATCTTTATGGTATAAGGCTTATAATGTTTATGCTTACAATAATTTCTTATTTAATAATAGTAAGATTCTTTATGTAGAGTTAATTTCGTCAGACTCTAAAATAGTTTCAAGAAATAAAACAAAATTATTAGGAGGTTTAGGGCATGGTGATTTTAAATTAACCGATTCTGCAGGTATAAAACCAGGGAAATACCAACTAAGGGCATACACAAATTGGACTCGAAATTTCGGAAAGGATTTTGTGTTCCAAAAGGAAATTGAGGTTTTAGACGTTTTTAATGATGTTACTGAAACTAGCAGTAAGCCATCTAGTGTGAATTCTGAAAAAGAGGAAGCCAATTCATCTGCAATTCAAAACCAAAAAATAAAAATCCAGTTTTTCCCCGAGGGAGGATCTCTTATTCAAAATGTTACTAGTGTTGTAGCTTTTAAAGCTATTGATGCTTTTGGAAATCCAATAAAGGTTCAAGGAAAGGTGTTTGATTCCAATAACGAGTTAGTTACTTTTTTTATGAGTGCTCACGATGGCATGGGGCAATTTCAGTTAAATCCTGCGACAGATAAAAAATATTATGCAAAAATAACGGCTACAAATTATTCCGATATGGAAGCGCCAATTCCTGATGCTCACCAAAAAGGGTTTTTATTAAGTTATAATGAAATTAAAGGTCGGTCTATAATGACTATTAAAACCAATGAAGAAACGTTAATAGAGCATTCTAAAAAACCAATTATTATTCATTATAAATCGCGAGGCCTTTTATATTTCGAAGAAACACAAGTGCTTTCTAGTACTAAGGTATTATTAGAATTGCCTAAAGCGGAATTACCAGAGGGTATTACTGAAATCACGTTATTCGATGGGGATTTAAAACCACAAAGCGAACGCTTGGTTTATGTTCAAAAAGACAAAAATGTAAAGGTTGAAGTAATAACGAATAAAACAAGATACAAGCCAAACGAAAAAGTAACCCTAAATATAATTTCAAAAAATGGTTTAGGAGAAGCTGCTCCTGCTAGCTTTTCAATAGCTGCCACAGATCTTAATGGTTCGAAAGATTTAAATAATAACGGAACAAATATTAGTTCTTATTTTTTAATGGAATCTGATATTAGAGGGAAAGTGCATAACCCTGGGTATTATTTCGATGCTAGTAATCCAGCTAGATTTCAACATTTAGACTTATTGCTTTTAACTCAAGGTTGGCGAGATTTTTTATGGAAAAAAGATTTGAAAGTTGATGATAACCCTTTGTATAAAGTTGAAAAAGGCATTGAGATAACAGGTAAAGTAAAACGTCTTTTTGGATCTAAACCAGTGGTTGGAAATACGGTCTCTTTATCCATATTTAGTAAAGCTGTAGATGGAATAAGTGTAATTACGGATGATTTAGGTGAGTTTAAATTTAAAGACTTAAATATTACCGGAAAATCTCGTATTACATTAACAACAAAAAATAAAAACGGGAAGAATAGCGGCATGTTTGTTTTAGATTCCATTTTTAGATCTCCCATGCATGTCGATCCCATTCCTAAAGCTAACAACATTAGCTTTTCTAAAGAGATAAAGCGTGTGAAACAAAATATTTATAAAAAATATATTGAGTTTAATGTTATGCCAGAGAATGTTTTAAATGAAATTGAAGTTTCGGGGAAAAAACTAGATGCTAGCGAAGATATTAACATTAATAGCAAAATGTTTACCGGGTATGTTGTAGATGAAAGATCACCAAAATTTGCAAGTATTTTTGAATTATTAGAATACGCCATTCCAACACTCGAAGTTGGTAATCGTGAAACTATTAAATTTAGCAGAAATCCAGGAGGCGCATTAATATTAATAGATCAAAATCGTTTATTAGATCCACAGCAAGAGGGGTCAGATTTGATCATTTCAATGTTAACAGATATTCAACCTGAGGATGTTCTAAAAATAGAATCGGATAATAGTGCTGTTTCTACAATGATGTATGGAAACCAAGGAAGAAATGGTTCTATTAAGATTTATACAAAACATAATTCAAATTCTAATTTTGGTAATGAAAACCCTAAAGATGCCTTACAAACTATAAAACAACAAATAGAAGGGTATAATGAAGGTCGTGTTTTTTATTCACCAGATTTGGAAAATATAGTGGATAGCAAAGATAAGAATGCCTCTATTCGTAACACATTGTATTGGAATCCTTATGTTCATCCAGATAAAACAGGTGTTTCCGAGGTTAATTATTATAATACTCGAGTTGAAACTAAAGTGAAGTTAGCTTTAGAAGGTATTACTGTAAGTGGTATTCCTGTGGTGGTGAAAACAACATATGTTGTTGAGAAATAGGTTGTTTTTGTGTTTAACGTATTTTTGTTTTTCTATCAATTTAACGATTTAATCAAAAAACATTAATTTCGCACCAAAATTAACAACACCAAAATTTATGTTTAAAAAATCATTAGCCATATTATCTCTGTTTTTCGTTTTAACCTCTTGTTGGAAAGATAAAAGCCCAGAAGATTTAATTCGATTAAAAGATAAATTCAAATCTCAAGTATCCACTTTTGAAAGTAAAAAAGAAGTTGCTAATAAAAATGTAAATAGAGGATTAGAATCTTTAGGCGCATTAAAATTAGCTTTAGAAGATGCTAAAAACGAAGACAAAGAATTTGCAAAAGTTTATGGCGATTGGGAAAAAGTTGATAAACGCGTAAAAAATCTAAACAAAGAATACGAAGATTTAAAAACTAAAGCGGCAAATTTATTCACCGCCATGGAAACGCAAACCAATAGTTTAAGCGATCAAAAGAGTAAAAATACATTGTTATCGGCCATTAATAAAGCTAAAACAAAATATAATGGAACACTTGCTAATACCTCTAAAGCCATCGATAAACTAAAACTTTTGCATAACGATGCTGTTGAGGTTGTTAAAGCCTTGGAAGTTGCGGCTGCATTAAACTCTTTCGATTCTATTAACGGACAAATGAAAAGTATAGAAGATCGCGTAGATGGGATTATGCAAGAACTTAACGTAGCTGTAGTAGAAAGTAAAAAACTATACGAGAAAAAAATCACAGAATTAGGCGAAGATTAATAAGCTTGATTCTAATATTATTTCTAGACCTGACCGGATTTAAAAACCAGTCAGGTCTTTTTTAATCAAAAAACCTTAATTTTGCCCAAAAACAAATCCACTTGGTAAAAATAGATCACATAGAATTGCCCGATTTCCCATTGCTTTTAGCGCCAATGGAAGATGTTAGCGACCCGCCATTTCGCGCACTTTGCAAAGAACAAGGCGCAGATGTGGTTTATACCGAATTTGTATCGAGCGAAGGCTTAATCCGTAACGCTGCAAAAAGCGTGATGAAACTCGATATTTACGAAAAAGAACGCCCAGTAGGTATTCAAATTTTTGGAGCAAACTTAGATAGCATGCTACAAACCATAGATATTGTAGCCGAATCTAAACCAGATATTATAGATATTAATTTTGGTTGCCCAGTAAAAAAAGTGGTAAGTAAAGGAGCAGGAGCAGGCATTTTAAAAGATGTATGTTTAATGGAGCAACTTACCGCCGAAATGGTAAAACGCACCAGTATTCCTATTACGGTAAAAACGCGTTTAGGTTGGGATCAAGATTCTATTCGTATTGTTGAGGTTGCCGAGCGTTTGCAAGATGTGGGCTGTAAAGCCATTGCAATTCACGGTCGTACACGTGCTCAAATGTATAAAGGCGATGCCGATTGGAAACCTATTGCACAAGTAAAAAATAATCCACGTATGCATATTCCTATCTTCGGAAACGGAGATGTTACCACACCAGAACGCGCCATGGAAATGCGTGACGATTACGGATTAGATGGCTGCATGATTGGCCGTGCGAGTATTGGGAATCCATGGTTTTTTAAACAAGTAAAACACTTTTTTACAACTGGTGAGCATTTGGCACCAATAAGTCTAGAGGAGCGTGTAGAAGCTGCTCGTCGTCATTTACAAATGGCTATAGATTGGAAAGGAGAAACGTTAGGTGTTTTCGAAACTCGCCGTCATTATACCAACTATTTTAAAGGCATTCCTCACTTTAAGGAACACCGCATGAAAATGGTAACATCCGATCAATCTGGAGATGTTTTTGCGGCTTTCGATGAGGTTCTAGAAAAATTTTCAGGATATCAATTCACAGAATAAACCTTAAAATAGTTTAATTATAAAAATTAGGGCAAATGGCAAGCCACCGCGCTATCCATTACTAGTTTTGGCTCGATGCGCGCCTCGCCAAAAGCTAACCATTACTATCGCTTTTGCAATAATTTGCGAAGGTAATTTTATTGAAGACTATTTTTACTGCTTAACGACGTTAGGAGGAATCACAAAGAGAATGAACTATACCCGACTATAGCTGCGATACCTCCCGTTGTCGATAATTGAAATTTCTTTTAAACCAATGCACCATTAGCGCCAATAACTTGTCCGGAAACCCATTTAGATTCATCGCTGGCTAAAAACACAACAACGTTGGCTATATCAATTGGTTTTGCTAATCTATTAAAGGCGTTCATACCGCTAAGTTTATCAATAAACTCCTGCGATTTTCCTTTTAAAAACAACTCTGTTTCTGTGGCGCCAGGAGCAAGTGCGTTAACCGAAATACCACGTCCGATTTCTTTAGAAAATACACGCGTCATTTGCTCAACAGCCGCTTTGGTGGCTGAGTATATGCCATAAGTAGGAAACATTAATTTTGCAGTACTCGATGAGATATTAATAATATTTCCATTATCTGCTAGTTTGCTGTCTGCTTCTTGTAGCGTATTAAAAACACCGCGCACATTAACATCAAACTGACTTGTAAAATCTTCTTGAGTGTTATCTTTTATAAGTTTATTGTTCATTATACCAGCATTGTTAACCAAAACATCAACTTTACCATACTTTTCTATGGCTTTATCAAAAAGGTTTACAACATCTGCTTTTTGGCTTACATCAGCTTTTACAGAAATTGCTGCACCACCATTATTAACAATAGCATCGACGGTTTCTGTTGCTTCTGTTTCGCTGTTAGAATAATTAACAATTACTTTTGCGCCATTTTTGGCTAACTGTATAGCAATTTCTTTTCCTATACCCTTAGACGATCCGGTTACTATAATAACTTTGTTTTCTAGATTCATAATGTATATTATTTATTTCATTGCAATTAATTGATCTGCTATGTCTTTTAAATTAGACTCCGATAATTCAGGTAATGGTGCCAAAGGGTATAATTGTGCTCCCGGACGACTAATAAAAGCACCACGCCAATTGGCCCAAAGCGCGCCAGCAATATCCCAACCATGAGCCGCTACCAACATGCACTCGCTAGGTTTAACACCCATTTTTCTTGCGGCCCAGTCGTAAGCATCGGCATGTGGTTTAAATTTACCCATATCTTCAATACTTAAACGTTGTTCGAAATATTGCGTTAATCCAGCATTTTTAAATTGTGTTTCCACACCTTTGTTAGACGAGTTTGTAAATGATACTAAAGTGTATCCGGCATCTTTTAAACTCTGTAACGCTTGTTTTACTTCTGCATGTGCGGGTATAGAACGTAAAGGACCTAAAATAGCCTCTCTACCTTCTTCTTCGGTAATCGAAATGTTATGGTTGGCTGCAACCATTTGTAGTGCCGCAGAGCCTATAATTCCAAAATCGTTATACTGTCGTCCTACTGTAGTTACTAAAGAGTATTGCAGCATGGTAGTAAACCAAAGCGGTAATAAATCTGGGCGATTGCCAAGTACTTTACCAACACTCTCTTTCATGGCCGTTAAATCGAGCAGTGTTTCGTTTACATCAAAAAACAATACTTTTGGTCGATTGCTAGATGTTGAATTCATTGAGTTGTTTGCTTCTGATGATGAAAATACTAAATGTGGAGCTGCTAAACCTACCATTGCCGATTTTTTTAGAAAATCTCTTCTTTTGTTTTTTTCGTTTTTCATATTGTAATTGTTTTTAAAACATACTAATAGGTATGTTTTTTATGTAAAAAAATATTAACTCTTAATTTGTTGTAAATAAATAGATAAGCCAGCCATGTATTGGTCTAAAATAATATCTGTGTCATATAGTTTTCGAATACCACGTACGCCTTCAAAAGCACTTATTAAATATACAGCAACCGATGCGCTTGCGATGTTTTTTTTAATGGTGTTTTCCAATTTTCCGCGTTCTAATAATTGGATTAAGGCATCGCGCCAATTATCTATTATTTGTTTGAGAGCCATTTGGTATGCAGTTTCAAAATCGCCAATTTCGTTTATAAAATTGTTTGTTGGGCAACCGTGTTTTTTATCGTGCAGAGAGAAAGATTTTAACCTTTCGGAAAATGTGTTTTCTAGAATATCTACAACGTTTCCGGGTTGTTGTAAAGGTTCTATCATACCTTTAAAAACGCGCTCTTGTAGTTTTAAGCTTATTACGGCAAGACCCAATTCTTTTTTGTTTTTATAATGATGATAGAACGCACCTTTTGTTAGTTTGGTGGTTTTCATTATAGTATCTACACTTGTAGTTTTAAATCCGTTTTTATAAAACAGTTTAAACGACTCGTTAAGAATGGTTTGTTTTGTGAATTCCGATTTTTGCACCTGTAACATATTACAAATGTATATAAAAAATACTAGTAGGTATGTTTTTTTAACTTTTTCTGTTAAATTATACTTTGTACTGATACAAATACTTTGTGGTGTTATGCTTTTGGTTGGCAGATAAACCCGCGAGAAGGATTGATGCGGCATCCTTTTTTTATACTTTTAAATAGAAAGTTTAGATATTGGAATTTGGCAGAGATTATATTTAATGGATGAAATATTCAAACAAGTTCTGTATAAAAAAAGATATAGCGGAAAGCCTGTTTGACATTTTTCATGGCAACTCGCCCAAATAATTTAGACGGTTTCTTATTTAACATAACAGCAATAAAACGCCCTTTTTTCCTTTCTACTTCAACATAAAAAGAAGCCGTAACTAAGGCTATGCTTTATTTTTTATATAAAGAAAAAAATCATCATTTTATTTTACAGTAATTTCAAACCAGATATGGTATTAAACGGTTTTTACCATGTTTTTTGTAATACGAACCGATGCGATTTTTGATGCAATAATTCCTAAAACGGAAATGGTAAGGAATACGATAAAAAAGTTTTCTACACGTATAGCGACGGGATATGGCAGAGATGGCGTGATCATCACTAAACTGAAATGTTGTTGTAATAGTGTAATTATAAATGCTACTCCTAGTCCGATTAGGCCGCCAATAATACTCATTAAACTACCTTGGTAGAAGAAAATTTTACGAATATCTTTTACCGTAGCTCCAATGTTAAACAGGGTGCTTAAACTTTTCTTTTTATCGAGCATCATCATAATTAATGATCCGATAACGTTGAAAAATGCAATAATGAGTACAAGCGTAAAAATGAGGTATACTGCTAGGTTTTCGGTGTTTAGCATTTTGTAAAGCGCATCGTTTAATTGGGCGCGATTTTTTATAATAACGTTATTGCCCAAAATGGCTTGTATGCTTTGCTTTGCTTCGGTTTCGTCTGCGTTAGGACTAAGTTTAAATTCTATCGAAGATATTTGATTTTCTTTGTAATTAAGGAGATTTCGGGCTAAATCTATAGGTGCATAAATGTAGCCATCGTTTAGTGTTTCGTTTATGTAGAATACCCCAACATTTGCTGCGCGAACCGTGTTAAAGGCATCTTTTGTAGATGTTATTTGCCCTTTTCCAGGTTTGGGTACATAGATGTTTATAGCTTTTGTGAAATCGAGAACACCTAGCGATAAGTGGTTTGCAATGCCCCAACCCACTACAATTTCGTTTGTGTTTTGTTCCACCCAATTACCCGTATCCATGGCAGAATCTATATTTACTATATTTTGGAAATTGCCATCGACGCCTTTTATTCTAGCAATAGTTGTTTTATTATTGCTAGTTATAAAAATGCGCTCTTCTATAATTTTAGAATACTCGGCAACGGCTTCTAAATTATCGAGTTTTTCAGCGATATCTTTAGTAAGCACAAAGGTTTTACCAACGGTGGTTTCGGCCTTTAAATCTGGATCTATTTCTGTAGAAAACTGTAGTGTAAAATCTTTTAATCCGGCAAAACCAGATAGCACAATAAATAAAGATGCAGCTCCAAGAATAACACCAATAATAGCAATGTTGGTTATAAAATTAATAGCGTTATTGCTGCTTTTGGAGCGCAAATAACGTTTTGCTATATATAGTGGAAAACTCAATCTACGATTTTTTTCTTTTGTCTAAAATATTAGGATCTTTTATAGGGTTTTCTTCGCCTTTTAATGATTTTTCAATCTGGTCGATGTACTCTAAAGAATCGTCTATAAAAAATTCTAAATTAGGCATACGGCGTAACTGATGTTTGGTGCGTTGTGCTAATTCGTGACGAATTAATGGTGTATTCGATTTTATGCCCTCCATAAGTGCAGGCGCTTTATCGTTAGGAAAAATGCTTAAATAGACTTTCGCAACCGATAAATCTACAGTCACTTTTACTTTAGATACCGATATTAAAACACCGCGCATTCCGCCTTGTGTAGCAGCTCCTTGAAGAACTTCTACTAAATCTTGCTGTAAAACACCGCCTATTTTTTTTTGTCTTTGACTTTCTGCTTCTTCCACTTTATAAAATGCTTTTAGATTGCAAAAATAAAGGATATTTAAAGATTATCTTCTTTTTCGGAATGTATTTTAATATTTTCAGATTAATTTAGATAATAATTAGCAGATTTTCGCTTTCGCGGAAGAAATACAGGCTCGTTTATTCTTTTAGCCTGGGGTAGATTATTTAGTGATATTCTCGCCAAGAGGATTTGAAAGAAGTGCGTCGAAACAGATTTGATATTTTCTTTTGCATGTATTGTTAGAATAAAATTAAGATTTTCGCATTTACAGAAATGAAAAAACAGGTTTCTAGATGAAAAAAATAGAACATATTGGCATTGCTGTAAAAAATCTAGAGGCTTCTAATAATTTACATTCAAAACTTTTTTGGGAACTATCTTAATAAAACTGAAGCGGTAGAAAACGAACATGTAAATACATCATTTTTTAAGGTTGGCGATAATAAAATTGAATTGCTAGAGGCAATCTCGGAAGATTGCGCAATAGCACGTTTTATTGATAAAAATGGAGAAGGAGTCCATCACATTGCGTTTGATGTTGAAGATATTGAAACTGAAATTATCCGTTTAAAAAATGAAGGTTTTTGAATTATAAACCAGGTTCCAAAGCGTGGAACCGACAATAAATTAGTAGCTTTTTTACATCCGAAATCTACAAATGGTGTACTAATTGAACTTTGTCTAGAGATAAAGTGATATTTTTTTTGGTTACATCTAAAATAAATAGTAATATTGCACTCCAATTTCGGTCCCATAGCTCAGTTGGTTAGAGCACCTGACTCATAATCAGGTGGTCCTTGGTTCGAGCCCAAGTGGGACCACATAGAGATTGTAAAGCTTCACAGCAATGTGAAGCTTTTTTTGTGCTTTAAAGTTAAATATGATCGAAACGAGGGACTTTATTGATAGAATGTGTGTGTTGCTATTCTGTTTGTTTTTAGAAATAGAGGTTGTTTTCTAGGAACATCTTATTTGTTCTTTACCAAAAAACATGAAGTAATGATTTCGATTTGATGTAGAGCTCGTTTTAAATAAATATTTTAAGCGTTTACCTCCGGCTTTATTCACTTCGTTTGTAAGATCGTTTAAGTATTGTGTTAAACAGCTTAAAAGCGTTCTATACCTTGGTAATTTGTTTAAGTATCTTAGATGGTTTAGAAGCCTTGAGTGTTAGTTCACGTTTTCTGTTTATAGAGCTATAATATTATGAGGCCCTATTGAATTCTCAGAAAAACCAAAACCTATTAAAAACAAAAAAGTCTAACATTTCTGTTAGACTTAATTTTGCTCCTTCTCTAGGGCTCGAACCTAGGACCCTCTGATTAACAGTCAGATGCTCTAACCAACTGAGCTAAGAAGGACTGTGCTATTTTGCTTAGCGGTTGCAAATATAGAACTTTATTTAAATGCCGCAAACATTTTTTTAATTTTTTTTAAAAAATTAATCAAAAATTGCTTTGTAAATATCATTTCCATTTGCAAACAGTACTAATGCTATTAAAAGAAAGAATCCAACCATTTGTGCATACTCCATAAATTTATCGCCTGGCTTTCTTCCAGATATCATTTCGTATAGCAAAAACATAACATGCCCACCATCTAAAGCAGGAATAGGTAATAAGTTTAAAACACCTAGCATAATAGATAAAAACGCTGTAATACCCCAGAATACTTGCCAGCTCCAAAAGCTAGGAAATATATCGTAAATAGCTTTAAAGCCTCCTACGCCTTTGTATGCGCCTGTACTTGGTGTGAAAATAGCCTTAAACTGTGTGATGTAAGACGATATTTTATCGCCAGTTTTTTCTAACCCAACAGGAACGGCTTCAAAAAAGCCATATTCTTTAGTTTCAAATTTATAGTAATTTAAAGCTTCTAGTGTTGAAAATGTAGATTGTGGTGCGTAGACTATACCTAATTTACCATCGCTACTAATGCTTAAAGGTAAGGTCGTTTCTTTACCATCTCTTAATACGGTAGCCGAAACTTTTTGACCTTTAAATTTATCTAAGCCAGTAACAACTTGATCTACATATTTAGTTTTATAATCATTTAAGCCAACAATAATATCTCCTTTTTTAAGTCCGCTACTTTTGTTTGCAGAGGAGTCTGGTACTTCAACTACAGCGAAAGGCATTCTTAAACTTATAAAACCTTTTTCTTTAGATTCTATTAATTGTGCTAAAAAATCTTCAGGAAATGTAATGGTCTTTTCTTGTCCGTTGCGCTCAATGGTAATGTCTTTTCCAAAAAGAACTTTTTCAGATACTTGAGAAAAATTTTCAATTTTAGTCCCATCAACGGCAACAACATTATCACCAGTTAGAAGTCCAGCGTTATTAGCTACGCTACTTTGTACTAATAAACCATCTTGAATATTTTGAATAGGAAGAAATTTGTCACCATAAAAATAACTCATTCCAATATAGATAACCACTGCTAAAACAAAGTTTACAGTAACACCACCTAGCATAATAATTAAACGTTGCCAAGCAGGTTTGGAGCGAAATTCCCATGGTTGGGGGTCTTTTTCCATTTGTTCGGTATCCATACTTTCATCTATCATGCCGGCAATTTTAACATAGCCACCAAGAGGTAACCAGCCAATTCCATAAACGGTATCGCCTATTTTCTTTTTGAATAAAGAAAACTTTACATCAAAAAATAAGTAAAATTTTTCTACTCGCGTTTTAAAAAGCTTTGCAGGGATAAAATGCCCTAATTCGTGTAAAACAATTAACAGCGAAAGACTTAGCAAAAATTGCGATATTTTAATAACAAACTCCATATATTCTTCAATCAATTTTTTATAATCGCACAAAAGTAAGCTTTTAAACCAACTTTAAAAAAGTCTATCACACAAAGCAAATGGTTTTAACAGGAATTTAGGGTTCAATCACAGTCTGCTTCTCTAATTTATCTCGTATTTTTGTTGAAAATTTATGAATAATGGGCTCTATTTTTAAAGAATACAAGATTTTCTTCATTGTTTTCGGGGTTATCTCCTTGGTTATTATTACTTTAATTTATAATACTTTAAATGTTTACCAACCATTACCCATTTATCAACCCGCTTCGGTAAGTGCTGAGTTGGTAGATAGTACGCTTCATTATCAAAAAAAATATCATAAAATAGCCGATTTTTCATTGTTGAATCAAAACGGAAAAACTATTACTCAAGATGATTATAAAAATAAAATTTATGTAGCCGATTTCTTTTTTACTACCTGCCAAACCATCTGCCCGATTATGACAGATCATATGGTGAAAATTCAAAAGGAAATAATAAATGATGATGAGGTTATGTTGCTTTCACATTCCGTAACGCCCGAAATTGATACGGTAGCACAATTAAAACGCTATGCAATTGAGAAAGGAGTAAACGATAAAAAATGGAACTTAGTTACAGGTGAAAAAAAAGAGATTTACGATTTGGCCAGAAAAAGTTATCTCGCTGTAAAGGATGCGGAATTTGGTGGCTCCTATGATATGGTACATACTGAAAACTTTATGCTTATTGATAAAAAACGACAGATTCGTGGTTTTTATGATGGTACAAAAGAAGAAGATATCGACAGGTTATTAAGTGATATTTCAATCTTAAAACAAGAAAAGTAATAGTCGATTTGTTATTAAATATTGGTTGTTACGACGAAAACTAGCAATGTGAATTTTAATAAAAACAAGGCAACTGTAAACTATTTTCTAGATAAACTTTTTAACTTCTAAACATTTACATTACTTTTGCTTCTTTAAAATCAATCTAAATAAGCTTGCAAGACACTATAGCACATTTAAAAAGAGGCGAACGCGCAGTTATTACCGATGTTTCATCGAAAAACATTCCATTGAAATTATTAGAAATGGGTTGTTTGCCGGGGAATTTTGTAGAGCTCATTCAGCTTGCGCCTTTTAAAGATCCTATGTATTTGAACATAAACGGGTCGCATGTTGCTATTAGAAAAGAAACGGCTTCGCATATTTTAATTGAAAAAGTAACGCATGAGTAAGCAAATAAATGTCGCCTTAATCGGGAATCCAAATACCGGAAAAACCTCTGTTTTTAATGCCTTAACGGGTTTAAATCAAAAAGTTGGAAACTATCCAGGTATTACGGTGGAGAAAAAAGAAGGTGTTTGTAAGCTGCCACGTGGTGTAAAAGCTCATATTATCGATTTGCCCGGCACGTATAGTTTAAATGCATCTTCGCTTGATGAAAATGTGGTTATTGAGTTACTTTTAAATAAAAACGATAAAGATTATCCAGATGTTGCTGTTGTTGTTAGTGATGTTGAGAACTTAAAACGGAATCTTTTAATCTTTACTCAAATTAAAGATTTAGAAATCCCAACGATTCTTGTTATTAACATGTCCGACAGGATGAAGTATAAAGGGATTTCGTTGGATATCGATTATTTAGAAGAACAACTTCAAACCAAAATAGCATTAGTAAGTACACGTAAAAAAGACGGTATAGATCGCTTAAAGGAACTTATTACAAATTACCGTGATGTTTCAGCAGCGCCTTGTTTAGATCCGTCGGAGATTGATAAGCCGTATTTTGATGCTTTAAGAAAAGCATTTCCTAACCAATTAATATATAAGCTTTGGTTGGTAATTACTCAAGATGTTAACTTCGGAAAAACGGACCGGAAAGAAGTTGATGCCATTGCAAGTTTTAAAACTAAAACCAGTGGCGATTTAAAACGTTTACAACAGCGTGAAACTATAAAACGCTATCAGTTTATAAATAATGTTCTTAAAAAAGGAAAAACGGTAGATGCTTCTCAAGCTAAGGATTTACGTTCTAAACTTGATAAAGTTTTAACTCATAAAGTGTGGGGTTATCTTATTTTCTTTTTTATTTTACTTACTATTTTTCAGGCTATTTACGATTGGTCTAGCGTACCAATGGATTTAATAGATGGTGCTTTTGCATCGTTAAGCGAATGGGTTAAAGTCACTTTGCCAGCTGGTGCTTTTACCAATTTATTAGCTGAAGGTATTATTTCTGGTCTTGGAGGAATCGTAATTTTTATTCCACAAATAGCTTTTCTGTTTCTCTTTATTTCTGTTTTAGAAGAAAGTGGGTACATGAGTCGTGTGGTGTTTTTAATGGATAATATTATGAAGCGTTTTGGCCTTAGCGGAAAAAGCGTTGTACCACTTATTTCTGGTACTGCTTGTGCTATTCCTGCTATTATGGCTACTCGAAATATTGAAAGTTGGAAAGAGCGTTTAATCACCATTCTAGTTACGCCTTTTACAACCTGTTCGGCACGGTTACCGGTTTATTTAATTATTATTTCGCTTGTAATTCCCGAAGGTCGATTTTTAGGTTTAAGCTATCAAGCACTTACCTTAATGTTACTTTATTTACTAGGTTTTGGTTCTGCAGTAGTTTCAGCGTATATTTTAAATAAGATTCTTAAAATAAAAAGTAAATCCTTTTTTGTAGTTGAAATGCCGAATTACAAATTGCCACTTTTTAAAAATGTAGCATTAACCGTTATAGAGAAAACAAAGTCTTTCGTATTTGGAGCTGGTAAAATTATCTTAGCTATTTCTATTGTGCTTTGGTTTTTAGCATCTTATGGCCCTGGAGATAATTTTAATAAAGCAGAAGAAATTGTTACAACAGCAAATGTTTCTAATAATTTATCTGATGATGAATTGCAACAAAAAATAGCGTCGTATAAGTTAGAACATTCTTTTATAGGTATTGCTGGCCATGCTATTGAGCCTGCAATTAGACCTTTGGGTTACGATTGGAAAATAGGTATTGCTATTGTAAGTAGTTTTGCTGCTCGTGAAGTTTTTGTTGGTACGCTAGCAACTATTTATAGTGTTGGAAATGATGACGTAGATACTATTAAAAACCGAATGGCTAAAGAAACCAACCCTATTTTGGGCGGTCCGTTATTTACTTTGGCATCAGGGATTTCATTATTACTGTTTTATGCGTTTGCTATGCAGTGCATGAGTACTTTGGCTGTTGTAAAACGCGAAACGAATAGCTGGAAATGGCCGGTTTGGCAATTAGTAATTATGACAGCAATTGCGTATATTACTGCTTTAATTGCTTTTCAATTACTGAAATAATAAATTAAGAAAATGAATACAATTATTCAAAATATACTTGTTTTTGCAGCCATGGCTTTTGCTGTTTTCTTTTTGGTGAAAAAATACTTCTGGAAAAAACCGAATTCTAAAAAAGCCTGCGGTGGCGATGATGGCTGTGGATGTCATTAGTAGATATTCATAATATAAATATCACCGCTTTTTTTAAGAAAATCTCTATATTTGGCTAAACTAAATAAGCCAATCCATGAATTCTAAATTAAAGTACATTTTTCTGCTACTAATTTTTACAAGTTTAATTTCAGTAGCGCAAAAAAAATCTAAAACTATTCATTTATTAGACGAAAACTTAAGCCAATTTGATAAATGGCTTGGTGTTCCGCATGTAACTGTTACGGGGTTGCCGGATGGTACTTATCAATCGGATAACGTGCATAAAGGAACTGCATTAGGTTTAAATAATGATATTAAAGATGTTTTTACAGTTTCTAAGGAAAATGATGAATTGATTTTACATATTAGTGGAGAAATTTTAGGCTGTATAAGTACAAAAAAAGATTACGAAAATTATCATTTAAGCACCATGTTTAAATGGGGTGATAAAAAATGGGAGCCAAGATTAGACGCTAAGAGTGATAGTGGAATCCTTTACCATTGCTATGGTGAGCACGGCGCTTTTTGGAAAACATGGAAAACCTCGTTAGAATATCAAGTACAAGAAACAGATTTAGGCGATTTTATTCCTTTAGGAGGAGGAACGGCAGAACCTAAAAGAGGGAAGCCTACTGCAGATGTTAGAGGTGAGTCTAAAAAATACAACCCAAATTCCGATGCGTATTTTGAAGCAAACGGATATATTAATGCGGGATCAGAGCACGATGCACCGCACGGTGAGTGGAATCATTTAGAGATTTATGTGGTAGGAAATAATGCAGTACATTTAGTAAACGGCCATGTCGTTATGGTGGTTGAAAATGCTAAAAATGATAAAGGTGAAATTTTAAATAAAGGGCAAATCCAAATCCAATCGGAAGCAGCTGAGTGTTATTATAAAGATTTGACTTTAACTTCAATAAAGAAATTCCCAAAAAGTATTAGAAAAATAGTTAAGTTTAAAAAGAACTAATTTATCGTCTTAATAAAGCTTCTAAGTAATTACTTGTATTTAAGTATTCTAATCGCATCTGTTTTAAATATTTTAAAACGGATGCTTTATATAGGTTATTAGGTTTTAAGCAATCATTCATGGCTTCATCGTTTACGGTAATGACAATATACCAGTTACCCTGTCTCGATGTGTAACTGTCTTCAAATAGCGGATCGTACCCTTCATGGTCTAACTTAGCATCTAGTATTACAGGAATAAGGTTAAAAGTCTTGTTTGGTATTTCTACTTCATGAAACGAGAAGTAAAGTAATTGACCATCTACTTTAAAAGGCACATTAAATTCCACGTCTTGGTGTTGTAACTCGTATTTTGTGTTTACGTAATTATAAAACTCGTTGGAGTTTTTTGGATCTTCAAAAATAAAAGCCTGACGTTTTGGAAGCTTTCGTTTAAACTTTTTTGCTACCATAACTTTGTCCGTTTTGATGGTTGGAGCAATACGCACTGGAATACAGGAAAAACAAAATACAGTTATAAAAATAAGAGATAGCAACTTCATGTTTTTTGTTTTAAGTAAAAGTAAGCAACAAACTTCGTGCCTATAGTTGTTTTTTTTTCTTTTTCAGAATAAAGCTGAAGATTTGTACATTTTATTGAGACTAACTTATAACGGGCTTTTGAGAAAAAGAAAAGAAATGGAGAATTGCTAGGTTTTACTAACCTTTACAAAAATATTATTTGCAATTATATTAGAAGTTATAAACTCTAAGTTATTAATAGTTATAGTTACCGAATTATCAAACGGCTCTTTGTGAGTTATCTTTAATTCTGTTCCCAGTGCAATATCGTGTTTATCTAAATATTTTAAAAATTCGGATGAAGAATCTTTAACGCCAACACAAATACAAACATCGTTAACGTCTGCTTGGGCTAGTAATATTTTATCAATACTTTTTATTTGTCCTGTTTCATCAGGAATAGGGTCTCCATGCGGATCGTGAGTTGGGTGTCCTAAAAAAGCATCTAATTGTTTTATCAGTTTTTCAGATTTAATATGCTCAAGTTGTTCTGCAACTTCATGAATTTCATCCCAAGAAAAATTTAATTTTTCAGCTAAAAAAACTTCTTATAAACGGTGTTTTCTAACCACATTAACGGCTATTTTCTTTCCTTTTACGGTTAAGGTAACACCTTGGTATTTTTTATAATCGGCATATTCTTTTTCCGAAAGTTTCTTAATCATATCTGTAACTGAAGAAGCCTTGGTTTCCATTTCTTGAGCAATAGCATTGGTGCTTACGTTGTTTTCGCCTTGTTTGCCTAAATGGTATATGGCTTTAAGGTAATTTTCTTCCGTAAGGGTAATCATGATTGGTTTTTTAGGTATGGCGCAAATATATAATAAATATAATATTAAAATTAATTTTAGACTAATCTAAATATTATTTTATATTTGCAGAAAAATAATATCATGAGAGGTCTAATATTTGGAATGTTAAGTTTGTTCAGTTTTACGTTTAATGCCCAAACTATAAAAGGAAAAACAACAACAGATGGCGATGCGCTAGCTTATGTAAATGTTTATTTAAAAGGGACTCAAAAAGGAGCGGTTTCAGGAGATAATGGTTCATTTAGTATAAATAATATAAGCCCAGGAAAGTATACTGTTATAGCTTCTTTTACAGGATACCAAACACAAAGAAAAAGCATAACAGTCTCTACAGAAGATATTACTATAAATTTCGATTTACCAGAATCCGAAATATTATCAGAAGTTGTTGTCACTGGAACATTAAAAGCGGTTTCTCGTCTAGAGAGCCCGGTACCAGTGGAGGTTTATTCATCTACGTTTTTAAAAAAGAACCCCACTCCAAATATTTTTGAAGCCTTACAGAATGTAAATGGAGTTCGCCCACAAATTAATTGTAATGTTTGTAATACAGGAGATATTCATATTAATGGCCTGGAAGGGCCGTATACTTTAATTTTAATAGATGGCATGCCAATTGTTAGTGGTTTATCTACTGTTTACGGTTTATCGGGAATTCCGAATTCTTTAATAGAACAAATTGAAATTGTAAAAGGTCCAGCCTCATCACTTTATGGAAGTGAAGCCGTTGGTGGCCTTATTAATATTATAACTAAACTTCCCGAAAATGCACCACGTTTTTTTGCAGATAGTTACGCAACAGGTTGGGGAGAACTTAATTTAGATTTAGGTTTTAATACTAAAGTTGGAGAAAAAGCCAACCTGCTGTTTGGTGTTAATTACTTTAATTACAACAACCCTATTGATAATAATGGTGATAATTTTACAGATTTAACACTTCAGAATAGGATATCTGTTTTTCAAAAATGGAATTTTAAACGTAAAGAAAATAGAGTACTCTCTTTGGTTGGTCGCGTGTTTTACGAAGATCGATGGGGAGGAGAAATGCAATGGGATTCTTCTTTTAGAGGAGGCAATGAAATTTATGGCGAAAGTATTTATACAAAAAGAGGTGAGTTTATAGGTAAATACCAACTTCCTATTAAAGAAAAGGTTATGTTTCAATTTTCGTATACAGATCACGATCAAAATTCGGTTTATGGAGACGTTAAGTATTTAGCGCAGCAAAAAATTGGTTTCGGACAATTTACTTGGGATAAATCTCTTAAAAATCACGATTTACTTTTTGGAGCAGCGGCACGGTATAATTATTATAACGATAATACACCAGCGACCGCAGCAGCAGATGAAATGGTGATTCCTTCTCTTTTTGTACAGGATGAAATAAGACTAAGCGAAAAGCAAACCGTATTACTAGGCGCACGTTACGATTATGACGAAAGACACGGGAACATATTTACACCAAGAATTGCTTATAAATTTAAACCAACAGCCGACGATATTTTTAGAGTAAACGCAGGAACCGGTTTTCGAGTGGTTAATATTTTTACCGAAGAGCACGCCGCACTTACTGGAGCAAGAGATGTTATTATTGCAGAAGAGCTAAAGCCAGAGCGTTCTTTTAACATAAATGTTAACTATCTTAAAAAAATGTATACAAAATCTGGGATGATTATTGGGCTAGATGCCTCGGCATGGTACACGCATTTTTCAAACTTAATTACACCCGATTATGATACAAATTCTACCCAAATAATATACGATAACCTCGATGGTAAGGCTATAACAAAAGGTGTAAGTTTAAATCTAGATGCTACCGTAGCTAGTGGCATAAAGCTTCTTGTTGGTGGTACGGTTCAAGATGTTACGCAAACCGAAAACGGTATAAAATCACGTCAAATACTTACCGAACGTTTTACGGGAACCTGGGCGGCTTCATATAAAAACTACAAATACAATGTAACAGTAGATTATACGGGTAATATTTACGGGCCAATGCGATTACCGCTATTAAGTGATTTGGATCCAAGAAGTGAATACTCGCCTACTTGGAGTATTCAAAACATACAATTTACTTATGATGGTATCGATAATTTAGAAATTTACGGAGGAGTCAAAAACCTTTTAAACTGGACGCCAAATAAAGGGAATCCATTTATTATCGCGCGAGCAAACGATCCTTTCGATAAAGATGTTACTTTCGATAATGAAGGCAACCCCCAGGTTTCTCCAGATAATCCGTACGCATTAACCTTCGATCCGTCTTATGTTTACGCACCAAACCAAGGAATAAGAGCTTTTTTAGGATTAAGGTATTCGTTTAAGTAAATAATTTCAAAACAGTCTTGAATACCGTGTTTAAAGCTTCTTAAAAATAGTTTTTAGGAGCTAATCCTGCTATACGCTATATCTTTTTGAGAAGCAATTTCGATCTTAATTAAAGGGTTTAGTATCTTTATGGAAAAATTCGACTTATTAATTTAGTGCAGTTAAGATTTAAGCTTCACAAAAAGGATGTCGCTGCTATCAGGGCTAGGTTATCAGCGAATTTAGTTTAAAATTAAAAGTGAAATATTTTTTTGTAAAGTGTAAAAAATGAAAACATTTCCAGTTATAACTTCAACTATTTCCGCACAAGAATTAGGCGATTATATTAAAGAAAAATACAATTTAGATTCTAACCTAGAATGCAAACTTTTCCGAACAGGAATGAATCATACCTACATGCTTTCCTCTGGGAAAATAAAATATGTTTTAAGATTATATTGTTATAATTGGAGATCTAAAACTGAAATTCAAGAAGAAATTAGCTTGTTAAATGTATTAAAAGAAAATGGTTTAAGCGTTTCTTTTCCTATTCGGGATAAAAACACAAAGTACATACAAGATATAAAAGCTCCAGAAGGACTTAGGTATGCCGTGCTTTTTACATATGCAAAAGGAGAAAAAGTAAGGTTTATGGATAGCAGCTCTTGTTTTGCAGTAGGCGAACTTATGGCGAAAATTCATAAAGTCACCGAAAACAAAAAGCTTAAGCGCAGTATTTATAATAAAAAATCGCTTTTAGAAACTTCTTATAAAAAATTGAAGCCGTACTTTTCAGAGGCATTACCCGAAATGGAATTTATTAAAGCCATTGAAACATCGTATCAAGATTCGCATTTCGAGCATACAAAACAAGGTGTTGTTCATATGGATATTTGGTATGATAATATGAGTATTGCTAATAAAACGGATATTACAATTTTCGACTTTGATTTTTGTGGCAATGGTTCGCAAATTTTGGATGTTGGCTATTTTTGTAAACAACTTTTCTATATCGAGGCAGATAAAAATGAATATGAAATAAAAAAAGAAAGCTTTTTAAAAGGCTACGAAAGCATCACTAAATTATCTGAAAAAGAATTAAAACTCATTCCTATGGCGGGACTTGTGGTTTTTGTGTTTTATCTTGGTGTGCAAGCTCAAAGATGGGATTGGTCTAATATTTTTCTCTCGGAAAATTACCTTAAAATGTTTGTTGGTAGATTTAAATCTTGGGCAAAATATTATCAAATTGAAAACCTGTAAAAGCATAGCTGTTCAGGTTAGTTGTAAAATTAAGTATACCTTTGGTTTATGGCAAAACATAACGAGCTTGGTAAAAAAGGAGAACAATTGGCAGTCGATTTTCTATTGAAAAATGGTTATGATATTGTGGAACGTAATTACCATTATCAGAAATCGGAAATTGATATTATTGCTAAAAAAATTGACGTTCTTGCTGTTGTTGAAGTTAAAACAAGATCGACCAGCGATTTTGGAAACCCAGAAGAGTTTGTAAAACCCAAACAAATTCAGCGCTTAGTAAAAGCGGTAGATGAATACGTGATTTCTAACAGCCTAGATGTTGAGGTGCGTTTTGATATTGTTGCGATTGTAAAAGAAGGCAAAGGTTTTAAAATTGAGCATTTAGAGAACGCTTTTTATCATTTTTAATAGATATTATTCTTCATCAGTTTCTTGTCCAAAAAAGGCTTGCAATACTTTAAAATCTTCAGGTTTAGAAATAATTTTTTTGTCTTTATCTAGAATAAAATATGTTGGCGTTGCAGTAACGCCGTAATCGTTTCCTATTTTGTTATCCCATTTTCCTTCGCCATAAACGTGTATAAAACTTGGGTAAGTATAGGTTAAATCTTTCCATTTATAAGGATCATCTTCTAGACCAACTGCTACAACTTGAACTAAACCTTTATCTAAAGATTGTACAAAAGATTGTAACTGTGGAATTTCATCTAAACAATGAGAACATGTGCTGCTCCAAAAAACAACCACATAAGTTTGAGCTATATCTAGCGCGCTTAATTGTGTTTTAACTAGCTTCTTATCTTTCTTGATTTCTAATGTGAAATCTGGTGCTTTTCTACCAATAGATGTGTTTTTAAATAAGGTTAAACCATCGATTAAATCTTTATCATTTAACGATTTTGCAACTGGCATTAAATACTTGTCTGAAATGTAGTTAGCAACCGACTCAAAACCTAAATCTGCCATTTGTTGCCATAAATCGACTAATAAAATACGTTTTACACCTTGTGGCGTTGTTTTTAAAATTTCATGAAAAACATCGATATTATTCTTGTAAACTGTAGCTTCATCTTCAATTTTAGAAGACATTCCGAAAACATAATTCAGCATTTTTTCTTCTAAAAAATTAGAGCTCTGTAGAGTTTTGCTATTGAAGTTTATATGATCGAAATAGTGTACTCTTAAGTTATTTATATAGGTTTTTAAGTCTTCAAATTCAGTTGGGACATAAGGTTGGTTGGCTTTAATAAAATCTAAAGCCATCATGCCTTCTGCTGCTTTTTCAAAATTTTCTTGTGTTTCTTGTTGTGTTTTAAATATTGATTTTAAAGCTTTGGAGTTTTTGCTTTCTTCTCTAAAATAATTTCCAATGCTTTGCGTAACCATCGACATGCTATTGGTGTACGATGCTAATAATTTGTTTTCGTCAGATTTTTTGAAAGTAACGCCGGTTTCAGAATTAAAAGTTAATTCAATATCTTCTTTACCGTTGTAAATAATATCAAAATTATAATCTTCTTGAGGTATAGCATATACCACACGATACATTCCTTTTGTTTTAGTAGAATCTAATTGAAACTCAAAACAACCAGTTTCTTTATCAATTTCTGTATTAGAAATATATTCTGACAAAGTTGGAGTTACCTTGTAAAGTAAAGCAAAATTGTATTCTTTCGCGGGAGAGAATTTTCCTTTAATGCTGTGTTGTGCTAATAAAATACTTGGTAAGAGGTAAATAAAAAATAATAAGCGTTTCACGGTTTTGAATGTATTAATTGTTCTTCTAATTAAAGAAATGGACTATTTTTATTTTAAAATGAAACAAGAATTAAGCCACAATAGGTTGTAAGGCGCTTAGTGCTTGTTTTACTGTTTTTATTTTTTCGAAAGTTAGCATTAATCTTAAACCATTTCGAGTTTGCTTTTCCTTCATTTTACAGGCGCCAGGATTTTTCTGGACAAACTGTAATACTTTGGTGAAACCAGAGCTTTGATAAAAGTTGCTTTGTTGGTCATTAATAAAATAACCAATAAGTTTACCTTGTTTCATAATCACTTTTTCGAAACCAATTTTGGTAGCTAACCACTTTATTTGGACACTATTTAATAAATCGGTCACTTGTATTGGTAATTCTCCAAAACGATCAATCAATTCTGTTTCAAATGTAAGCAATTCAGCATCAGTTTTTAAATTATTTAGCTGTGTATATAAGCTTAATCTTTCGGCGATATTATTTACATAGTCATCAGGGAAAAGAAGTTCGAAATCGGTATCGATGGTCACGTCTTTTACGTAAACGCGATCTTCTTCGGGCTCATCATATAAGTCTTTAAACTCATTTTCTTTAAGCTCATCAATAGCTTCGCTTAATATTTTTTGATAGGTATCGAATCCAATTTCATTAATAAACCCACTTTGTTCTCCACCAAGTAAATCGCCAGCACCACGAATTTCTAAATCTTTCATAGCGATATTAAAACCACTTCCTAACTCTGTAAATTGTTCTAATGCGGTTATACGTTTTCTGGCATCGTCCGTCATAGCCGAGTATTCTGGCGTAATAAAATAGCAAAAAGCCTTCTTGTTACTTCGCCCAACACGACCACGCATTTGGTGTAAATCACTTAAACCAAAATTATTAGCGTTATTTATAAAAATAGTATTGGCATTTGGTACGTCTAAACCACTTTCAATAATAGTTGTACTTACCAAAACATCAAATTCGCCATCCATAAAGGATAGCATGAGGTGTTCTAGTTTTTTACCATCTAATTGACCATGGCCAATACCAATTTTAGCATCTGGGACTAAACGTTGAATTAAACCAGCAACTTCTTTTATGTTTTCAATTCTATTATGGATGAAGAAAATTTGTCCGCCACGTTGAATTTCATAACTCACGGCATCACGAATATCTTCCTCGTTAAAACGAATAACATTACTTTCTATTGGATATCGGTTTGGAGGCGGCGTAGTAATAACAGATAAATCTCGGGCTGCCATTAAGCTAAATTGTAGCGTTCGTGGAATAGGCGTTGCGGTTAGCGTTAAGACATCAACATTATCTTTTAGTGTTTTTAATTTTTCCTTTACTGCAACACCAAACTTTTGTTCTTCATCTACAATTAAAAGCCCGAGATCCTTAAATTTTACATTTTTGTTTACAAGTTGGTGTGTGCCGATTATAATATCAACACTTCCTTTTTCTAATCCTTCTAAAGTGGTGCGTTTTTCTTTTGCAGTTCTAAAACGATTAACATAATCTACCGTTACAGGGAAATCTTTTAAACGCTCACGAAATGTTTTTGCATGCTGATAGGCTAAAATGGTAGTTGGTACTAAAATAGCGACTTGTTTACCATTATCTACGGCTTTAAAGGCGGCTCGAATTGCTACTTCGGTTTTACCGAACCCTACATCACCACAGATTAAACGATCCATAGGGCGTTCGCTTTCCATGTCGACTTTAATATCGGCAGTTGCGCTACTTTGGTCGGGTGTGTCTTCGTAAATAAAAGATGCTTCCAATTCATGTTGCATGTAGCTATCGGGATTATATTGATAGCCTTTTTCTGTTTTCCGCTTAGCGTAAAGTTTTATTAAATTAAATGCCACATGCTTAACACGGGCTTTGGTTTTTTGTTTTAAAGTTTTCCAAGCGGTGCTGCCAAGTTTGTAAATTTTGGGAGGTTTGCCATCTTTACCATTAAATTTAGTGATTTTATGAAGGGAATGAATACTTAAATATAGTACATCACGCTCGCCGTAAACCAACTTAATAGCTTCTTGTTTTTTGCCTTCAACATCTATTTTTTGAAGTCCGCCGAAACGACCAACACCATGATCGATGTGTGTTACATAATCGCCAATATCTAGGTTTGTAAGTTCTTTTAAGGTAATGGCTTGCTTTTTTGCATAGCCGTTTTTAACATTGAATTTATGGTAACGTTCAAAAATTTGATGATCGGTATAACATACTATTTTTGTATCGTGATCCACAAAACCTTGGTATAGAGAAAGCACGATGGTTTGGTAGGAGACTTCACCTTCAACATCATCAAAAATATCGTGAAAGCGTTTGGCTTGTTGTTCACTTACGCAGGCAATATAATTGGTGTAGCCTTTGTTATGATTGCTGTTTAGGTCTTCAATTAATAAATCGAATTTTTTATTGAAAGATGGTTGCGGAGTGGTTTTAAACTCTATTTTTTGCACTACGCTACCAATTTTCGTCATTATAGACGAGCTTCCAAATTCGATAATTGAAAAATCTAGTAATTGTTTTTTTAATAAGGTTGAATTGCAGAAAAGCTCCTTTGGTTCTACTTGTTTTATTTCCGAAGATAAATTTCTGAAAGCGATTTCTGCTTTATTGTAAAAATCGTCGATTCTAGAAAAAAGTAACTCGGCATTTTTTAAACAGATAACTGTTTTATCGGCGATGTATTTTAGAAAACTTTGTCGTTTTTCGTCTAATAATTTATTGGCAACGTTTGGAATAACGTTTATTTTTTTTATTTGATCAATGGAAAGCTGAGTTTCTACATCGAAAGTACGGATACTGTCAACCTCATCTCCAAAAAATTCTATTCGGTAAGGTTCATCATTAGAGAATGAAAATACATCTACAATACCACCACGTACTGAAAACTCACCAGGTTCGGTAACAAAATCGACACGCTTAAATTGGTATTCAAAAAGGACTTCGTTTACAAAATCTATTGATAAATTATCGTTTACTGCTACTTTTAGTGTGTTGCGTTCTAGCTCTTTTCTAGTAACAACTTGCTCAAAAAGGGCATCGGGATAAGTAACAATTATGGCTGGTTTTTTCTGTGAGTTTATGCGGTTTAAAACTTCGGCGCGTAATAATACATTAGCGTTGTCTGTTTCTTCTATTTCGTATGGTCTACGGTAGCTTCCTGGGTAAAAAAGCACATCTTTATCATTGCAAAGTTGCTCTAAATCGTTGAGGTAAAAAGCGGCCTCTTCTTTGTCGTCAAAAACCATAAGAAAAGGCTTGTCGGCTTCCTTAAAAATGCTTGATATTATAAAGGATAACGATGAGCCTACAAGGCCAGTTAAATGTATTTTATTTTCGTTTTTGGCAACAGCAGTTTGCAGATTTTGCTTTTGCAAAGTCTGTAAATACGTTTGCGAGAGGATAGATTTACTCACCTAATTATGGTTTTACGGTTACAAATATAGGCTTTAATATTTTTTTAAAATTAGACTCTTTTGTGTTTTTTTTAAGAAAATTGTACAAAATTTAATCCTTATTGAGTACTTTGCATTTTTTATCTAAATTTTAGATGAGAATTTAAAAAAATAGCAAAAATCTCCCAATGGAATCCCTTCAGTCTACCCTGCTCATCGATGATGATAAATTCACGAACTTTTATAACGAAAAAATAGTAAAAAAACACAATACATTTAACTCTATTACATCTGTAAACAGTGGCGCTGATGCTTTAGTTTATTTACAAAAAGCGATGGATGGTTTAGTTAAAAAACCGGATGTTATTTTTCTAGATATTAATATGCCAGCAATGAATGGCTGGGAGTTTATTGAGGAATATAGTAAATTGGATAAAACATTTACTTCTAGCATTAAAATTATTATGCTAACAACATCATCTAACCCGCAGGATCAAGAAAAAGCAAATAGCTCAAGCTTTATAAATAGCTATATTAATAAGCCATTGTCTACAACTCTTTTAGATGAGGCTTTAAACTTTGTTAAGTAATCCACATGGAAAAAAGGAGGTTTCTATTAATATGTTTATTCATTTGTTTTTTTGTGAATACGACTATTTATGCTCAAAATAGAGCATCTGTAAAAGGAAACATATCTGATACGTTTGGTGTATTGCCTGGAGCTTTAGTAAGTGTTGAGGGCTATGAAACTCAAACAACAACTAATATAAACGGAGATTTTAAACTTGATCTTGAAGAAGGAGATTATGTTATAACAGCCTCTTTTATAATGTATAACAGTAAAAGTAAGGCTATATCTCTTAAAGTAGGAGATGAGGTTCGTGTTGATTTCCATTTGGAAACTGGGTTTTCGGCAGATGAACCCGTGTCTTTGGGTACACGCTCTAAACCACAGTCTGCGTTGGAGACAACAGTGCCTATTGAGATTATAACTCCCGAAGAAATAAGCAATTCTTCTCATTTTGAATTAGGACAATTGTTACATTATTTAGTACCGTCGTTCCATTCTACACAACAAACCGTTTCTGATGGTACAGACCATATAGATCCTGCAACTTTACGAGGTTTAGGGACAGATCAAGTTTTGGTTTTAATTAATGGGAAACGACGTCACACATCTTCAATGCTAAATGTTAACAATACCATTGGTAGAGGAAGCGTTGGTACAGATTTTAATGCTATACCTGTAGCTTCTGTAGATCGTATTGAAATCTTAAAAGATGGAGCAACTTCGCAGTATGGATCTGATGCTATTGCTGGTGTTATAAATATTATACTTAAAAAACAAACCGATGTTATAGATATTGATACAGGAACTAAAATTAACCAAGAGAAAGACGGTGTTAACCATTACTTTAGTGGTAATTTCGGTTTAAAAATTGGTAATACGGGGTTTATAAATATAACTGGAGAATTTAGAGATAGAAGTGCAACTAATAGAGCAGGAGATTATACAGGGAATATTTATGTGGATGATGACGATGTGCTTGATAATCAATTAATATCACAAAATGATTTTTTCGGTCAAACAGGTTATGACGATAAACAAGTCATGGAAGTTGGTAGTGCGGCTACCCGAAATTCTGCGTTAGCTTTTAATGGCGAATTATTACTCTTTGATAAAGCCAATTTGTATTTTTTTGGTGGGCGTAATTCTAGAGAAGGCACATCTAAAGGATTTTATCGATTTCCTAGAGAGGTTGATCGCGTGGTTGAGGAGCTTCATCCAGATGGCTTTTCACCAGAAATACTTACAAACATACAGGACGATGCCATGACGGTTGGGATTAGAGGAAAAAAGAACGATTGGGATTTAGATTTTAGTCACTCTATGGGTTCTAACAGTATAGATTTTACTGTTAACAACTCTAACAATGCTTCACTTGGACTTATTTCGCCTAGAACGTTTAAATCTGGTGGCTATCAATACCAGCTTAACACGACTAATTTAGATTTTAGTAGACCTTTCGATATCATGCATGGGCTTAACTTAGCCTTTGGAGGAGAAATACGTGTAGAGCGTTATGAAATAATTTCTGGTGAAGAAGATTCTTATATCGATGGTGGTGAAATTTATACTGATGAAAATGGCATTTCAAAACCGAAAATTATTGGAGCCCAAGTATTTCCAGGAATCCAACCTCAGGATGAGCTTATTCGTTATAGATCTAACGCCTCTGGGTATGTAGATGTAGAATTAAAACCTATTGAACCTGTTTTAATTAAAGCGGCTTTTCGTTATGAGTCTAATAATGACTTTGGAGAAAATTCGCTTTGGAAACTTTCTGCTAGATATAAGTTAGGTAAAAAGACATCTTTACGATCAAGTTATTCCACAGGTTTTAGAGCGCCATCTATGCATCAAGTGTTTTTTCAAAAAATTAGTACACAATTTTTTGATGGAGATATTAGCCAGGTCGGTACTTTTAATCATGAAAGTACTTTGGTTTCCGATGCTTTTGATGTAAGCAAATTAAAACCAGAATTATCGAAACACTTTAGCTTTGGTTTAAGCACTAAAATAGAAAATAAATATACCCTCTCTTTTGATTATTATAATATAAATATTAAGGATCGTATTGTGTTATCTGGACAATTTGATGAAGGTTATGAGGATTTATTATCTCCTTTTAATGTTACTGCTGCTCAGTTTTTTACTAACGCCATAAACTCTAGAACTAATGGTGTAGAAATGTCTTTTAATTATAAAAATAAAATAGGGGCAGGAAAATTAAACGGAAAGCTATCTGCAAATTTCACTAAAACGGAAGTTACTAAAGTTAATATGGTAAATAACGATGTTGAATCTTTGTTTAATCGAGAGGAGCGTTCGAGAATAGAGTCTGCTCAGCCAAACTTTAAAGTAAACTCTTATTTAAATTATGAAATTAATGATTTCAAGTTTAATATAGTAGGTACTTATTTTGGAAGCGTAAAATATATCCATCCAGACGATGGTGATTCCAGTAATTGGGTACTAAATGAGTTTTCGGGTAATATTGAGACTCGTGACCAAAAATTCGATCCAAAGTTTATTACCGATCTATATTTAACATACAACTACCAGAATTGGTTTCAAGCAACTGTTGGGTGCAATAATGTTTTTAATATATATCCAAATAAGCATACACACTCTGCAAACACTGTAAATGGTAGTTTAACTTATAGCAGACGTGTACAGCAATTTGGTGTAAATGGCGCAAATTACTTTGCTAAAATTTTATTACGCTTATAATGTTATGAAATCTAATTTTTTAATAAAATGTGTTTTTATAGTATTCTATATAACTTCTGTGCAAGTTTATTCTCAAAACACGAGTATTGAGCAGGTAAAGCGTGTTAAACGCGCTATTTTTATTTTCAATATTGCAGAGCAAACAAGTTACGGTGATACTAATATAAGCTCTGAATTTATTATTGGAGTTTTAGGAAAAGACCGAACTATTATAGATTTAAAAAGTCTAGCAGAAAAAAGACAAATTAAAAACAAACCCGTTAAGGTGGTTGGTTTTAGCAGTGTAAAGGATATTGAAAATGTTGATATTATTTATACTAATTACAATAAGAATTTTGATGTTGATTATATTTTAAATAAAATATCAGGGAATAACACATTACTAATCACTGAGAATTATCCTTATAATTCTTCTATGATAAATATTGTTAATGTGGGAAATGATTTTCAGTATGAAATCAATGAAAATCTTATGCAGCGCAATAATATTTCAGCTTTTTTTAATCTTCGGAAAAACGCCATTTCATCTATAGAAAAATGGAAACAGTTTTTCCAAAACTCAGAAAACACATTAGCCAAAACCAAAGATCAATTATCTAAAGCGGAAGATAGTGTTAAGCTTAAAGATGAAGAAATACAATCTCAAAAGCAGATTATTAGCATTAATGAAAATAAACTAAAAGCCAAAGACCAATCTTTGGTTAATCAAAAAACTGAAATCAAAGAGCTTATCTCGATTTCAGAATTTCAAAAGAAAAAATACTCCGATAAATTAATTATAGAAAAAGAATTAGAACATCGTATTCTTAAACAAATAGATTCTCTTAATAAACAGAAAGAGCAAATTGTGTTAAGTAATAGTGAAATTGAGATACAACAAACAACTCTAGCGAAACAAAAAGAAGATATTCTAAATGAAGAAGTAAAGGCTAGGGCTATTAGTGAAAAACTAAATACACAGCGTACTGTTAACTATTTATTGTTAATATTGATATTGTTTGCTCTTATATTTGGATGGGTGCTTTTTAAAAATTATTACAGTACAAAGCGATTAAATAATGTTTTAAAACAAAAGAACGATACCATTTATAACCAATCTTTTACATTGGCTTCTAAAAACAAGGAATTAGAAGAATTCGCATATATTACAAGTCATGATTTAAAAGAGCCATTAGCGACTATTTCTGGACTTATAGACCTCTTAAAGGATGATTATAAAGACAAGCTCGACGAGGATGCTATGACTAGTATGGATTTTATAGATAAATCTAGCGAGCGCATGAGAACGCAAATAGACGACTTGCTCGAATATTCTAAATTAGGTAAATCTAAAGATAAGACTAATGTTGATTGTAATGATTTATTAAATGAAATCACATCTGATATAGCAAATGCTATTACGCGCTTTAATGCCAAAATAATATATCAAGATTTGCCTACCGTATCTGGTAGCAAAGTAGAACTTAGAGGTGTTTTTCAAAACTTAATAAATAATGCTATCAAATTTAAAAAAGTTGGAGTAAGCCCGCAAGTAACAATAAATTATACAACCTTTATTCTAGAAGAGCAGAATAAAGCTTTTTGGCAATTTGAGGTAACGGATAATGGAATTGGTATTGCAGAAAAACATAAACATAAAATTTTCTCTATTTTTCAACGGTTACATTCTCGCGAAGAATACGAGGGTACAGGTATTGGTCTTTCCTTTTGTAAAAAAATAGTAGAATCTTTAGGTGGAGAAATTTGGTTTGAATCTGAATTAAATAAGGGCACAACATTTTTCTTTACTATACCCAAATAAAGCCATCATTTAGCAACTAAGAAGGGGGTTAATTTATATAGTTGAATAACAAATTTACAGTAATTCTTTCCGCGTTAGGGATTGAGGTATTTGTTGAAGCTCCTCGAAGAGAGCGACTACCGAAAGCCCGACCCTTGTGGTAACGCCCAAATATTTGAAATTTCGGATTAAAATATTAAAAAAAATATGTAGGTTTGCATCACTAAAAAAAAGAGAAATATATGTCGTTTTCAGATTTATTTGATAGTGGTTTTAAAAAGCGTAATGAAGATCATTTTGCTGCAATTGTAAAAATAGCAATGGGTGACGGAGTTATTTCTGATGATGAGAAAGCATTTTTACAGCGTTTAGCACGCCGTTTAGATATTGGTGAGGCCGATTATAATCTTATATTGGAGAATTATAAAAAACACCCTATTAATCCACCAACGTCTTATGAACGTCGTTTAGAGCGTTTGTATGATTTAACGCGTATGGTTTATGTAGATAAAATAAAACACGACCGCGAAGAGGTTTTACTTAGAAAAATAGCTTTAGGTATAGGGTTTCATACTGAAAACGTAAAGTATATTGTGGATAAGGCATTAGTATTAGTTAATGATGATGTGAGTTTAGAGGTGTTTAAGGATGCTATAAAAAATATGAATAAATAATATATTTTAAGAATCTACTTTATAATATTAGCACCCTTTTAGGGTGCTTTTTTTGTGTTATAAACTTTTGTATTCGGCATATTTTAAGTTGTTTGGTAAGTCTATGGATGAGAATTCCAGATGTAAAACGCGTCTTCTTCGTTGTGTTTTTGTTACAGGTGAAGCGTGTAATAGTAAGGGTTTTATTAATTGCACACCACCAGAGTTTACCTCGCTTACATAAGGGATGGAGTTGTTTGTTATTAGTTTTATTTCATCATGTGTTAAGCGCTTGTTGTGAGAACCTGGAATAACTTTTAAAGCGCCATTTTCTGCTGAAGTATCGTCTAAATGAATACGCATAGAGAATGTGTTTTTTAAAATATTTTCTGGTGGACATACACTAATAACTCCTTTTTTATTGGTCCATGAGCCAAAAAGTTCGGTATCTATTTTTTCGGATACATTTATTGGTATATCTTGATGCCAAGTTACGTACCAATTATCTTTAGGTGATTTATCAAAATAGATAGCTTTAGTTAAAAAGACGTTTTTATCGATAGCTTTTATTAATTTTTTAAAATTTTTGTTAAATAGAATACCTTTTAACTCTGGCATTTTTTTAAATACTTCTCGCATGCCAAATGCTTGTTCTTTATTTTCTTTAATGTATGTATCTAATTTCGATTTTAATTTTCGGATATCTCTATTAGTATACACATGATTTAAAATGCCAAATCCTTTATGTTCTAACCGCTTTGCAATAGTTCGTAAATTTTTATCATTAATTTCAGTTTCGTATGCATCTACAGCATCATGGAGTCGTTCTTTTATGTTACGTTTTAAACGTTCTGGCGCAATTACCTTTATGTTTTCGCCAAGACCTAAAATTTCTTTTTCTAACTCAAAATTATATTGAACATCTAAGGAAATGGTAACGCCATAGTTATCGCGAGCCACTTCTTTCTGAGTATGATGAAAGGGTTTGGTTAGTACGTAAGGTGCGTGTTTGCGATTTACGTAAAGTAATACGTTTTCGGTTGCTATAGTTGGACTTATTGAGACACCTATGGCATTTTTATAGTAGGTTTCGGAATTAAAAGTATCGTCAGGAATAAAAGTTTTATCCGTTTTTTCTATTGAAATAATACGATCTAAAGCTAAATTCATAATGCCTTCATTTTTAAATCGTTTTCCTATTAAAAACCAACGATTTCTAAATTCTTTTAGTAAATAAGGGTAGTATGTAAATGTGTTTTCTTGTCGAGCCTTAAAAGATTGATATGTTATTTCGATTGCTTGCTTTTTTAAGATATTTTGGTATAATTCATCTAGAAACTCTAAACCTTTTAGGTTTTCATTTTTCTCGAAATCTATTAACGATTTTTTATGCGTTTTTTGTGTATAAACATGATCTTCTAGTTTTTGAACCATACTTCCTAATTCATCAAAATGAGAAAAACCTTGAAACTGTTTTAAGAAAGAAACAGCTTCTGATAGCTTGGTTAAATCTTGATTAGAAATTGGGCTATTTGTAATGCTGTAATTTTCAGTTTCATATTTATAATACTTCCTGTTGTAAACTACAATTGGTGCATTATAACCCAGTTTATCACTACGCATCATCTGCAAGTCCAATTGTACTGTACGTTTACTAACATCAACATCTTTGCCTTCATAGTCATACAAAGCATCAGAAACAGCCTCAATTAAATCATTAAGTGTCCAGTGCTTAAAATTGTTTTGAAGGCATTTATCAATAGTTTTATATCTAATTAATGCGTTTTTATTTACAGCCATTTTCTAAAATATTTCTTCTAATTTATAAGAAAATATCTAGTACGCAAAAAGATTGCGCATACAAGTAAGTGATTTTTATCAAATATTAAAACTATGGAAGCTTTAAAACTAAAAATATTTGATGTGTTAACTAAGAGAATAGCTGCTTCTGAATTTGAAAATTGGTTGTATAATTCAGAAGAATTTATGAACCAAATAAGTTTAAATTCGTTTTGATGTAATTTCTATCAATTATAAAAATGATAAATGGAGTTCAGAATTGAACTGTTTAGCTAAAAAATACCTTGATGAAGGTTATCTAGAAATACTGAAAATTAAAAAAAACTGCTTAAATATTCTTGAAACAAAAAGCTTTAAAGAAACACATAAAGTATTAACTGCTTCATTAAGAGGTTTTGATTATGACACAAATTATTCTATACTTTGGGAACTTAGTTGTTTAAAGGATTGTTTTGGTTTAGTAGAAGAAGGTTTTTGTGAAAAAGAAACACTAGAAATTGAGGTTAAATTTTACTCAACAGTAACTATTGAAATAATAGAAAAGAGTGAAGGGTTCGATAAATTAAAACTAGCGTTAGAAGGGAACTTGAAATCATATAAAAGCTCTGAAATTCAACCCGAAAACACCTGGTCTCAAAAAATATTTGCTTTTTTCAAAAAAATATAATACTTCGTATTATGAAGCTAAATTTTAACTGCTTAGAAAAATAAATTTGGAGAAGTCGAAAATAAATTTAGATATTTGCAACGCATTTCGACCAAAATCAAGTTGAATTAAAAATTAGAAACTATGAGTTTATTTATAACATATCAAATCGATCCTAAAGGCATTATGCCTTTTGTGATGCTTCGTGATTATCGTTAGATAAACTTTTCAATTTTATAAATGAAAGATCCGAAGCAAGTTAAAAACTGTTTCGGATTTTTTATTTCCAGTCATTAGCAAGCCTGCTAAACATATTTCCAAAAACAGTTATAAGTAGATATTATTTTTTACTCAAGACACAATCTTGAGTGGCTCTAATAATTGTTTAAAATCAAAAAAATAAAAATAAAACAATGGACACGAATTTGTTAAACAACTACGTGCTTAAAGCTATAGATGCTTATCCGTATGAGTTAGAAGAAACTGTAGAAAATCTAAATTACGCCTTGTCTTACCAAAGTAATAATGCTTATGCTTTATACTTAATGGCACGTTTACAGGCAGAGCAATTAGGCGACTACGAAAAAGCAAAGCAATATTATGCCGAAGCTTTAGCTAACAATATGGGTTTTCAAAAAGTATATCCAAGGTACATTCAAGTGTTACTCGATAATGAAGATTTAGAAGAAGCCAAAAAATTAATCGATTTTGCCTTAACCATAAAAGGTGTTGATAAAGGTTGTATTTGGGAGAAACAAGGTCGGCTTTTCGAAATAAAACAAGAGTACAAAAAGGCAATTAAAGCGCTTAAAACAGCGAAGCAATTTGGATTTAGTAACGATTTTATAAGCTTTATAGATTTAGAGATCTCTAGAAACAAAAGCAAAATAAAACCTAAAAAGAAACCATCTAAAAGCAAAGCGAAGAAGAAAAAGTGTAAAAAGAAGAAGAATAAATGAAATTAATTATTACTACGCAAAAACATTGCGCAACAACCTGTAATATTTGCAGTGTAATTAAAAGGAAGTCTTTTGGAATCAGACTTTAAAAAGTAGTTGCTCCACCAGACAAGGATGCTGGTGGAGCTTAATAAAAGTTCTTTAAAATATTAAAATTGGAAGTATTGAGCAATTGGTTGGCTCGCGAGACTGTAACTCTCGTTTCTTAAATGAACATGTAGGTTCGAGTCCTACTACTTCCACATCAAGCAAGTCTTGTTCTGTGTTTCAGTATAGCACTATTGTATAAACCCTTGCGGTTTCGCATCAGGAGTTTATATTCAACTTGACTTGAAGGCTTTCGGTTATTTAGCCAAATAAATAATCTCATCTATGTACGCGGGTTCGAATCCTGCCTTCATTAATTTGAAGTAGCTAAGTCCGGTTAAGCAATAGACAATTATGTAGGTTCGAGTCCTACCAAAATCAAAAGGTTTTGTGGCGAAATTGGTAGACGCACTGTATTTAGGTTACAGCAATTGAGATGGACTCAAAATCCATTATTTCACGAAGAAGGTCACTTTTAAAAATCGACTACCAAGTGTGTCTCACTTAAAAAGGCAAAAACAAAGTAAAGGCAAACTCGCTCAAACAACTTGTTGTTGCAGCAGTCCGGAAAACACCTTGAAATACAAATGTATTTTTAGATGCTTTAAGTATCCTTTTAAAGAATCATTAGTTAAAATACGGTTTGAATATTATTCATTACAATTAATTAATCATCTGTAAAACGCCACTTAAAACGCTTTAAATCAATTGTCTTTCCGTAGTTAAAAAGATGGTTTGCTTTTGCTTTGTTTTAATAAAGGATAGTCATTTCAGCTTGACTGAAATTCTATTATAAATAATTAATAGTTCTGAATAAAAAAACAAAAATAACAGAACATTAAAAAACAAATAAGATGAAAAGAGTAAGAATTCATGCAGGAAAAGTAGGGTTAGTATTTAAAAATGGTAATTACAAATGTGTTATTACCCAAGGATCACATTGGTTAAAGTTTAATGAACATGTAATAGTTTATAGCTTAGACCTGGCCTTTAATACACCAACAGCATTGGAGATTTTACTTAAAGATCAAACGTTGGCAAATATGTTGCACGTTATTAATGTAGAAGACAATCAAATGGTATTAGTGTATAGCAATAATAACTTTAAAAACGTATTAACAGCAGGACGACACACCTTTTGGAAAGACCTAATAAGCTATAGATTTATCACCGTAGATTTAAGCGATATTACTATTCCAGAAACAATAAATAAAGCCTTGTATACCAACAATGCTTTGCGTCTACATATTCGCACGTTTGAAGTTGCAGCACATGAAAAAGCAGTTTTAATTATTGATGATACGTTTGATAAAATTTTAGATCATGGTACATACCACTACTGGAGAAATAATCAAACCATTAAAATCGCGAAAGTAGATTTACGTCAATTACAATTAGAGGTTGCAGGTCAAGAATTGTTAACCAAAGACAAAGCCACGGTGCGCATTAATTTTTACGCACAGTACAAAGTTACAGATATCGAAACCGCTTTAATGCGCAACAAAGATTATGAAAAACAATTGTACACCAACTTGCAATTAGCATTAAGGTCTTTTATTGGAACTTACACTTTAGACGAGTTGTTAGATCAAAAAGACAACATTGCAAAAGCAGTAGTAGAAGATGTACAAACACAAGCAGAAAAGTTAGGTGTAACTGTTTTACATGCAGGTTTGAGAGATGTGATTTTGCCAGGAGACATGAAAGAAATCATGAACCAAGTATTAATCGCTCAGAAAAAAGCGCAAGCCAATGTAGTAACAAGACGAGAAGAAACCGCGTCTACACGTAGCTTGTTGAACACTGCAAAATTAATGGAAGACAACAGCATGTTGTTTAAATTAAAAGAGATGGAATATGTAGAGAAAATTGCAGATAAAATTGGCGAAATTACAGTGGCTGGAAACGGTAACGTAATCGAACAATTAAAAGATGTTTTCTCTGTAAATAAGTGAAATTATGGCGTAACCCAAACCAGAAAAAAGTTTGGGTCGCGCTTTCCGTTAAATCTTTTGCAGAAAAAGCAAAAGGATACCGCATCAATCGCTTACGCGGGTGTACTTGCTAAGTATTTATTTAATTCTAAACTGGTTTTAGAATCATAAAATTAAAGAAACAATGAAAACACAAATAACAGGAAACGATTTAATAGCCTTAGGATTCAGACAAGGAAAATGGATGAAAGACGCTATTCAATATATTAACACCAACACATTATCTCAGGTTGAACTATCTAATTATTTAGAGCAATTCAAATCTCCCGATCCAATCGGGTTACATGCAAAACCAGTTGATTTTGCAATCAATATTAAAGCCGAAAACGAATTAGAAAAAGACAACGTTTTTAAAGTGGTTAACTCTATGCAAACCTTAATGAAAACACCTACTTTAGTTGGAGGCGCTATTATGCCAGACGCTTGCCCAACGGGACCAGATGGAATAATCCCAGTTGGTGGTGTTGCAGTTGCTAAAAATGCAATTCACCCAGGAATGCATAGTGCGGATATTTGCTGTTCTGTAATGCTAACCGATTTTGGTAAAGCAGATCCAAAAGTTATTTTAGATGCAGCTCATGCAAACACACACTTTGGTCCTGGCGGACGTGATAGAGATTCTCAATTTAGATTTCCAAAGGAATTATTGGATGCTTTTGAGTCTAACGTGTTCTTAAAAGATAAGCAAATGATTCAAATAGCAAGAACTCATTTAGGGACTCAAGGTGATGGCAACCATTTTTTGTTTGTAGGTAAATCTAAAAAAACAGGAAACACAATGATGATTACGCACCACGGATCAAGAGGTCCAGGAGCGAGATTATATGATAAAGGCATGAAGGTTGCTGAACGTTTTAGAAAGGAATTATCGCCGGAAACAATGAAACAAAATGCGTGGATTCCGTTTAAAACAGAAGAAGGTCAAGATTATTGGAATGCCTTACAAACCATAAGAGATTGGACAAAATTAAACCATGAGGTGTTACATAATACTGTAGCAGAAACACTAGAGATCGCTATTGAGAACAGATACTGGAACGAGCATAACTTCGTTTTTAAAGATGGTGATTTGTTTTACCATGCTAAAGGTGCAACACCTTTAGATGCTAAGTTTATGCCAGATATTACAGGTCCAAGGTTAATCCCTTTAAACATGAGCGAACCGGTTTTAATTGTTGAAGGAGATACAACAGCAACCAATTTAGGATTTGCACCTCATGGGGCTGGTCGAAACGTGAGTAGAACGCAACATAGAAGAAGCAAAACAGGAACTACTATGCAAATTTTTAAAGAAGAAACTAGAGGTTTGGATGTTCGGTTTTTTTCAAAGGAAATCGATATTACCGAATTACCTTCTGCTTACAAAAATGCAAATACGGTAAGGGCTCAAATGGACGAATATGGCTTAGGTAAAGTCATTGATGAGGTTTTACCTTATGGTTGTATTATGGCTGGAGATTGGCAGAAAAATGCACCCTGGAAAATTAAAAGAGATAAGCGTTATAAAAACAAACGCTAGGTTTATCATTTAATTAATTTTAAACCTAGCATAAAAAATACGCAGTATCACAATAACACAAAAACGCATTTGTTATATTTACAACATGAGAATTTTTTTAATACTATGCCTGTTTATAAGTGTAAGTACCTTTTCGCAATCGGATATTTTGGCGAAAGAGTACTTTAAAAACGGTGATTTTAACAAAGCCTTGGTAGAGTATAAAAAAATATATGCTCAACCATCTACAAGTATTGCTAATATTGATGCTATTGTTGAAACTTATCAGCAATTAGAACAATATGCCGAGGCCGAGGCATTTTTGTTAGAAGTTAGTAATCGTGTAAAATATGCTGGTTTTATTGTGGAGTTGGGATATAATTTTCAGTTACAAAAAGATACTGTAAATGCAAGACTTCAATATAATAAAGCTTTAGAAACGATCGATTTACAAACTAGTAATGCATTTGCGGTAGCTAAAGTTTTTCAAAAATATAATTTGTTAGATGAAGCTATAGTGGCTTATGAAAAAGGTATGGCGTTAAACCCAGAGTATAATTTTAATTTACAATTGGCTCGGTTGTTTGGTGAGCAAGGTAAAATTGAAAAAATGTTTGTGAGTTATATTGGTTATGTTGAAGTTAATCCGTTTGCCGTGAACAATATAAAGCGATCAATTAATGATTTTATAAGTGAAGATTCTCAAAGTGAAAACAATATATTATTCCGAAAGATATTGTTAAAGAAAGCGCAGCAAGCACCTAATTTATTATGGAACGAGTTGTTGAGTTGGTTGTTTGTTCAGCAAAAAGATATCAAAAAAGCATTTGTTCAAGAAAAGGCGATTTTTAATCGAGCACCCGAGAGTTTAGATAGAATAGCCGATTTAGCCACCATTGCAACTAGTGAAAAGCAAAAGGAAACAGCTAAAGAAATTTACGAATTTATTATTGAAAAATCACAAGATATAGAAACTCAAGTTAGTGCAAATTATCATTTACTTCAGCTAGAAACTAATGTAAATAATAAAGAGAATTACAGTGAGATAGAAGCTAAATATTTAAAGTTGTTTGATGCTTTTGGCTCGGTTTCGCAAACTTTAAAACTTCAAATAGCTTATGCTCATTTTTTAGCATTTTATAAGAATGAAACAGGAAAAGCGACTTCTTTTTTAGAAAACACTTTGGAGCTGAGATTAACCAAGTTTCAAAAGGCTGAGGTGAAATTAGAATTGGGCGATATTTTGGTGCTTCAAGAAAAATTTAACCAAGCTTTAATTTATTATACACAAATTCAGCGGAATTTAAAAAACAGTTCTATTTCTCAAGAAGCTCGTTATAAAGTTGCTAAAACCAGCTATTATAAAGGTGATTTTAAATGGGCGGAATCCCAACTTAAAATTTTAAAAGCATCGACTTCGCAATTAACAGCTAATGATGCGCTTGATTTGAAATTATTAATATCGGATAATAAATATGAAGATTCACTGCAAACAGCTTTAAAACTATACGCAAAGGCAGATTTGTTGGCTTTTCAGAATAGAAATGATGAGGCTATTAATTTGTTAGATCAAGTATTAAACGAACATAAAACCGAGCCTATTATTCCTCAAGCCTTGTATAAGCAAGCCGAATTATTTGAAGGAAAACAACAGTTTGAAAAGGCTGCGAGCAATTATAAAGCAATTATAGAAAATTACAGGGAAGGCATTTTGATTGATAATGCATTATTTAAGTTAGCTGAATTATACGTAAAGCATTTAGAACAACCTGATAAAGCAAAACCACTTTATGAAGAGATTGTCTTCAATCATTCTGATAGTATATATTTTATTGAAGCTCGAAAGAAATTTAGAGCTTTACGTGGTGATGCCATAAACTAATTGCTAATATTAAATTAAGCGCGTTGTTATTTGGGTATTGCAGTTTGGAACTTTAATTTTGGACTTTAATTAGAAACTATGATAATATATAACGTAACTTCAAACATCGACGAATCTATAGAAGTCGAATGGTTAACTTGGATAAAAGAGCATATTCCGAAAGTTTTAGGAACTGGGAAATTTGAAAAAGCAATACTGAGCAAAATTTTGGTAGAAGAAGATATGGGAGGCGTAAGTTACTCGGTGCAATATCGTTCGTATTCCCGCGAAGCTTTAGATGCTTATATTCGTGATGATGCTGATAAGTTTAGAGCAGAAGGTGTTAAGAAATTTGCAGATAAATTGCTTTCATTCCATACCGAGCTAGAAATAGTAGATGAGTATACGGTTAATTTTAAATAGTAAAACCTAAACAAAAAAAAGCCTTTAAAATTAAATTTTAAAGGCTTTTTTTTGTTTATAATATCTATTATTTATAATGCACTTTTAAATTGCTCTAAAAAACGGACATCGTTTTCACTTAGTAAGCGAATATCTCCAATTTGGTGTAATAACATTGCAATTCTATCTATTCCAACTCCAAAAGCAAAACCAGAATATTCGGTAGAGTCTATTTTGCAGTTTTCCAAAACGTTTGGGTCTACCATACCACAACCACCAATTTCTAACCAACCTGTACCTTTAGTTATTTTATAGTCGGTTTCGGTTTCTAAGCCCCAATACACATCTATTTCTGCACTTGGTTCTGTAAACGGAAAGTATGATGGACGTAAACGGATTTCGCTTTTCCCAAACATTTCACTTGTAAAATGTTGTAGTGTTTGTTTTAAATCGGCAAAACTTACATCTTTATCAATATACAAACCTTCTAATTGATGGAAAAAACAGTGAGAGCGAGCAGAAATAGCTTCGTTTCTATACACACGCCCTGGAGAAATAGTTCTAATAGGCGGTTGGTTGTTTTCCATATAGCGTACTTGTACCGAACTGGTATGTGTACGTAATAAAATATCGGGATCTGTTTGAATAAAAAACGTATCCTGCATATCTCGCGCCGGATGGTATTCTGGTAGGTTTAATGCGGTAAAGTTGTGCCAATCATCTTCTATTTCTGGACCTTCACTTACATTGAAACCAATACGAGAAAAGATATCTATAATTTGATTTTTAACTATAGAAATAGGGTGGCGTGCTCCAATTTGAACAGGTTGGCCTGGGCGAGATAAATCGCCGTAAATACCTTTTACTTCTTCAGTGCTTTCTAGTTCTGCTTTTAAAGCATTAACTTTATCTTCAGCTGTTTTTTTAAGCTTATTTATGGTTTGGCCAAATTCTTTTTTCTGGTCGTTCGCCACATTTTTAAACTCAGAAAAATAGTCGTTTAGTAAACCTTTTTTACCTAAATATTTTATTCTAAATACTTCTACCTCTTCTTTAGATTGTGCTTTAAAAGCTTCGGCTTCTGCAATAAGTTCTTTTATTTTATCTATCATGACTTGTTCAAAGTGTGCACAAATTTAATGATTTTATCCAAATTTGCGTTAGGGATTGAAGCATTTGTTGAAGCTCTTTTTGTGTTGTTGCACCTATGCAACACAAAAAAGCGACTGCGGAAAGCCCGACCCTTTTTGGGTAACGCCCAAATTAATCGAGTTTTTATGTTTTTAAATAATAAATAAAATAGTTTTTGAGCGTATAAACCTTGGAGAGAGACATAGTGTTCTCATCGTTTTTTTTGTTGATATAGTAAGGTGTGTTGCGGAAATATAACTTATCGAATTTTTTTTGTAACAAATAGTAGGCTCAAGCTACTAATATAATGAAGTTGGATCTAGCCTTTTGAGCAAGTAAGGTGTTATTTGCTGATTTAATGCTTAAGCATTAGTATGATGTTTGTAGGAAATAAAAACACCTTAATTAGGTGAGAAACATTTTTATTATCGATGTAATGTTTAGAAAGGATGTAGTTTTTGCTATACTCTTAAAATTAATTGTTCGGTTATAAAAAAGGTCTTACATTTAAATCAAAATTATTTATTAATTTTTTAAATCTCAAGCTATGGAATGGTTTTCAAGTTTAGCGTTTTTCGAACAATTTTATTGGGGACTTTCGTTAATTGGATCTTTTATTTTTTTAATAACTATTATCACAACTTTTCTAGGTGGGGATTCTGGTGATTTTGAAAGTGAAACGGATTTGGATGCAGATGCTGGTGTTGGATTTCAGTTTATCACCTTTAAAAACTTAGTTGGCTTTTTTACTCTTTTTGGTTGGAGCGGTATAGCATGTATGGATGCAGGATTCTCTAAACCAATAACCATAGTTGTTTCTTTTGTATGTGGTTTAATTATGATGGCTATTATGGCTGCCATGTTTTATTTTATGCAAAAACTTAACGACAGCGGAACATTAGAATTTAAAAATGCCATTGGTGGTGTTGGCGAAGTATATTTAACCATTGGCGCAAAACGCTCCACAATAGGTAAGGCTCATGTAAGAATTCAAGGGGCTTTACGTGAATTAGAAGCGTTAACCGACTCCGAAACCGATTTAAAATCTGGTGCCGTAATTTCTGTAAAAGATGTAACCAAAAACGGCATTTTAATAGTAGAACAATTAAACCAATAATCTATGTTATCATTACTTGTACAAGGAGATCTTCAATTAGGTCTTCCAATTGCTGTTATTGCAGCTATTCTATTTGTCTTTTTATTTTTTATAGTATTAGTTAGGCGCTATAAGCGTTGTCCTTCAGACCGTATTCTAGTAGTATATGGTAAAGTTGGTGGCGGGCAATCTGCCAGATGTATCCATGGTGGTGCCGCTTTTATTTTACCAGTAATTCAGGATTACGAATTTCTAGAATTAACTCCTATTTCTATAGAGGTAAACTTAGTAAATGCACTTTCTAAACAAAATATTCGTGTAAACGTGCCATCTCGTTTTACAATTGGTGTGTCTACAGAACCGGGTATTATGCAAAATGCAGCCGAACGTCTTTTAGGTTTAGGTCAAAACGAAATTCAAGAATTGGCTCAGGAAATTATTTTCGGTCAGTTACGTTTAGTTGTGGCTTCTATGGATATTGAAGAGATTAACAATGATCGTGATAAGTTTTTAACTAATATTTCTCAAAGTGTAGAAATGGAGTTAAAGAAAGTAGGATTAAAACTGATTAACGTAAACATTACGGATATTGTTGATGAGTCTGGATATATTGAAGCACTTGGTAAAGAAGCTGCGGCTCACGCTATTAATGCGGCACGTAAATCTGTGGCAGAAAAGAATAGAGATGGATCTATTGGTGAGGCGAATGCTGTGCAAGATGAAAGAACTCAAGTTGCTGCTGCAAATGCACAAGCTGTTGAGGGTGAGAATACCGCTAAGATTGCTGTTGCAAATTCAGATTCTTTACGTCGTCAACGTGAAGCAGAAGCAGAACGTGTGGCAAATGCATCAGAAAAAGTACAAAGTGCAAAAGCATTAGAGGAATCTTATGCTGCAGAGCAATTAGCAGAAACAGCGAGAGCAGATCGTGAGCGTTCTTCTCAAATGGCAGATATTATTGTTCCTGCTGAAATTGATAAAAAGAAAGTGGAAATTAATGCTGAAGCAGATGCAGAAAGAACTAGACGTCTTGCTAAAGGTGAGGCCGATGGTATTTTATTTAAAGCACAAGCAGAAGCACAAGGTTTATATGAAGTATTAACGAAACAAGCTGCTGGTTTAGATCAAATTGTAAAAGCTGCCGGAAATAACTCTAAAGATGCCGTGTTACTTTTAGTTGCTGATAAATTACCAGAGTTAGTAAGAATGCAATCTGAAGCGATTAAAAATATTAAAATCGATAAAGTTACTGTTTGGGAAAATGGTGGCGGAAAAGACGGGAAATCGTCAACTGCTAATTTTCTTTCAGGTATGTACAAATCTGTACCACCTTTACAAGAAATGTTCGATATGGCTGGTATGCAATTACCAGAGTATTTAAAAGGAAAAGATGTTGTTAAGGATGTTGAAGATGATACTACTGTAGTAGAAGAATAAACATTAAAGATTCTATTTTATAAACTCTGCCTAAAAATGATGATTTTTATTATTTTTAGTGCAGAGTTTTTATTTATAAGCTTCGGCTGCTTTTAGTATTATTAATCTTTTATATAAATTCAAATGAAGCAATTCCTTTTAGTTTTTTTAGTTGTATTTAATTTTTCTTGTATCAATTCGCAGGAAAACTATATAAATCATTCTAAAATTAAAGAAGATTTAAATAAAATAATTGGCGACTTAGAGACTAATTATGTGTATTTGGATGACAAAGAAGTTGACTTAAATTGCATTCGAGATTATTACGAGAGTCAAATAAAATATGTAAAAACAGAAGAGGAAACTGTGCTTTTGTTTGAGTATTTATTAAATGAGTTTTACGATAGTCATCTTATTTTAAATACAAACCGATCATCATCTTACCGCTTAAGTGCTCCAATTTATGCTTCTGTTAAAAACGGAAAAATTTTGGTTTCAAGTGTATGGAAAACACAAATATTAGGATTGGTTCCCCAAATTATCGAAGCTGAAATTCTCAAGATAAATACTGTCGATTTTAGCGAAGCCATTGAGAAATTCCCAACGCATTGTAGTGATAAAAATAATGAAGTTGTACGCGAATGGATTGCAAATAAAGTTTTAGCTGGCCAGTATAATGAGCCTCGAGTTTTAACTTTAAAGTTGAAAAGTGGAAAAACGACAACATTAGATTTGGATAAAATACAAATTAGGGTCGAACCTTATTATTTAACTTCTAAAAGACTTGATAACATTGGAGTCATTAGAATTAATAATGCTTTAGGAAAAGATGTTTTAGTAACGGAATTTGATAGAGCGCTCGATAGTTTAATGGATACTAAAGGTTTAATTATAGATTTAAGGAATACGGTTGATGGTGGAAACTCTTATGTTGCTCGTGGTATTATGGGGCGGTTTATAAAAGAGCCAAAACCTTACCAAAAGCATTTGTTTTTAGAAGTGTCTAAATCTAATCCTATTGTAAACCCGTTGATAACGCGTAGTTGGGTAGAATATGTAGATCCACGAGGAGAAACTTACACTAATCCTGTTTTTGTTCTAGTTGGTCGCTGGACTGGAAGTATGGGAGAAGGTTTAGCTATTGGTTTTGAAGGTATGGAGTGTGGTGAAATTGTAGGTTCCGAAATGGAAAAATTAGCAGGTGGTGTCAGTAGTTTTTCGTTTAAAAACCAAACGTATGGTTATAGAATTTCTACGGAAAAACTTTTTCATATTAATGGTATAGCTAGAGAGTTGTATGTGCCAACACATTTTGTAAATCAAACTTCTGCTATTAAAGATGAGGTGTTGGAGAAAGGGATTGAATTAATAAACAATGAATAATAATATTTTACATCATTTGAGAAAGGTATCAACCATGAAACTTGTTTTTGGGGCTGTCTTGTTTTGCGTAGGTATATTTGGAGCAATAACAAATAATGTATTTAATTTAGTGTTATCTTGAATTGGTGTTTTTCTAATGCTTCGAGAAGGATCAGAGATCGATTTGGCTTCTAAAAAATATAGAGAAATATATTCCGTAATGGGTATAAAATTTGGAGTCTGGAAAGATTTGCCTGATATAGAATATGTTTCAGTTTTTAAAACTAAAGAAAATAAACGGGTTCAAGGTATGGGAGCTTCAGCTAATTTTTCTAATGAAGTTTATAAATTAAATTTGTTTTATAATAGAAATAATAAAATAGAGGTTTATCTTGCAGAGGATATAAGTAATGCTTTTGAAAACGCAAAATATATAGCGGACGTATTAAATATTGATGTTTTCGATGCGACTGAAAGAGTATCTAAATGGTTATAGGTTTGACTAAAATAAAGACGCATGAGAGACACTTTTAAAACCATTGCGAGGTTTCAGTATTCTACCGAGGCACAAATTATAAAAGGACGTTTAGAGGCCGATGGTATTCAGGTGTTTTTATTCGATAATCTTACTATAGATACAGATCCCTTGGTTAGCAATGCTATTGGGGGTGTGAAATTGAAAGTATTATCGAATCAAGCTGAAGAAGCGGAACAGATTTTAAATTCGATAAACAAATTCTCTTTAGATAACCAAGGCAATGCCATAAAATGCCCGAATTGCAAAAGTGAGAAAATTGAACTTTATTCCACAATAAAGGATTTCAAAGCGCTTTTTGCCTTTATTTTTGCTTTCCTAACTAATATTATCATGTCTGCTTTGCCAATTTACACAAAGCATAAATATAGATGTGAAGATTGTAAAACGGAATTCGATTTAAAAGAAGTAGCCCCTATTTATGTTGTAACAGAACCTTGAGCTACAATATCATAAGCGGTTTTTAAACTTTTAATTACCGACTCTATTTCTTCTTCGTTTAGCTGCCCAAAACCAAAACGAATAGCACAAGTATCTCTGTCTTGGTAGAGTATTGTTTTTGGAATGAATAAGTCGTAATTTTCTGCTTCTTCAGCTAATTTAACCAATGAAATCTTGTGTTTAAACTGTAACCATATTGCTAATCCGCCAGATGGTTTTTCCCAAGTCATAATATCTTCAAAATAGGTTTTTAAATACCTGCATAAACTATCGCGTCTTTGCTTGTAAACTATGATGTTTTTTTTCATGAGGCGGTATATTTCACCTTCATGAATTAATTCGGCAAGTATCTGTTCTTGTATCATGTCGCCTTGTTTATCTAATAACTGTAGATAGTTTTTTGCTTCAGAAATTAAACTTTCGGGTGCAATAACAAACCCAGTTTGAAAACTTGGGAATAACGATTGTCCCAGTTTTCCTAAATAAACCACCACTCCATGACCGTCTGCACTTGCCATGGGTAACATAGCAGATCCTTTATATTGAAAATCGTAATCGTAATCATCTTCAATAATGGCAAACTTATATGTTTTAGCTAGTTCTAAAAGTTTTAGGCGCCGTTCTACACTTAGTGTTGCTGTGGTTGGGTAATGCCTATGGGCACAAACATACACGCAGCGAATACTACCTTTTACAAAATGAGTTCTTATATAATCAACATCTAAACCATTGGCATCTACAGGAATTGTTTTAATATTAGCACCAGCTTGCTGAAAAATCATGTTAGCTGCATAGTTGCTTAAATGCCCAACCAAAACAATATCATCTGGTTTTATTAAAAGCTGAGAAACAATATATAAACTCATTTCTGTACTTCGTGTACTTATAAGGTTACTTGGTTTTATATGAAATCCTCTGGTAGCATTTAAATAATTACCCAGTTGGGTTTCAAATTTTGAATCTAATAATGGAGTGGTTCTATTCCATTTTGAAATTAATGATTTTCGTTTCATTGCGGCACTATACCATCTAGAGAATTCATGAACAGGGTGTAGTCTTAAATCCGGATTACCTTCGTTTATACTATATTTAGCCTTTGTTGTTTGTAATGTAGATGCCAGATTAAACGAAGGCTGAAAAGGGAAACCAGTGGTTTTTGGATATTGATACACCTGATCTATTTGGTGAGATGTAGCTTTAATGGTTGCCGTAGTTTGCTCTGGAACCAAAACAAATGTCCCTTTATTGGGGATTATCTCCACCCAACCCTGAGAGGCTAACTCATCGTAAACAGCGACAACGGTATTTCTATGGATTTTTAATGTCTGACTTAAAACGCGGCTTCCTGGTAATACGGCGCCTATAGATAAATAGCCACGTTGAATAGCATTTATAATTTGCTGTGCTATTTGAATATACACGGGTTGTGAAGTACATTTGTTAAAATGTATTAATTGTTTTAATAAATTATTAACCGGACTATTCATTGTTTTAAAACTGGACTATGTTACTCGTCCGGAAAGTTACGACTTTTGCAACGTTATAAACAAATCATTTTATGAAGACTACATTCGCTTTAACGACTTTAATTTTATGTGCATTCATGTCACATGCGCAAAAAGAGGAGCAAAAACAAGATTTAGATACTATCGTTATTTCATCGACAAGGATAAGCCTTCCGTTTAAAGAAAACTCAAGAACTATAAATATTATTTCTTCGGAAGCTATTAAAAATAGTGCTGCCAATAATATAGCTGATTTACTGCAACAAGTGGCTGGTATAGACGTAAGACGTCGTGGAACAGCAGGAAGTCAGGCCGATTTATATATTAGAGGCGGAAGTTTCGATCAAACACTGTTACTTATAGATGGTGTTAAAATGAACGATGTACAAACAGGGCATCACACCATGAATGCAGCATTGCCAATTGAGGTTATTGAGCGTATTGAAATTATTAAAGGACCCGCTGCACGCGTGTTTGGGCAAAATGCTTTTAATGGTGCTATTAATATTGTTACTAAAAAAGAATTAAACAATACGGTTTCTGTTAAGGCAGAAACAGGCTCGTTTGGTCAATTAAATGGAAGTGTTACTATTGGTACAGACCTAGAAAACTCATCGCATATAGTACATGTTGATAAAATGTCTTCGGCTGGTTACCGACACAATACAGATTATGATAATAGTAATTATTTTATAAAAAGTATTTTCAATAAAAACAAAAAAGCTATTGAAATGGTAGCAACGTTCCAAGAACGTAAGTTTGGTGCAAACGGTTTTTATGCAAGAGAAAGTGCAACGGAACAGTATGAAGAAACTCAAAATAGTCTAATTGCATTTTCTACGAAGTTTCAAACAGAAAAATTAACCATTAAACCGCGTATTTATTGGAAACGAAACCAAGACGAATATGTGTATTTACGTAATGACCCAACAGTTTATAGAAATTTACATATCTCTAATAAAATAGGAGCTGAGGTTAACGGATCGTATAGATCGAAAGCAGGTATTACAGGTTTTGGAATCGATATTTCTGAAGATTTTATTACGAGTAATAATTTAGGGGATCGAGATAGGTTTATGACGACATTGTTTTTGGAACACAAGTTTAAAGCCTTAGATAGTAAATTGGATATTACTCCTGGAGTTGCGGTTACTTATTTTTCTGATTTTGATTTTTATTCCTTTCCCGGTTTAGATGTTGGCTACAAAATAAGTGATGCTTTAAAAGCATATGGAAATATTGGCTATACTTATAGAATACCTACGTATACTGATTTGTATTATAATGACCCAAGTACTACTGGAAATCCAGATTTGGAAGTAGAAGAAGCTTTTTCTCAAGAAATTGGAATTAAATATTTTTCACCTCAATTCTCTGGTTCTGTTGCTGTTTACAATAGAGATGCAAAAAACTTAATTGATTTTGTTCGTTTAAATACTACAGAAACGAGTTATGTAGCAACAAATATTACAGAGGTTAATACTAAAGGTTTAGAGGTTGATGCTGCTTATAATTTTAGGCTAAACACCTTTAACCAAACATTAGCTGTTGGTTATAATTTTTTAGAAGATGATATTTTAAACCAGAATAAAGAATTATCACGCTACTCTTTAAACACATTAAAGCATCATTTTACAACACGTTTAAGCACACAGTTGTTTAAAAATGTAAGTCAGAATATTATTTACAAACATGCGCAGCGTACCACTGGTGATAGCTATAATGTTTGGGATGCTTCGTTAGTGGTTAATGTAAAGCAGTTAGAGTTTACTATAACAGCGAGCAATATATTTAATGCCGATTATATTGAAGCTGGTTTTGTGCCTATGCCGCCTAGTAATTTGTTGTTTGGTATGCGATATAGTTTAAATTAATTCAACTTTTTATTAGAATAAAAACTGAAACCTATGAGCGATACAAAGCACAATTGGACCAAAGAAGAAATTCTAGAAATCTACAATAAACCGTTAATGGAATTGCTATACGAAGCGGCTACTGTACATCGTTTAAATCACGATCCAAACAGTGTTCAGGTTAGTACGTTGCTCTCTATTAAAACAGGTGGTTGTAGTGAAGATTGTGGGTATTGTCCGCAAGCTGCTCGTTATCATACCGATATTGAAGGAAACGATTTAATGACGGTGCCACAAGTTAAAGCGCAAGCATTACGTGCAAAAGCAAGTGGGAGTTCTCGTGTTTGTATGGGAGCTGCGTGGCGAAATGTAAAAGATGGTGAAGAATTTGACGACGTTTTAGAAATGGTACGTACCATTAATAAGCTGGATATGGAGGTTTGCTGTACTTTAGGCATGATTACCGAAAACCAAGCACAACGTTTGGCAGAAGCCGGGTTGTATGCGTATAACCATAATTTAGATTCTTCGGAAGAATATTATAAAGAAGTTATTTCTACACGTGGTTACCAAGATCGATTAGATACTATTGATAATGTTCGCAAAACCAGCGTAACTGTTTGTAGTGGTGGTATTATTGGTATGGGTGAAAATATAGAAGACAGGGCGGGTATGCTTGTTGCGCTTTCTACATTAAATCCGCAGCCAGAATCTACTCCAATTAATGCGCTTGTTGCTGTTGAAGGCACACCACTTGAAGAAGAAAAACCCGTTTCTATTTGGGAAATGATTAGAATGGTAGCAACCACCAGAATTGTTATGCCAGAAACCCAAGTGCGTTTAAGTGCTGGTAGAACACAAATGAGTAGAGAAGGACAAGCTATGTGCTTTTTTGCTGGTGCAAACTCTATTTTTGCTGGCGATAAATTATTAACCACGCCAAATCCTGATGTTAATGAAGACATGAAAATGTTCGAGTTATTAGGATTGAATCCGCAAAAACCTTTTACTAAAAAAGTGCAACCGCAAACGGTTGAGGCTAATGATTCTGAATTTGAATCTTTAGGTGAAAAACCAAAATGGACACGCCCAGAACATAAAATTGAACGTAACGAGTTGGCTAAGGAGAAAGGAAAATTGATTAAATAGCGCTTTTTTTAGAGGATGAATTTATAAGAAAGTTTGTTGATAGCAAGTTAAAAGGTGTTATTGGTGGGCTTTTTTGCGTTAGGGATTGCAGCGGTAGCTTTTGGCGAGGCGCGCATCGAGCCAAAACTTTTAGTGGAAAGCCCGACCCTTTTCGGGTAACGCCCAAAGATTTATAATTTATTTTTTAATAAAAAATTATTGTTAATCAATAATTTTTATATATTTGTTATCGAATAACAATAATTTTATCATGACTAAAAATAGACTTTTAAACATTTCGATTGTGCTTTGTAAATTTATAAAACTTGGTTACATTGTATTTTTTATAGGTTTAACCTTTGTTTTTGTTCATGTACAGATGGATAGAGATTATTATAAGGGCAAGGAGTTGACGATTAATGCTGGTAGTACAGATTTTTTTATATCATCCCGTTCTATATTGAAATCTGAAAGTACGGATACTAATATTTATACTTTAGATAACATAAAGACCTTTTCTTTATATTTATGCTATTTTCAACTATCAGGAATATTATTGGTTTTATTTTTAAGTATAAAAGAGTTTCAAAAGGTTTTAGAATCAGTAAAAAAAGTGAAGTCTTTTGAAGAGGACAATATAAAATCTTTTAGGCGCATTGGTAAATTTATTTTTATTTATGCTTTGCTAACCAGTTTCCAAATAATGAATTTTAATAAAGGGTATTTTCATGGCTTTGGAATTTCATTAACGCCTTTGTTTTTAATTTTATTAGCATTTATTATGGGTGAGATGTTTAAAGAAGGGTATGCCTTAAAACAAGAAAATGACTTAACTATATAACGGATGCCGATTATTGTAAACTTAGATGTCGTACTTGCCAAACGCAATATGAAAAGTAAAGACTTAGCCGGAATTATTGGGATCACTACAGCTAATTTATCGATACTAAAATCTGGAAAAGCCAAAGCTGTTCGTTTCTCTACATTAGAGGCCATTTGTAAAGCTCTAGATTGCCAACCAGCAGATATTTTGGAATATGTTGAAGATTAATATTGTTTACCAATTGATGTTACTAGTTTAAAAATGTATTTTTGATAAATATTACAACACAAAGATTCTATTATGAAAACGTGCTTTCTCTTTATATTCATTTTTATAACATCTATGAGTTTCGCTCAAAAAGGTGAAATTATTAAAACCGAAGATGGACGTCGCGTTTTTCTTAAAAGTGATTATACCTGGGAATATATTGACAGCGAAGATTCTGCGGATTATACGAGAGCTCAGGAATTACTAAAACCTATCGATAAAAATGCTTGTAAACTTGAGCATGATTATAAGGAGCCAAAATTGGATAGCAAAATTCAATCGAAATTAAAACGTGGCCATTCTACTATTGAATATGTAAAAAAGAAAGTTGCCAAGGATTATAATTGTGCGGTAGACGATGTTTTGTTGTTATCTTTTTCTGAACAGAAACAAAAAGCAGTTTATCGTTTTTGTGTAAATGGAACCAAGGTAACTTATAAGCGATTAGGGAATTCTATTATAAAAGCATCGACATTGTTTTAATGTGAGGTGAAAGTTCTTTTTATAGTATTAATCATTTAAAATAAAATCAACTCCTGCCATTGAATGAATTTCAGTTGTATTGAAAACAGGGATATTTAGATCTTTGTCAAAAACCATTAAAGGGAATTCTGTACAGCCTAAAACAATACCTTCAGCGCCTTTATCAACTAAATCCTGAATCACTTTTAATACATACGTTTTTGATCTTGGTTTTATAACTCCATAAGTTAGTTCTTCTTCAATAATTCTTTGTAATTCAATAAGAACCGTTTTTTCTACGGGAACTAAAACTTCAATACCATTATCGGCTATGCGTTTTGTAATAAAATTGGCTTCCATGGTGTAAATAGTTCCTAAGAAGCCAACGCTTTTAACGCCTTTATTATGGATGGCTTTTGCTGTAGCATCCGCAATATGTATTATGGGGAAATCTAATTGTGCTTGTACGTCATTATACATTTTATGTGGCGTGTTTGCACAAAACATAACAGATTGTGCACCTGCTTTACGCAAACTTATAGCGCCTTCGGTTAACATGGTTGCTATAGAATCCCATTTATCTTCCTTTTGAAATCGATGTATTTCTGCTTGGTTTAGTGTGTAAACCAGTAAAGGCGGATTGGTGTTATTTCCATAATAATCATTGATAGATTGGTTAATAGCAGCATAATATTCTACTGTTGAGTGCCAGGATGTACCGCCTATAAGGCCTAATGTATTCATGTTTTTATGCGTTGTTTTTACAAGATTTACTTCTGAATTATTATTTATTAATGGCTCGCTATTATTCACTGATTTATTGCAAGACAAAAAAGCTGAAATTATTAAACAATATATAGAAATTTTCATAAGTATTCTTTTATAGCGTAAAACCTTTGCCTAATGATTTGGACATTTGTGCTATTAGTTTTTTGTTTTCTGCTTTATTGGCAATATTAATGTTTTCTTGTGGATCAGTTTCATGGTCAAAAAGTTCGCGCGCTATAAAGTCACCTTTCGTTTTTTGTTCTGCATTCCACTCATACCATTCTACATAACGGTACCGGTCTGTTCTAACCGTATAGCCCATCCGTTCCATTTTTCGTAGTTCTTTAGGTCCATATCTACCTAATAAAAACTGGCTATAGGCTGCCTCTTTTACTGTGGTTTCCGGGTTTTCTAAAATTGGTTTTAAACTTGTTCCTTGTAAATATGTTGGTACTTCAAAGCCTGTCATATCGCAAAGTGTTGGGTAAATGTCGATAAATTCGGTTAAGGATTGGCTTGTTTTTCCTTTTTCTTTTACGCCTAGTCCACTTATAATAAGTGGTGCTCTCGTATCAATTTCATAATTGGTTTGTTTTGCCCAACCGTTGTGTTCTCCTAATTTCCAGCCATGATCTCCCCATAAAACAACTATAGTGTTTTCAGCAAGTCCAGAGCGTTCTAGCTCGTCAATTAAACGACCAATTTGAGTATCTATATAAGTGATACAAGCGTAGTAAGCACGTATGAGTTCTTTTTGTTCAGCATCGGATAATGAACCTTCATTAGGTTTCGGTAAGTCGTGACGCTCCGTGTAACCTCTAAGTTCAGTATCTCCATGTACGGCAAATTCTGGACTGCCTTTTGGGGGGAATTGGTTTGTCGCTAATGGAATATCTTCCGGATTATACATGTCCCAGTATTTTTTTGGAGCCGTAAAAGGTAAATGGGGTTTGTAAAAACCTACCGATAAAAAGAAGGGTTCGCCTGTTTTTTTAAGTTCACGCATCTTTTTTATGGCCATGGTGGTTTGTGCGCCATCATAATAATCGTCGTCGCTTACATCAGCCATTTCAATAGATTTCGCCTTAGTATAGATAAACCCGTATTTATCAAACTTATAATTTCCGGATTTTATTTTATTAAGCTCTTTTTCCTTTTGAATAATTAAATTCTCTTGGTTGACATAAACGGCATCTGGATCGAAAGGGAAACCATCAACATGTAAGTATTCATTCCAAGCTATGGAATCTTGTAATGTATTATGAAATGTTTTTCCTAAGCCAACCGTATAATAGCCATTGTTTTTAAAAAACTGAGGTAAGGACACGATATCGGGCATAGCATCTCTAAAGTGTGTTTTTAAGTCCCAAATTTGGGTAGAATCTGGTCTTAAACCGGTTAATAAACTTGTTCTAGAAGCTGTACATACGGCTTGTTGGCAATAGGCACGGTTAAAAACCATGCCGTTACTTGCAAGTTTATCGATGTTTGGCGATTTTATAATGGTGTTGCCATAAGCGCCTAAATCTGGTCTAAGATCATCTACAGGGATAAATAGAATATTTGGCCTACTTGGTTTTTGAGTTTCTGCTTTCTTTTCACTTGCATTTTGGCATGAGTTTAAGATAAGTATAGCTAAAAAGAATAGTGTATTGAGCAGTTTTATTTTTTTCGTCATGATTTTATTTTTGAAAACCTAATATTTTCAGACTCGTTGATTACGACTTGTTTTCTGGTAAGGCGCCTCTCCAACCTGCAGATAATTGTTTAGACAATTGCTTAACGATTTCATTTTTATCTGGGTTTTCAGCAATATTTACTGTTTCATCACTATCTACATAATGATCGTATAATTCTGTAGCGGCATAATCTCCTTTTTCTTTTTTATCATTATCCCATTGGTACCATTCTATAAAATGATATTGCTCGGTTTGCATCGAATAACCCATATATTCGTTTCCGTCTTTAGAAACACGTGCGCGCCTTCTAAATTGCGTAAAAACAGCATCTTTCCATTCAAGTTCTGGGTTTTTGAACACTGGAGTTAAACTTGTACCTTGTAAGTAATCGGCTTTATCTACACCGGTTAAATCACATAATGTTGGGAAAATATCAACCAATTCAGATAGGGCTTCAATGCGTTTTCCTTCTTTTTGGTAGGCTTCTTTTATTATTAGAGGAACATGAGTATCTATATAAAAGTTTGTCATTTTACCCCACCCATTATGGTCGCCAAGTTTCCATCCGTGATCGCCCCATAATACAATAACGGTATTTTCATAAAGACCTCTTTCTTTTAGTCCTGCTATTAGTTTTCCTACGCAAGCATCAATATAACTCACACTAGCATAGTAGCCTCTCTTTAAAGAATCTGCATATGCTTCTGGTAATGGTGCATCTTCTGGTCGTCCAATTTTATGAGGGTTAGTATAGGCTCTTAACTCGTAATTAGAATTAGCCGACATTACCGGTGCGTTTTTAGGTAATTTGGGGTTTGCTGCAGGTGAAACAGACCCAACAGGGTAAAGATCCCAATACTTTTTTGGTACTACAAAGGGAAGGTGTGGTCTGTAAAGCCCAAGTCCCATAAAAAACGGTTCATTTTTGTCTTTGATTCTATCTATGGTTTCTAATGCTAATTTTGTTTGCATAGCATCAAAATATAGTGAGTCTGGAGCATCTGCTGCTTCTATTGCAGGGCCTCGATTCCAACCATCGCCGTATACTTTTTGACCTTTTCTTTTTTCTAATAGCAGGTCTCGTTTTCTTTTTTGATCTTTTAGAGCAGCTTCGGTGTAATAATAAGTTTCAGCATCTCTTTTAGCATATTCTTTTGTATTGTATGGAAAAGGTTTTAAGTCTGGTTCGTTCCAAGAAATAGAATCCGGCATGTAATTATGAAAAATTTTACCAATATTAACCGTGTAATATCCTGCCTTGTTGAAATATTGGGGCATGGTTACAGCATTGGGATTTATTTTTCTAAATTCATCACCAAGGTGCCATACTTGGGTAGAATCTGGTCTGTAACCAAGCATGGTACTTGCTCTCGAAGGGGCACAAACTGCGGCTTGGCAATGGGTGTTTAGCATTACCATGGAGGTTCCTGCTAAGGCATCTATATTTGGTGTTTTTATTTCGCTATTCCCATAGCTTCCAAGATCGGCTCTTAAATCGTCTATCGATAAGAATATGATATTGGGTTTTTGCTGTTTAACAGATGCCATTTTTTTCTCTTTGTTACATGCTGTAAAAATGAAAAATAAAGAAAGGTAGGCTAGTAAAATTTTCATAAGGTTGGTTAATTTTTTGGTTGCTATTTTAAAAAGAGCATAACATAATATCTCATAAGCACAAAAAGATAGAAATAGTGTTTTCTAGTGTGTAGAGTCTACTAGCAAGTAAAAATACCGACTTTTTAAACGAAAATATAGCTTTAGGAAAAAATTACAGATTCCGTATTTTTAGGGTATAAAAAACATGAAAAATCAAATTATATGGTTTTAATTTCCTTTACCAAGTAATTCAATCCATTCTTTAGTGTAACCAATATTTCTTACGCCATTAGAATGTCCTTTTTTTCCTTCTGGAACAGGTAGATCAAAAGCATAAATGTGGTTTTCGGGAATACCCATAACATCATAGCTCTCTTTTATTATGTTAGCAAGAGGTTCTGTAGTATGGTATGTGCCATACCAACGATTTAATGGTGTTACACTTGTAGAATAATACCATTTTGCTGTTTTTGGTTTAGCTGAATAATCCCAACCTCCAGAAAAGTCAATCACTCTATTAACTAGGTGCTGTTTGGCTATAAAAGCGGCCATGCCTCCACCTTGCGATTGTCCAGAAACAACAATTTTGCTCCATTTTGGAGTACCGTTTTCCAAATAGATGCTCCAATTTCCTTTTTTGTCATGTTCAGTAAGGTAGATTAATAATTTGGTTAACCTATTTACAATGGCATCTTGTGGTTTGTCGTTAATTAATGAAAAAGCATTATTGCCATAAATACGTTTAGTTCTAAATTCTTCGGTGCAGTTAGAGTTTTCTTCTAATATTTTTCCTTTACATATCTGGGCAACTGCAGGCTGATTTATGTAAGAAATATTAATAACGTGATATCCTTGGTTAATTGCAGTCGAAAATAATTTCCGAGGACCTTTTAATGCTATTCCTCCGGTTCCTGGCATAAAAAAAAAGAGTTTACCTTGTTTAGTATTTGGGTTGTAAGCAACTAAATGAGACGAGTTAGCTTCTTTAATTCTAGAGTCTGTTTTAGAAGGTTCAATATTTAGAACGGTGTATTCTTCGGGAAACCCCTTTTTAGCCTGAGTGAAAGCTAAATTATAAAAAAGCAAAAAGACGATACTTAGGGTTGGGTAAAATTTCATGTTTTTTAAAAATCTTGTGTTTAAACGAAGCTCGATTACACAAACCTAATGTAAATGCTGATGTTTTTAATTGATTTATGAGTGTTTTTTTGATTATTTTTCATCTAAAAAATAGAGTAATACTCTTTTTATTCAACCTTAATTAAGGTTGGCCAATAGTTTTGGTTGTAGATATGCAATTTGAATTTGTTTTTTAAAAGGTTTCACTATTTCTTATGCTAGAAAAGGATAACTTAAAAATAAATATGAATTTGGTAGTTCTAAAAGTTAAAATCCCCTTTAAAAACATTGTTTTTAAAGGGGATTAAGTACTCAAGGCGGGAATCGAACCCGCACTCCGAAGAATCGGATTTTGAATCCGACGTGTCTACCAATTCCACCACTTGAGCATTTGGAGACGCAAAAATATAGATTTTTTCGATATATAACTCAAAAAATACGCACCAATATACATTTTAGGTAAAAATAAATCCATAAATTTGCACCCTGTTTCAAACAAGTGATGTTTTTATCGCTATAAAACAACATATTAGCCATGCCTATAGTAGTAACCGAAGCCAAAATTTTTGCGTGTACCCAAAGTAAAGTCTTAGGCGAAAAAATCGCAAAAGCATATGGTACAGACTTAGGTAAAGTAATTACCTCAACCTATAGTGATGGAGAATTTCAACCATCTTATGAGGAGTCTATACGAGGAGCGCGTATCTTTATTATTGGTTCAACTAATCCGGGGCCAGAAAACTTAATGGAAATGTTGTTAATGATTGATGCTGCAAAACGCGCATCGGCAAGACACATAACAGCGGTTTTACCATATTTTGGATGGGCAAGACAAGATAGAAAAGACAAACCAAGAGTGCCAATTGCGGCAAAATTGGTAGCGAAAATGCTAGAAGTAGCAGGCGCAACACGTATAATCACTATGGATTTGCATGCCGATCAAATACAAGGTTTTTTCGAGAAGCCAGTAGATCATCTATTTGCATCCACTATATTTTTACCATACTTACGCAGTTTAAACTTGCCAAACTTAACTATTGCATCGCCAGATATGGGAGGTTCTAAAAGAGCTTATGCCTATTCTAAAGCATTAAAAAGTGATGTAGTAATTTGTTATAAACAACGAGCAAAAGCCAATGTAATTTCACACATGGAACTTATTGGTGATGTAACAGGTAAAAACGTAGTATTAGTTGATGATATGGTTGATACCGCCGGAACACTAGCAAAAGCAGCCGATTTAATGATGGAGCGTGGTGCATTAAGCGTTAGAGCTATTTGTACTCACCCTATTTTATCTGGTGATGCGTATAAGAAATTAGAAAACTCAAAATTAGAAGAACTTATTGTAACCGACTCTATTCCGGTAAAACTATTAAGCGATAAAATTCGTGTATTAAGTTGCGCAGATTTATTTGCTCAAGTTATGGATAAGGTACACAACAATACGTCTATCAGTTCAAGTTTTATAATGTAATTTTTCCCGAAAGGGAACACAAACTAGAGTATTAATTAAATATATATATTAAAAATGAAATCAATTACAATCAACGGATCTCAAAGAGAAAGCGTAGGCAAAAAAGCAGCAAAAGCCTTACGTAATGCTGGTCAGGTTCCTTGCGTATTATACGGAGGAGACAAACCAGTACATTTTGCAGCAGCAGAATTAGCCTTCTCAAAACTAGTATACACGCCTAATGCGCATACAGTTGTGATTAATTTAGAAGGTGGCGAAACTTTTGGAGCCGTTTTACAAGACATCCAGTTTCACCCAGTAACAGACAGAATTTTACACGTAGATTTCTATCAGTTATTCGAAGACAAAGAAATAGCATTAGATATTCCTGTACATTTAGTAGGAAACTCAAAAGGTGTTAAAAATGGTGGTATTTTACGTAGAAACAACCGTAAATTACGTGTTAAAGCACTTCCAGCAAACCTTCCAGATTTTATCGAAGTAGATATTTCTCCATTAAAAATTGGTGATAAAGTAGCTGTTGGTGAATTAGCAAGCGAAAAATACACATTCTTACATACTGATAATACAGTTGTATGCCAAATTAAAACTTCTAGAACAGCAGTTGCTGAAGATGAAGAAGGTGAAGAAGGTGAAGCAGCAGCAGAAGCTCCAGCGGCAGAAGCTCAAGAATAGAACATATTCACATCAAAATACAAAAAGCATTCTGTTAATTCAGGATGCTTTTTTATTTTTACAAAAAATTAATAATTTGGGCGTTACCCGAAAAGGGTCGGGCTTTACGCTGCAAGTCCTCGCACTTCCTTCGTCAGGCTGTGGGCTTTTCACTGCAATCCCTAACGCAAAGGCAAGTTTATCAACAATAGGTAAACACAATAAATTAGAGGTGTTTTGGTTATGTTTGTTTAAAAGAAAACAATAAAATGTGGCAGTTTTTATTAAAAATATTTAGAAAAGAAAATAACATAGAAGTGCAAAATCCTATGAAAAAATATTTAATAGTCGGTTTAGGAAATATTGGAGCAGAGTATGCTAACACTCGCCATAATATCGGTTTTAAAGTCTTAGATTACTTAGCAAGTCAAGAAGACCTAACCTTTACTACACAGAAATTAGGCGATCTTACAACCTATAAAATAAAAGGGCGTACCTTTATTTTGCTAAAACCAAGTACCTACATGAATTTAAGTGGTAAAGCCGTGCAATATTGGCTTACCAAAGAAAAAATTCCTTTAGAAAACCTGCTCGTAATTACAGACGATCTTAATTTACCCTTTGGTAGTATTCGAGTAAAAACAAAAGGTAGCGATGGTGGCCACAACGGATTAAAAGATATCCAAAGCACACTAAACACCACAAAATATAACCGTTTCCGCTTTGGTATTAGCGACGCCTTCAGTAAAGGCAAACAAATAGATTACGTACTTGGCGAATGGAGCGACGAGGAAAACAAAACTCTAAAAGAGCGTTTAACCAAGTCTGTAGAACTTATTAAATCTTTCGGTTTAGCAGGAATGAGCAACACCATGAATAGCTTTAACGGTAAATAAGTTTACAGTTTTAATTATTCAATAATAATTTTCCTGGTGGCTTGTTTAAACCCGTCGGTTACATTTAAAATATACATACCCGATTGCGCATGGTTTAAGTTAATGTTCTCATTAACGCTACCGTTGCCTTCAAAGGCTTGTTCGTAAATTCTACGTCCGCGAATATCATAGACTTCAACATTAACCTCTTGTGATGCTGCAGCTAACTTAAGCGTGAATTCACCATTATTTGGATTAGGGAATACTTTAAGTTCATCGAGCGTGAAAGAAGTAACGCTTAGCGGCTCTGTGGTAGTCGTACAAATTTCAATATACCAAGAATTTAAAACTCCGGTATCATTAGCTCCTAAATCGGCATAAGCCAGTGTCCAATTTCCAGAAGAGTCTTCACCATTAAAATCAGAAAGGCTTTCTAAAGGCAGATAGCTTTCGTTACCTACTGTATTATTACAATCCATAGCAGTTGCGTTATCATCAAACTGAATAATTAAGCTTCCTGTAGCACAAAACAGTGGTTTCATTAAATCAATAAATTGATTTGTAGGGCTTATTAAACCAAGTTGTAGATCTCCTTTATAAGTGTGTGTAATGTCGACACCTACATTAATATCTGTTATAGTTGTAGATGGACTTACATTAATAGTGCTATATTCAAAAGCTGTTGCATTATCAGGAATGCTCGCGTTTGGCGATGCGCTATACTGCGTACAAGTTTTAGTTACTGTATAGCCAATAGCAAAATCTTCGGTGTTTATCGCAAAAAAGATGTTGCCGTCTGCCTCAATCATTATTCTACAGTTTTGTGCTGTTACGTTTGGTACCGTTATATCTTCCGATCCATCGTTATCCACGCTAGATGCTAATGTAGTTGGGTATGTTAATCCTCCATCGGTAGATAAAAGGATGTTTACTTTTGCGGTGTTTACACCGTTGCCAGTTGTTCCAGCTACATCCCAAGTAATGGTTTGTGTACTGCCTTCTGTCCAGCTTATACCAGAGGTGTTTTGTGATGTAACAACAAAAGGTCCAGCAGCAGTAACGGTTGTTACCGTCATGTCTGCGGTTGCTATTCGGCCATATTCTTCGTTATCTCTTACTATTAATTTAAAATTTATATCGCGGTCTACGGAAGCTAATTTTTCCCAAGTTGTAGAACCGTTAAAATAAGATAAATCTTTTAAGTTAGGAATGTATCGCGTAGAGTTTGTTGTACCTTGATATGAGCGAACTAAAGGGCCTGTAGTATTAGTTGAGTATGGTAAGCCTGAGTTTCCTAAGTCATATTGTTCCCAAGTGTAGGTGTGTGAAGCTATGCCATCTGCATCTGTTGATGATCCAGAAAGTTTATATGGTGTAGATTGTGGTATCGTGTAACTTGTTCCATCTACAATAGCTTCTGGCTCGGCGTTTCCGCTTGTGGTTTCTGTTGCACACGAACCATTAGTACTGTTTATATGATTCCAAATAAGTTGTAAGCTATTAATGTGAAAATAGTCATCACTATTTGCTTGAATGTTGTCTGGAGAACAAATTCCAGCATAGGCCATTATAGTTGTTCCGCCTCCTGGTTCGTATGCGCTGGTAGTGCTACGAGTGAGATTAGAACAATTGCTGTCAGCAGGAAGAACACTATTAAATGTGTGAGGCGCCCCAAACTGGTGCCCCAACTCATGTGCTACATAATCAATGTCATAGGCATCTCCTACGGGTGATGACGAACCTGTAACACCTCTCGCTTTTGATGTTGTACGGCATACAGACCCTAACTCTGCTAAACCTCCTGCTCCTGTGCTGAATGTGTGCCCAATATCGTAATTGCCGTTTCCAATAATATTATCGATTTGAGTTTGGCTTTCGTTTATTAATAGATCGTCATCATTATTAGTGAAAGAATCGGAATCTATAAAAATTAGATTCTCATTGTCTGCTACAAACTGCATGGTAACAGATAGTTCTCTTTCATAAACACCATTAACTCTAGTCATGGTTACAATCATGGCGTTCATAACAGCGTTCTTTTTATCAGCCTCTGTATCGCTAGATGTTAAACCTGCAGCGCCCCAATGAAATTCAGAATATTCAATAGTACTAGCTATTGCTAATCTATAGGTTCTAAGAAATCCATCGTTTAAAGCCACCGCGGTTGCTTTGGTTCCTGCAGATTTTCCTGAAATTTCTTTACTTATAACTTCACAAGAAAAGTGATCTTCTAATTGTGGTAAATCACTTTTGCTATATACTAAATAGTTGTTTTCACCATAACTTATAGGATCTATATATTGCGTACTTTGATCGGCAGACATAAGCATCGTATGCAATCCTTGTGGAGTTATACTAAAACGAATGGTGTTTTCTGGATTTTCAATACTTTTCCCAATATAACTTCTAGAGTCTGGCATTTTTGCCTGAAGATCTGGGTGTAAAACAGAAGCTTCTTCTATTTTAAACTCCTCAAAATTTCCGTTGGAAACAGGGAAATTTAAAATAACATTTGATGTTGTTTGAGCTTCGCGTTTTGGCGCGTTTTTTAAATACGTTTTTAACCCTTCAATATTTAAACTGTATTCTAATGCTTTTTTAGGAGTAGATTTTCTTGCAAGCTTTTTGGAGTTAGCCGATTTACTTTGAGCTGTTTGTCCCCATAAATCTCTTCCGTTTTGGCTGTTCCCATAGGTAGAAAACAAAAAAGTTATTAATAAAAAAAATATTGATTTAGGGTATAAATGTTTCATTATTATAGTTTTAAAAAAAAGCATAGTCAATAAAAATAGGTTGTTAAGTTATGAATAGCAAAAAAAATACTCAATCATCCTTAAATAAGTACGTTTATATGAGTAAATCTTACCTTTCGACCTGTTTTTTTATACTGTAACATCATTTTTCATTTTAAAATAGTCGCTTTTATTCATGGTTTAATACAGACTTAATAAGTAAATTTGTTCAAAATTGATACGTTGAAATTAAGTAATTCTACAAACGCTATAGAAAACCAAGACACTATTGTAACCATTGGCACCTTTGATGGCGTGCATATTGGACATCAAAAAATAGTTAAGCGATTAATTAATGCTGGAAATCTACAAGGATTAAAATCCGTGGTTCTTACTTTTTTTCCACATCCGCGTATGGTTTTACAAAAAGATTCCAATATTAAACTTATAAATACCATCGATGAACGTCATGATATTTTAGAGGCTTTAGGTTTAGATTATTTACTAGTTAAAAAATTTACAACAGAATTTTCGCGCCTTTCGGCAGAAGATTTTGTGAAACAAATATTAGTCGATAAGCTACATGCTAAAAAAGTAATTATTGGTTACGATCATCGATTTGGCAGAAATAGAAACGCTGATATTAACGATTTAAAAGCCTTTGGTGAACGTTTTGGTTTTCAAGTTGAAGAAATTTCGGCGCAAGATATAGATGATGTTTCGGTGAGTTCTACAAAAATTAGAACAGCATTGTTAGATGGTGATATTGCCAAAGCTAATAGTTATTTAGGTTATCAATTTATGCTAAACGGAAGTGTTGTAAAAGGCAAAGGCTTAGGTAAGCAACTCGATTATCCAACAGCAAATATTAAAATTCAGGAAGATTACAAACTCATTCCAAAACAGGGTGCATACATTGTGAACGCTGTCATTAACGGCGAATTAGTTTACGGTATGATGAATATTGGTATGAATCCAACCGTTAACGGAAGTAAACAAACTATTGAAGTTAATTTTCTAGATTTTGATAAGGATATTTATGATGAAAATCTTCAGATAAATTTATTAGAGCGTATTCGTGATGAAGAAAAATTCGAGTCGGTAGAAGCTTTAAAAGTACAACTTTCAAAAGATGAAATTTTTACACGCGATTATATCCAAAAATTGAATGGGTAATAAACTTCTGTTTAAACATATTGATAATTCGGCACTTATTGTATTCCGAATTATTTTTGGATTGTTATGTTTTTTAGAATCGGTTGGCGCTATTTTCACAGGTTGGGTTAGAAAAACTTTAGTTGAGTCAAAATTTACATTTTCTTTTATTGGTTTCGAGTGGTTACAACCACTTCCCGGAAACGGTATGTATTTTTATTACGCTATAATGGGCGCTTTTGCGTTCTGTGTTATGCTGGGTTATAAATACAGGTTTAGTATTATTGGTTTTACATTAATGTGGGCTGTGACTTATTTAATGCAAAAATCGTCGTACAACAACCATTATTATTTACTTATGCTACTTAGTAGTATTATGGTTTTTATGCCAGCAAATCGCTATGCTTCAGTAGATGTATACCAAAAACCTAGTATTAAAAATTTCTCTATGCCGCAATGGTGTAAGTGGGTTTTTGTTCTGCAATTATTTATTGTTTATACCTATGCATCGGTTGCTAAGTTTTATCCCGATTGGCTTGATACTACAGTTGTTGAACTGCTTATGCGAAATAAAAGAAGCTACTTTTTAGTTGGTGAATTACTGCAACAAAAAGTAGTACATTATTTTCTGGCTTATGGCGGTATTTTGTTCGATGGATTAATTATTCCATTGTTACTTTTTAAACCAACCAGAAAGTATATGTTTTTCATTTCAGTATTCTTTCATCTGTTTAATGCTGTGGTTTTTCAAATTGGTATTTTCCCTTTTTTATCATTAGCTTTTTCTCTTTTCTTTTTTGAACCTGAAACTATTCGGAATATATTTTTAAAAAAGAAGCCGTTTTATAATGCTGAAGCTGTAATTCTTCCGAAGAAAAAAAAATCTTTAATAGTTTTATTTTTAATCTATTTTGTAATCCAGATTGGTTTACCGCTACGTCATCATTTTATTAAGGATAATGTATTATGGACGGAAGAGGGGCATCGATTATCATGGCGTATGATGCTTAGAATTAAAAGCGGAAGTACATCTTATACTGTAGAAAACAAAAAAACGGGAAAAAGGTTTATTGTTAAGCAAAATGACTACTTAACTGCGAAACAGAAACGATCGGTAAGTACAAAACCAGACGTAATGTGGCAGTTTGCACAACGATTAAAAGCCGAATATAAAGCGAGTGGGCAAGATATTGCGGTTTACGTAAATTCTAAAGTGAGTGTTAATGGGAGAAAATATAAACAGTTTATAGATAGAAATATAGATTTAGCCAGTGTAGAATGGAGCGTTTTTAAGCATAGTGATTGGATTTTAACCTCAGATTTAGAAGCTAAGTAAGTGGCTCTGTTTACTTTTAATTGTTTCCAATTAGCGATTCATACTAATTAATGAAATTGGTTGCTACTAACAGCTTAAAATAATTACCAATTCCCTAAATTTGTTGCTTAAATTTTTAGCACATGTTACAAGTACCTTTTATTAGAGAAAACAAAGATTTGGTTATTAGTCGTTTGGAAAAAAGAAACATCGACGCCACAAGCATGATTAACGACGTTATTGAGCTAGATGAAGATCGTAAACGCTTACAAACGGAGTTAGATAACACGCTAGCCGAATCGAACGCACTTTCTAAAGAAATAGGAAACTTGTATAAAACAGGACAAGCTCAAAAAGCGAATGTTTTAAAAGAAAAAACAAGTGAGTTAAAAGAAGCTTCAAAAGAATTTAATGATGCGCTAAATGCTACAGTGGAATCTTTAAATCAATTATTATATAAAATTCCTAATGTACCGAATGAAACCGTACCTAAAGGAAGTACAGAGGATGATAACGAAGAGATTTTTAAAGAAGGCGATATTCCTGTATTACACGATGGTGCTCTGCCACATTGGGAGCTTGCTAAAAAATACGATATTATAGATTTTGAGCTTGGTAATAAAATTACAGGCGCAGGATTTCCTGTTTATAAAGGTAAAGGTGCACGATTACAACGTGCTTTAATCGCTTATTTTTTAGATAAAAATACAGCTGCAGGCTATACCGAATACCAATTACCACTTTTAGTAAATGAAGCATCTGGTTTTGGAACTGGTCAATTGCCAGATAAAGAGGGACAAATGTATCACGTAGGTGAGGATAATTTATATTTGATTCCTACGGCTGAAGTTCCTGGAACTAATATTTTTAGAGATACTATTGTTGATGAAAGTGAATTACCAATTGGTATTACCGGTTATACACCATGTTTTAGACGCGAAGCGGGTAGTTACGGCGCCCATGTTCGTGGTTTAAATCGTTTACATCAATTTGATAAAGTTGAAATTTTACGTGTAGAACACCCAACACAATCTTACAAGGCGTTAGATGGTATGGTGGAACATGTAAAAGGTATTCTTCAAGAATTAAAATTACCATACAGAATTTTAAGACTTTGTGGTGGTGATTTAGGGTTTACTTCAGCTTTAACTTTCGATTTCGAATTGTTTTCTACAGCTCAAGACCGTTGGTTAGAAATTAGTTCTGTATCTAATTTTGAAACTTTTCAGGCGAACCGATTAAAACTTCGATTTAAAAATGCTGAAGGTAAAAATGAATTAGCCCATACATTGAACGGGAGTTCTTTAGCTTTGCCGAGAGTTCTTGCTGGTATTTTAGAAAACTATCAAACGGAAGAAGGTATTGTAATCCCAGAAGTACTTCAATCTTATACAGGGTTTAAAATTATTAATTAAAATAGTTTTAATTTCTTTTTTATAAGTTTTTTCTTGCTTTTTTAATTTATTTTATCGACGAAATACATAAAATTTATGTTTTCGTGTAGATATTTGGTGGTTTTCTTTGCTTTTTCAGGAATATTCTTGAATTTAGCATAACCAATCTACCAAAACCTATTTCCATGAAAAATTTTAAACGCGTCTTATTACTTGCAGTGCTAGTTTTTATTGCTAGTCAGGTTTTGTTTTCAGATTTTGAAATAATAAAACCGGAAAACAAAATTGCAGTAATACTAAATAAGTAGATCTTTAATTTTTCCACTATTAAAATTAATCACACCAAACAGCATGTGGATCATGTTGAACTTGTCCCCAATTAAATATGATCTAGTTTTTGACTTAGCGATACGTTAATATAGAACTTTATTTTTGGTTGGTTATGCCCGAATTTTATTCGGGCATTTTCATTGCTCTAATCTTAAACTCCTTTTATATACTAGCTTTTACATATTTGTATGGTTTTTGTATAGGTCTGTTTATCTGATAAATATATCTTTTATCAAATCATTTTTATAATATAGCCGAACCATTGTTTTTAAAATAAGAAAGACAACAACTAAAACTAAAGCTATCATTATAACTAAAAACCTCATATTAGGGCTAATTCTATCATGTTTTGTTATTACTAAATCGCAGGCCCAACTTGGCTTTTGTAACGGTAATTCTGGCGATCCTATTTTTGTAGAATCTTTTGGCACGGGAACTTCTAATAATTCACTACCTTCTGGTGTAACAACATATAATTATGCTAATGGTTTTCCTGGTGATGGTTTTTATACCGTACGTAATGGTACCATTGGTAATGGTTTCGATTGGCATCAAATAGAAGATCATACCCTATCAGATTCCAATGGGAAATGTTTAATTGTAAATGCCGCGACCGATCCAGGTGAATTTTATAAAACCACTATTACAGGGCTTTGTGAAAATACAACATATGAGTTTTCTGCATGGTTAATAAATTTGGTGAAGGCTAATAGTTTTTGCTCAACCCAAACAGGAGGAACCATACCAATTAATGTGAGTTTTGAAATATGGGATGCTACAGATACTAATTTGTTAGCTAGTGGTGTTACAGGTGCTATAACGGAAACATCCAGTCCAAAATGGGAGGAATATGGATTAGTTTTTGAAACGCTTTCTTCGCAAAATACGGTTATTTTAAAAATAATAAATAATGGAGTTGGTGGCTGCGGAAATGATTTAGCTATTGATGATATTGAATTTAAATCTTGTGGTGATAACGTTATAACCACAGGAACATCAACAAGTAATTCTGTAAGTTTATGTAGCACGGAAACACCTTATAATACAACATTAACAGCCACACCAGATTTTTCAGTTTACAAGACTCATTTTTATCAATGGCAAGTAAGCTTTGATGGTGTTATTTGGAATGATATTGCTGGAGAAACAAATGCATCTCTTTCTGTTTCTATTTCAATGACTAGTGTTTATCGCGCAAAAATAGCACAGGTCGCTATTAATTTAAATAATCCACAATGTGTTTCGTTTTCTACTGAATATCAAGCTACGGTAACAACTATAGCTGCTGCGCCTAGTTTAGAATGTTGGCAAACGGCAACTGTAAATACTTCTACTTGTAGTTGGGATATAACAGGAACACAGCCAACTCAGCCTACGATAGACTGTTGGGAAATTGCTACTTTTAATACAACCACATGTTCTTGGGATGTGACAGGAGCTCAAGCCATAGCACCAACAACAGCTTGTTACGAAACTGCAACATTTAATAATGTAACCTGCGTTTGGGATATTACGGGTACACAACCTACTCAGCCTGCGATAGACTGTTGGGAAACAGCTACCTTTAATACAACCACATGTTCTTGGGATGTTATAGGAACTCAAGCGACATTACCAATAACGGCTTGTTACGAAACTGCAACATTTAATAATACAACTTGTGTTTGGGATATCACGGGAACACAGCCAGCTCAACCTACGATAGACTGTTGGGAAACTGCTGCTTTTAATACAACCACATGTTCTTGGGATGTGATAGGTGCGCAAGCCATAGTACCAACGACAGCTTGTTACGAAACAGCAACGTTTAATAATGTAACCTGCGTTTGGGATATTACTGGTACACAACCTATTCAGCCTGTTTTAAACTGTTGGGAAACTGCAACTTTTAATACAGCAACTTGTTCTTGGGATCTTTCGGGTGATCAACCCGGATTAACTTTTGAGAATGAACTTGAATTATGCGATTCGGAAACTTTAATTTTAGAACCCGAAACAGGCATTGCTAATCCATTATATCTTTGGAATACGGGTGAAACAACAGAAACCATTTCGATTACTTTATCAGGAAGTTATTCTGTTGAAATTACGGGAAGTACTTGTAATTATGAGACAAGAATATTTAATGTGTCAGTTGCGGAAACACCAATCATTGATTCTGTAACATCTGATGGAAATGATATTGTTATTTCAACTGAAAACTCTGGTAATTTTTTATATTCTATTAATGGGAATATTTTTCAACCTAATTCTGTTTTTTATAATATTGAAGGCGGACGTTATACCATTTATGTAAAATCTCAAAACTGTTCGGATATTGTTAGTCAGGAATACCTGCATTTTTATATTCCTAAATTTTTCACCCCTAATAATGATGCTGTTAATGATAGCTTCCGTTTATCTGGTATTGAAGCGTATGGTAAATCGCAAGTATCTATTTTTGATCGTTACGGTAAATTATTAAAATTTAGTAGAAATGGCTCTTTTGATTGGGACGGTACTTTTAAAAATAAACATGTTCCTACCGGAGATTATTGGTATGTGGTAATAATAGATGGGCAAAAACTTACGGGGCATTTCACTTTAAAACGTTAGTTAAAAATTGGTATTGAGGTTTTCCTATTTAATCTATTGGTGTAAGTTTTTTTAATTATTTAATTATCATTTTTTTGATAATTTTTGAATGATCTGTTTCAATTGTAAAAATATAAATACCTAAAGCTAGATTAGCAGGTAAAGTTATATTTTTATCAGAAGAATTAATCGCTTCATTCAATACCTTTTGTCCTAAAATATTAGTTCCTATTATGTTTTCAATTGAAAAATTATCAGGATTAGTAATCTGTATAGCGGCATTAGAAGTATTATAATATACACCAACAACATTTTCTAATAAATTATTATCAGAAATACTTAAAGTACTTGATGGTTTAGCAAAAACAATTTCGAACCGATTTGAAGTTACTCCTTTTTCTACAGTTGTCGTGAAGCTAGTGTTTTCAATTAAATCGTGATAGGTATCTGTTAAATTATCTTTTATGTATAATTCAAAATCTTCGGTTGGATAATTTAATTCGGCTAAAGTAATTTCAATTTCACCTGCGGTTTTTGCTTTTATAGAAAGAGGTAATTTAGTTTCTGTATTTGGTTCATCAATACCTTGGATAACAAAGTTATTATCGTCAATTTCCCAATACATATCTTCCACATTGTCCTCAGTTAAAGGAGCGTCATAACCTCTATCGATTTCCATAGTTGCATTCTCGTCTATGGTTGTTAATATTTGGCGTGTATACCCGTTAGGCGAATTATAGTTTAAGCGTAATTTGGTTCGTAAATCATCTAGGCTAGTATCTATTGCTGCTATTTTAGCTTTTCCAGCTGTTCCTTTCATAAATAAAGAATTGGTGGCACTAGCTTCGGTAACAAAAACACGTTGATCATTATTAAAACTTGTGTTTCCCGATGCAGTAGCAGTTACAAAGAATCCTTGGCCCACGGCGATATATCGAGTAGGAACTTTTGTTGATATACCAGTTTGACTAACATCTGCGTTTGGAGTAGCTTTTGTTGCTATTGCAGGAACTCCACCAGAGTAGTTGTATGTGCCATAGCCGCCTTCGTATTCTCTTAGTATATGTGAACCGCCTCCGTAATGTTCCCAAAAATATAGAGTACCATCTAAATGAGGATTATCATTTAAAAATTTTATACCATCAATAGCAGATGGATATGGGTTTCCAACTAAGTAATCGTTTCCTGCATCTGTTTTTAAAAGTATTTCTCCATTATTTGGAGTGCCTTGAAACACGTAGTTCTTATCTGTAGAAATAGATCCTGTTCCTGGTCCTTTCATTGTATACCCTTCTCCAACTTTTATTTCTCCAGTACTTTTTACCTGTTGCCAATGAGCATAACTATCACTTGGGCTATTTGCAAATTTCCAAATCCAATAGTTTGCAATTTCTATTGGGCTAGATGTATTATTACCATTATAACCAGAAACGAATGAAATAGGTTTTGGAGTTAGAGGATCTTCACCATCTTTTAAAACGGTTGCTACGGTATATGTTTCGTTACCATTTATATCAACATCTGGATTAGTAGTATGTATAGGGGATGACCAAGCATTATAAGTATATAAATTTTCTGTGCCTTGTTGGTCTTTTTCTATAGATCCAGTTGCAACCAAAACACTATTTTCTGTTTGAATTAGTTGAGATTCACCTTCTAAATCGATAAGTCCAGCTAGGTCTAAGTACCAAGAGTTGTTAAGTTCAACATCACTTTGTATTGATAATTCAACACCAGCATCAACTATTAAACCAGCTGTTGCATGTCTAGTTGCGGTTGTTAGACTGTGTTTAACATGTACTATAGACCAATCTTGATTGGTTGCTTCCGCGTCAATATCCCAAACATCACCGTGTAACCATGTATTTGTTGAACTCCAAGATCCTACAGCTTTAGTTTCATAAGGTAATGGTGCGGTTTGAAAGTAAATGTTTTTGATGTTATGTAGCCTTGCACCCGTGCCAACATCGATAGTTAATGTTGTGGCGTCATCCACAATATCATCTTTAAAAGTATCCATTTTAAAATACCTAACTAGAGATGTGTTAAATGTGTTTGCGGCATCAATATCTAAAGGAACTATGGCGCCTTGATTAAAATTAGTATCACTCAATTCTTGATAAACCATTCTTTGGAATGAAGTTTCACTTAAAGCTTCGTTGAATAAACGTACTTCATCTATTTCTCCTTCAAAATAGCGGGTGTCTGTATTTGGTGTTCTTCCTATGGTAAAGTTAGAGGTATCTGTAAATAAACTATTCGCAACAGAGACTACAGGAAGAGGATCGCCATTAACATAAACTATGAACTCTCCATCCGTACTACTATAAGTTGCTCCAACATGAACCCAAATACCTTCGGGTAAAGCAGTACTACCTTCTCGAGTATCACTGTTAGCCTCAACTTTAATACGACCACCATTGGTTACCATAATATTAAAACTATTTTGGCCAACAACAACGCGATCACCGGTTGCTCCTGGTTCAATTTTAATCCATGCCATAAGGGTAGCATTTGCCCAACCATTTATTACATTACCATCTTCTACATAATCATTTCTTCCATCGAAGAAAAGTGTATAGCTGTCGCTTAAGTCTCTTGGTGAGCCAAAGACGTTATTATCTGTATCGAAAGCATCTAGGATTCCGTCGTTGTCCAGGTCGCTAGTTCCATCAATAATGCCATCGTTATCGGCATCTAAATACGCATAAATTTGTGTAGTATCTATATCACTACCGTTAGTAGTATTATTTGGAGCATCGTTACTATCTATATCTAAATAGTTTGGTACACCATCACCATCCGAATCTAAAGGAGCGTTATAAGTAAGCGTTCCGTGATCTGTGCCATCCGAATCATTGTCATTATCATCTACTATTGATAAAATACCATCACCATCTTGATCATCGGTATCAATACCAGATATAGCATCTTGATAATCTGAGCCATCACCGGTACCATTACCATTGACATCTATATCACCAAAACCATTATATTCAACAGCATCAAAAACACCGTCATTATCACTATCTAGATCAAGGTAATCTGGTACACCATCACCATCGGAATCTAAAATTGTTATAGTTTCGTATGCATCATGCATTCCGTTCCCGTTAGCATCTACCCAAGGGTTTGTTGTGTCATTATAAACAGTGGAATCAAAGTTGTCATCTATTAAACCTAACTCTACAACGTTTGGTATACCATCATTATCATTATCTAAATCTATAATATCCGCAACACCATCTCTATCTAAATCGCAAAGTGTTTGCGTTACAAAAATATCATCAATAGCTAAATCGTTTCCGTTACCTCCTAGATTAGCATTACTTAATACTACAGTAAATTGAGAAACGGTACTAACAAAACTTGCAGATACTTTTACCCAATCTCCATCAGGGTTTGAGGCACTTGTTGGAGGAATCTCTCCT